>NZ_JAALCR010000004.1:0-300000 GCF_011065895.1 Paludisphaera rhizosphaerae | reverse complement strand
TCCAGGACGCGACCCTGAAGTTCACTCAGCAGGGGCTCGCCGACCCGTTCTACGCCGATCACGCCGATCTCGACATCAACCTGACTCGGTTCCCCGAGCCGATCTCCTGGGACCTGAAGCTCAGCCGGGACAAGATCGGCGCCGACACCGGCAAGATGACCATCGCCGGGGAGATCGGACGCGACGATCACGGCGTCAACCTGGGGAAGGATTCCACGCTCGGCGTGACGGCCGACCATTGGCCCTGGCGGATCTCGCCGACGGACGGCGAACTGGCGGGACTGCAAACATCCGGCCTCTTCTCAGGCGCGATCGATCTCAAGGTCGTCGAAGGCGCGCTGACGACCTCGGGCGACCTGGCGCTCGCCGACTTCCTTGCCGCTGGGCCGAAGCTCGCCGGCGATGAGTTGAGACAGGCCAACGTCAAGATCGGCTGGAAGGCCGCGGGGAAGGGGGGGGAATACCACCTGGAGCGGTTCGCCCTGGACGCCCCCGCCGCGAACCTCGCCGCCTCGGGCGATCTCCCGCCGGCCGCCGACCGCTCGGCGAAGCTCGAAGGCCGCATCGACCTGACGGTCGCCAATCAACTTCGCCGCACCCTTCATCTGCTGGACGACGTGACGATCGAGAAGGGAGCCGTCGCGCTCAAGGCTGAGGCGGTCGCGCGTCCGGCCGCTCCGGGCTCCGAGGCCGGACAGCGGATCGAGGTCACCGCCGACCTGAACGACCTCGCCGCGAAGAAGGGGGAGAGGACGATCGCCTGGAACGACCCAACGACGCTGGCCGTCAAGCTCGACCGCACTCCTCAGGCCATCGCGCTGGAACAGCTCGACCTTCGCACGCCGTTCCTCACCGCCACGGGCAAGGGAGATCTGGACGCCGGCATCATCGTCGACGCCGCGTTCGACCTGGCCGCAGCCCGTCAGAAGGCCCGTGAGTGGGTCGACCTGGGCGAGTTCGAGGCCGCCGGCGCCGGGACGCTCCACGCCCGATACTCGCGCCAGAACGGGCAGTACCAACTCGCCGCCGACGGCGGGATCAAGGGGCTCTCGCTCGCCGGGCTCCCCGTCGTGGAGACCCTCAAGCGCGACGAGCTGAAGGCCGATCTGGCCGTTCGCGGCGAGGCCCAGCCGTCCGGCCTCCCGCGCGACTGGCAGTACGCCTCGCTGATCGGCCGCAGCGCTGAGGACGAGCTGAAGCTGGAAACGTCCTCGCCGCCCAACCGCCTGACGCCGTCCTCGGTCGACGCCTCAGGTCGGACGACCGTGGATTTCAACGGCGTGAAGCGCGTCGTCGAGGCCTCCGGCAGCGTCGTCGCCGATGCCTCGGCCGTGGACGCGAGCCAGTTGCGAGTGGCCGCCTCCCATTTCGTCGGCCCCGGCGGTCAGTTCATGCCCGAAGCCCCCTACGTCTGGCGGGGCTCGGCCCGGTACGACCTCAAGAAGGACGAGCTGACGCTCACCCACCGCGACTTGACCCCGGAGGAGGCGGCCAAGGAACGCGAGCCGGCCTTCTCGATCGACAAGGTCACCGCCGGCGGCCTGAAGTCCCAGGGCTCGACGTGGTTCCACGTAAACCTCTCCGGCGACCTGGCCTCGATCCAGGACGTCCTCGGAGGCAAGGGGCCTTCGCTGGCTGGCACGCTCGCGGCGGAGGTCGACGGCCGCCAGAACAAGGACGACTGGAAGCTCGGCGGGACCGTCCAGGCCCAGAACGTCATCCAGGTCGACGCCCCCGGCGGCAAGCCTCAGGAGATCGGCACGATCACCGTCGACCTGGATTCCAACCTGGCCGTGAAGACGAAGAAGCTCGACGTGGGGCTGCTCGCGATCGACACTCCCTTCGGCAAGGCCGACGGCCGGGGGAGCGTCTCGCTCCCCGACGACGCGCCGGTGGTCGACATGGCGGGAACCCTCGCCCCCAACTGGGAACGCCTCACACAGGAACTCGCCTCGCGGATCGAGCCCAACGCCTCGATCAAGGGACGTCCTCACGCCTGGGCGCTCGCCGGCACTCTCCCCATGGGCGGTCACGCGGAGAGCCCGTCGAATCTCAAGGGGGAGATCGGGCTCCAACTCGACGAGGTCGACGTCTTCGGCATGCGGCTCGAAAAGACCCTGCTGCACGTCCGGGCGAACGAGGGCAAGCTCGCCATCGATCCGATCGACGGCATGCTCAACAGCGGGCGGCTGCAACTGGATCCGCAGATCGCCGTGGACGATCAAGGCAAGCGCTGGCTGCGGCTGGGCAAGGGATCGAGCTTGACGGGCGCCGTGGTCAACGACGAGGTCTCGCACCGCGTCCTCTCGTTCGCAGCGCCGGTTCTGGACAACGCCACCCGCGTCGAGGGGAAGGTGTCGTTCGATCTCGATCAGGCCGTCTTCTCACTCGACGGCGACGCGACCAAGACGCAGGTCGACGGCGACATCCAGTTCGACGACGTCAAGTTCATGCCCGGCCCGCTGGTCGATCAGTTGATCGCCGTTTTCAACCTGGAGCGGCGGGCGATGTTCGTCCTGCGCGACCCGGTCTCGATCCGCATCCTCGGCCGCACGATCTACCAGGAGGGCCTGATCCTGCCAGTGGGCGACGTGGCGGCGATCGGCCTGGAAGGCTGGATGGACTTCGACAAACGCATCGACATGATGGCGACCTTCGCCGCCGTCCCGCCGCGACGCAATATTCCGGTGCTCTCCACCCTGCTGGCGAACGCCCAGATCCGCCTCCCGCTCACGGGGACCATTGACAAACCGAAGATCGACGGCGAACAGATCAAGGATCGGTTCAAGAACCTCGGCGAGGACCTTCTGGAGACGACGCTGGGCATCGGCCGGGGGATCGGCGACATCTTCCGCCGCCCTCGTCCCAATCCCGCCCCCATCCCGACGCCGCTTCCCGATCCGGGGCCTCGTCGCACCACGCCCGCGCCTCCGCCTCCGCAGCCGGGAGGCCCAGCCGATCCTGCCGTCGCCCCGGCCGCTATGGACGATCCCGACGCGGAGCTGCTTCTGCCCGGCCTCCGCGTCCCCTTCTCGCGCACCCCGGAGGAACGCCAACTCCAGAAGGAGGCTCGGCAACAGCGTCGCGAGGAGAAGAAGATGGAGCGGCGGGCTCGCCAGGGCCTGCCGCCGAACTGAACGGCCTGAATCCCGATCAATTCCCGTCGCGAAGCGTCTCGGCGACGGCGAGCGCGGGGGCTTCCTTCGGCGGGGGCCGGAGCGGCAGGTGGATCGTAAATCGCGAGCCGACGTCCGGAGTCGAGTCGACCTCGATCCGGCCGCCGTGCTCCTGGACGATCCCATAGCTGATCGAGAGCCCCAGGCCGGTCCCCTTGCCGACCGGCTTCGTCGTGAAGAAGGGGTCGAAGATGCGGCCTCGGACATCCGGAGGGATGCCGACGCCCTCGTCGATCACGTCGATCGCCACGCCTTCAGGACCGTCCTGTCGAGTGCGGAGCGTCACCTTGCCGCCTGTCCGGCTGGCGTCGATGGCGTTGATCAACAGATTCAGAACCACCTGGTTGATCTTCCCAGGCGAGCAAGTGACCGTAGGGAGCGGGGGCAGATCGGTGACGACCTCGACCTGACGGTCGCGTGCCAGGCCGGCGACGATGTTGACCGTGGAAGCCAGCCCAGCGCTCAGGTCGGCGTCGTCTTTCTCGCCTTCATCGAGGCGGGCGAAGTCGCGGAGGTCCTTGACGATCCGGCGGATCCGTCCCAGGCCGTCGCGGGCGCGAGAGGTCAGGCCGTTGAGGTGCTCGAGCGCGTATTCGAGATCCATCTCCTCGGCCGTATCGGCGATTTCGGCGGCCAGTTCGGGATGCCGTTCGGCCAGCGTCGAGGCGGCCTGTCGGTAAAGCTGGATCAGACGCATCAGGTTCGCCACATCGCGCTGGAGGATCGCCAGGTCGTTGCCGACGAACGCCAGCGGGTTGTTGATCTCGTGCGCGACGCCGGCGATGAGCTGCCCCAGCGCGGAGAGCTTCTCCGCTTGCACGAGGCGGCTCTCGGCCAGCTTCAACTCCTCGTAAGCGTGCTGGAGAGCGGCGTAGGCCTGTTCGCGAGACGCCCCGAGGGCTTCAAGCTGCGCGGCGTTGCGGCGGAGCGCCTCATGGGCCTCAACGCGATCGGTGACGTCGCGGATGAGCTGCCCGGCGCCGATGAGCGTTCCCTGTTCGTCGCGGATGGGGTTGAACGCCACCTCCAGATGGCTGAGCGCTCCATCGCCGTCCGGGTAGATGGCCATATCCTTGTACCGTTCGCCGGCCAGGGCCCGATCCCACCGCGACTTCAACCGGGAGAGGTCTTCAGGGCGGCTCTCAAGAGCCTCTTCCAGCCGCATCCCCTGTTCGACGCGGCAGCCGAAGAGACGCTGAAAGGCCCGCCGGTAAGCGTCGTTGAGCAGGATGTAGCGGCCGTCGCGGTCGAGGGCGGCGATCATGTCGCTGGTCCCTTCGACGACTCCTCGCAGCCGGTCGTTGGCGAACCGCAGGGCGCGATAGGCTTCGCGGAGCCGGGCCTCCTCTCCGAGCCTGTCCGAGACGTCGTGGAGAACGCAGGCGGCGACGGCCACCTCCTCGCGGCGGCCCACGACCCCGAAGCTCACCTCCAGCGGGATCGAGCTGCCGTTCTTGCGCCGGCCCTTCGTCTCCAGGCCGCGCAGCGCCCCGAGGTCGGCCCGAAGGATCGGTGCGGCGTCGGGGTCGGTGCGGGCGCCTAGGAAGCGGGGAGCGTCGGGCAGCAAGACCTCGATCGACCGGCCGAGCAACTCGTCCCTGTGATATCCGAACATGGCCTCCACCCGTGCGTTGGCCAGGACGATCCGGCAGGAGCCGTCGATCAGGGCCATGCCGTCGGGCGCGGCGTCGAGGACGGCCAGCAGCCCGGTCTCGCCGTCTCGGGCCTCGTCGCGGCGGCGGAGCAGCCAGAGCGACGTCCCCACCAGGCAGAGGATCGCCAGAATCAGCGCCTGGATGGCGATGAGGTGCCACGAGTGCGAGACGGCGCCCTCGCCGGCGGTGTGTTCCGCGATCATCGCCAGCCGCTCGATTGCGAACCAGCCGACCGCGGTCGCCAGTACGGCCACCACGATCAGCACGATCGGGGGCGTCGGTTTCCTCCCGGACTCACTCATACTCGCGTCATTCCCTCCCGCCGAAATTATACGCGCTGGATCGTCCTCGTCCGAATTCATTGGGTCAGAGACTGTCGGCTCGGGCGGCTTTCGACGCGTCGTCGGTCCTTCTATAATCGCCCCCCGGATCACCTCCCCGACGTTCGGAGACCGATCGATGAGCCGCTTCGCCCTGACGACCGCCCTCGTTTCCCTGCTCCTCGCTCTCGACCCGGCGACGGCTCGTTCCCAGGACGACGGCTCGCCCACGGCTGGGGCCCAGACTCGATGGTTCAAGGGGAACCTGCATACGCATACGCTCTGGAGCGACGGCGACGATTATCCGGAGATGGTCGTCGATTGGTACGTCCGTCGCGGCTACCAGTTTCTCGCCCTCTCCGATCACAACGTCCTGGGGCAGGGGACCAAGTGGATGAGCGTCGCCGCCGCCGATAAGCGGGCCAGGCACAAGGGCTTCGACCGCTACCGTGCTCGGTTCGGCGACGCCTGGATCGAGACCCGTATGGTCAACGGCGACCAGGAAGTCCGTCTCAAGCCGCTAGGCGAATACCGCGCCCTGTTCGAACAGCCCGGCCGATTCCTGCTCATCCCCGGCGAGGAGATCACCGACCGCTTTGAGAAAAAGCCCATCCACATGAACGCCAGCAACGTCGCCGAACTGATCAAACCCCAGGGGGGCAAAAGTGTCGCCGAGGTCATGTCGAACAACCTGGCGGCCGTCGACGAGCAGGCCAAACGGCTGGGCCGGCCCATCATCGGCCACCTCAATCACCCCAACTTCGGCTACGCCGTCACCGCCGAGGAACTGGCCATGGTGACGAAGGAGCGGTTCTTCGAGGTCTACAACGGCCACCCCGACGTCCACCAGCAGGGCGACGATACCCACGTCGGGATCGACCGGATGTGGGACATCATCAACACGCTGCGGATCGCCGAGATGGGAATCGCTCCGCTCAACGGTCTGGGGACGGACGACTCACACCACTACTTCGACGGCAGTTCGTCTCCCGGCCGAGGCTGGATCATGGTCCGCGCCCGGTTCCTCACGCCGGAGTCGATCATCAAGGCGATGCAGGATCGGGACTTCTACGCCTCCAGCGGCGTCTCTTTGAAGGACGTCCACTACGCGCCCGAGACGAAGACCCTCTCGGTGGAGATCGAGCCCCAGGGGGATGCAAAGTACGTCACCCGGTTCATCGGCACGCCCCAGAACTACGACCGCACCCGCAAGCCGGTCGCCGACAAGGACGGCAAGCCGCTGGCCGTCACCCAGCGCTACTCCGACGACGTCGGCAAGGTGCTGGCGACCGTCGAGGGCCTCAAGGCCGAGTACCGGATGACTGGCGACGAACTCTACGTCCGCGCCGTCGTCACCTCCGACAAGTCTCCCGCGAACCCTTCCTACGCCGGCCAGCCAGCCCAGGCGTGGACGCAACCCTTCGGCTGGGAAGCCCGAGTCCCCGCCCCGCCGGCCGAGCCCGAAACGCCGAAGTGACGCTCAGGCTTCCGGAGAGCGCTCGACCGCCTGGGAGAGCCTCTCCAGCATCGCCCTGCCGAGGGAAGGGTCGGTCATCGCAACGAACGCCGCGCGGCCGGCGAGGACCGAAGGAGGCTCGGCCGACGGCGACTCCTTCCCCGTGACCAGGTTGTGGATCGCCGCGCGCAGGTTCCGCCTGAACTCTCGCGGCGCGCGCGGGGTACGGTCGCCGTTGACGATGAGGCCCGTGACGCGCTGGCGGCCTCCGTTGTGACCGACGGCCGTCTTCTTGTCGTGGATCGTGAATCCCTCATCGCCCACGACCCGGCGGACGGTCCCCAGCAGCCGGCCGATTCCCGGCGCTTCCTTGGAGTCGGCCGGCCGGCTGAACGTGAGGTCGTCGGCATACCGCGTGTACCGCCAACCCTGGCTGCGGGCGACGCCCGAGAGCCGCTGGTCGAGCCGGAGGCAGAGCGCGTTCGTGATCGCCGGGCTCGTTGGAGCGCCTTGAGGCAGGCAACGGGGGCCGAGGGCCACGTAGTAGGTCTCGCCGTCCTGCTCGACGATCTCGCGGGGCGACTCCGTGCAGATGAGGGCCAGCAGCGTGGCGACGTGCTCGCGGTAGCCGGCCTTGCGGAAGAGCCCTTTCACGCGCCGGAGCGTCACGGTCGGGAAGAAGTCCTTGAGGTCGATCCGCACGACGACCTTGGAGTCGCAGTGGGGGGCGGCGTTCGAGAGGATCGATCGACCGGGCAGGAAGCCGTGAGCCGCGCCGTGGACGGGGAGCTTCTCGGCGATGTTCCGGAGGATCCAGTGCTGGGCCCGCTTCAACCGAGGCATCGGCGCCCAGATGGCCCGTTCGGAGCCGTCGCGTTTGGGGATGGTGAAGCGTCGGTAGTGGATCCGTCGGGCGGCGTCGCGATGGAAGGCCAGCCAGCGAAGCTGCGGGATCGTCAGGCCGAGGGCCTCGGCCAGTTGCCGCGGGGAGTCGAGCGGCGGCAGCTCGTTCTCGGCGGCCCGGACCTCGGCGTTGGGCTGGTCCCAGCGATCGGGGCCGGGCTCGTCGCTCCAGTAGACGCCGTCGCCGAGGTGGACGATGTGCTCGGCGCGGAAGGCGGCCCAGGCCTCGCGCCGCAGCCGCCGGCGCTCTGCGGCCTCGGCCTTCAGCGACTTCTTGTAATCGGCCAGCTCGCGTTCCGACATGCCGTCGGTCTCGCGGCGGGCGACGAGGAAGCCCCGCTCGGAGAGCTGGGCGTTGATGTAAGGCTGGATTCCTCCCGCCTGGACGATCGATCGCCAGAGGTCGAACGGGTTGGTCTGACGTTGCATGGCCATGAGAGAGGTCATCCTGCGGAGGCGTCGAGGAAGCCGCGGGCGGCGAGGTCGGCGACGCGGGCGAGATAGGCGGCCCGCGCCTCGTCGACCGAATCGAAGGCAAGCGTCTGGAGCCGCGAATCCCCGTCGGCGCGGCCCCAGCGGACCTTCAGCCGACGGCGGTCGAGCGTGACCTGGTACACGTCCTCCCCCTTCGCATCGCGGCGGCTGAACGCGCGGGTCTCGGCGGTGATCGCCTCCGCCGGTGCGCGGCCGGAAGCCCGCTCGGCCTCGCGGGCGGCGTGTGCCAGTCTCAACGCGACCAGATGAACGCACGGCCCAGCCTTCAGGCCCTGCTTGCGGAAGAACGAGCAGGTGCATTCAGCCCGCGTCACCTGACCCTCGTCGGCCAGCAGCATCTTGGGGCGGTATTCGCGGTTGTCTTCCTTAACGGTCACGCGGCCCGTCAGCTCCAGTCCCGAGCCGGGGATGCGGTTCTCGGAGACGATCTCGACGGCCCCGCGGCGCACGAGGAGGTCGTGAGCCACCCGCTCGCGGGCGTCGCGGAACTCCAGTCGGCCCAGGTCGAGGGGAGCGTCGGTCAACGGCCGCAAACGATAGACGTCGGCGGCGAGGTCGTACATGATCCGCCCTTGCTGGCAGCCGAGCTGCAAGGCCTCGGTCAATGCCGGCCAGGAGAGCTTCGTCGCCTTCGCAAGTTCGCCGGCGCCCGCCGACCAGCGCCCGTTGAGATGCTCCAGGACGGCGTCGAGCGACTTGCCGCCGGGCTCGGCCTTGCGGGGCAGGAGCAGGTCGAAGTTCAGCGCCTGCGACCAGTTCGCCGAGGTGAACCCCGTCAACCCGAGCGTCAGCGTCATGCCCCGTCCGCGAAGGACCCAGAAGCTAGGCAGGCCGCTGCCGAGGAGGTGGACGTCGACCTCCTCGGTGAACGGCAGGAACCGCTGAAGGAGCATCAACCGACGACGTCCCCAGACCCTTGCGACCCGCGCCGACTTCCCCTTGTACGGTGCGGCCGTCGTGGGAATCACCTCGTTCCATGGCTCGAGCACCAGGCGGGGCGGCTGGCCGGGCATCAACTCGACGCGCAGGCCTCGGCGTTTGCCCTTCTCATCGGCGTGGAGACGCAGGTGACGCAGGGCGTTGTAGAGATCGATCGGCGCGAGGGCGAACGTGTCCCTCGGCAGCGCGGCGGCCGACTGGACCTGGAGGAACCCGCGGAGCCATGAATCCGGCACGCGGATCGTCTTCTCCAGGACTTCGCCGGACGCCTTCGTCATCAGCCCCACGCCCTCGGGGCCAATCGTCAGCCTCGTCTCCCGATAGGAGCGCATCTGCTGGAGGCCCTGGTAGAGCGACTGGCTGAAGTCGATGTTCGTCGTGCCGTAGGTTGGGTCGGTCGCGCTGGAGAAGCAGTCGCGGTCGACGCCCAGCTTCGCGTACGCCCCTTCGTCCTTGCTGAAGACCTCGAAGAAGACCTCGTCGGGATGGACCGTCACGACCGGGTCGAGGATCACGAACGCGAGCGGGTCGTTCCGCAAGAGCCAGCCGAAATACTCGCGCTGGGCCTGCCAGACGTCGAGCCCCGACGATTCACGCCTCATCCGCATGTAGGCGAGGTACGCCGTGCGGTCCTTGGGCTGATACCGCATGTCGCTGGCGACGACCGCGTAGAGGGCGGACATCGCCTCGCGGAAGCGGATCGGATCCTTGATGACGCCGTCGAACCGCGCGGGGGGGCGGAGGATGTTGGCGGCCAGGGCCAGCCGGGCCGAGTCCTCGGTGGTCGTCAGCCGGCTCGCGCCGTGGTAGGCCAGGTGGACCTCCGTCCGTTCGACGGCGGGCGGCTCGTCGGAGGGGACGTCCGGCGGCAGGGGCTCGTCGCTCATCCGCTCACCTTGGGGGTTGGAGTCTTGGTGGGCTTCGGCGTCCGGAGCCGCTTCGATTTACGGAGCCCTCGCCAGGCGGCCTTGCGGAGGTCTTCCTCCTCGCGCTCATCGAGGCCGATCTTGCGGAGGACGTCCTCGGCCGGCTCCGTCGCAAGCGCGGCGAGCGCCTCGATCGCGCCGAGCCGCGCGCCTTCGGCCGCGGAACGATCCCCGGCGACGGCGGCCAGGCCCTCCACGTCCTTTTGCGCGACGAGATACGGCAGCGCGACGCCCTGGTAATGGCTCTGGCGCGAGGCCTGGCGGAGGACGTTCGAGAGCCGTGCAGACCTACCGCGAGCCACCCGATCGAAGGCCCAGCGGTCGGCCAGGAGCTTCTCCGCAAGCGGTAAGGCCTTGTCAGGCGCGTCCTCGGTCACGATCTGGGCCGCGAGCGCTCGGGTCTCGGGGCCAGTAGTCGAGACGGCTTCCTCCAGAGCGGCGACGGCGAGCTTTCTCGCGGGCGAGGCCGCGAGCGCCTCCACGGCCGACCGTCGCATCTCGACGGCCTGGCGATCCGCCTCGGGGAGGCTCGCCATCGCGGCCAGGGTTTCTCCTCCGACGCCCAGTCGTCCTGCGGCCCAGGCGACGAGGCCCAGACATTCGACGAGAGCTTGAGCGTCGTCATCTCCCAGGCCGACCGTTCGCGAAGTCTTGCGCCGATCGACCCAGGCTTTCCACCAGCGCGTCAGCGTCGTTTCGACCGACTTCGCGCCACCCTTCGCGGCCTCGCCGGACCGGCCGAGAATGTGCGCCGCGAGGCCCGAAACGGCCGGGTCCAGGCTGTCGAGAGCGTCCCTGGCCTCGGCGGTCGGCACGTCCTTCCGCGTCAGAAGCGCCCGCGCCAGAGCCTTGCGGACGTCGTCGTCCTCACAGGAGGGAAGAATGGCGAAAATCCGGGAGGGGGAGGAACGCTCGGAGCCGCGTTTCAGGGCCTCGTCGTACTCCTCGAAGCCCTCGGGGTACACACTCTGGAGCAGGGCCTCGTCGGGTTCGAGAGCGTCCGGGCCCCAGAGTTTGCGGGCCGCGGCGTACGCCTGCTCCTCGTTCGAGATGTCTTCGCGGATCAGCTTGAGCAACAGATCCCGGGTGGCAGGATCGTCGTTGTGGGCGAGTTGTTCGATGGCGATCTCGCGATGCGGCGCTGAGTCCTCGCCGGCCCGCCTGCGGAGGACCCGCCATCCCTGGGCCGTGTCGAGCCAGCGGAGCCCCTTGATCGCCTGGTAGGCCACGCCGCCGCTCCCATCGGCCAACCGTACGAGCAGCCGCTCGACGGCCTCGGCGTGCTTCGACTTTCCGAGGTGTCCGATCGCCTCGGCGGCGGCCTCGTTGAGGGCGTGGGCGTCGTCGGACGCCAATTTGATGAGCATCTCGGCGGCACGCTCGTCGGCCAACTCGCCGAGCGCCAGGACGGCCCGGCGGCGGAGGTTCAGGTCGGGGACCAACTCAACGCTCGCCATCAGGACCGAGAGTCCTTCGGGCCGCCCGACCCGAGCCAGGCCCTCGGCCGCGAGCAACTGCGCGACGGGATCCTTCGAGGCCAACGCCTTGACCAGGACGGCCGGGTCGCCGGAACGCTTGCGAAGCCGCCAGCCGATCGCCTCGATCGCCGCGCGTCGGATCGCCTCGTCCGGGTGGCCGATCAGGCCGGCGAGGACCGGGTCGACCTCCTTCGACCGCGACCAACGGGCGGCGGGGATGAGCGCCATGGCTCCCTTTTCGCCCGGTGCGGTGAGGCGTGCGAGAAGGCGGGCCAGCACGTCGTCGCGTCTCGGGAGTTGCTTCTCCTCCCAACGGCGGTCGGGGGCTTCGTCCTCCGGATCCTCGATCCGTTGGTGGTGGCCGCTGATCGTGAAGAGGGCCTGGTAGGCCGGCAGCCCGCGCTTACGGTCCTTGTCCCAGAGGGCGAAGAGGCGGTCGATGACCTCCGGCCGGCCGAAGCCACCGACGGCGCGAATGAGTTCGTCGGCCGGCGCGGTCTCGGACGGATCGTTCTCGACGCGGTCGAGGAAAGCCGTGGCGGTGCGAGGATCGCCGAGCGTCGTCAGGGCGGCGATGCAGCGACGGGCGGCGTTCGCATCGGGGGCCGCTTTCAGCAGGGCGACCAGGGCGTCGAAGGCCGAGGCGTCTTTCCGCGCGGCCAGGGCCATCGCGGCGGCCTCGCGGACGGGCGCATGCCGCGAGGAGAGCGCTGCGCGGAGGGACACGCGGGCCTTCTCGTCCTTCTCGGCCTCGTCGGCCAGCCAGGCGACGGCGGCCTTCCGGAGCGGTTCGTGGGCGCCCTCCAGCGCCCTCGTCGCGACGGGAGTCGTCCCTTCGCGGGCGATCAGGAGTTTAGCCGCCTCAATGGCCAGGTCGTCGCGTCGGGTCAGCATCGCCTCGTCCAGGACGCGGCGGCCCTCGGCCGTCGATCCGCCCGCGGCCAGGATCTCCAGGGCCTTCACGCCCAGGTCGACGTGCCCCGTCGCCAGGGCCTCGGCCGCGAGGGTCGTGGGCTCCATGCCCAGCACGGGGAGGCACTCGAACGCCGGGATGCGGATCGCCGCGTTCGGGTCGCCCAGGACCTGCACCAGCACCGGGCGGGCGGCCGAGGCGATCGTCGGATCATTCTTGGCCAAAGTCTCGATACGGCCCAGCGCCGATCGCCGCACTCTCAACGTGGCCGGGTCGCCGGCCTTCTGCGTCCCGCCCTGATTGCGGAGCAGCCCGACGTAGGCGCCGAGGGCCAGCTCACGGAGGCTTTTCGGCGGGGCCTGATCTGTTGTGGAGCGACGTTTCGCGGCCGCTTTGCGAAGGGCCTCGATCGCGGCGGCGAAGCGCTCGGCGTGTGTCGCCCAGGTCTGGTCCCACGCAGCCTGTTCGTCACTCTCCAGCGCCCGGAGCAACTCGGCCGACCGGGCGCGGAGGCGAGGCTCAGCGTGAACGAGCAACTCGGCCAGGTCGTCCACGACGGCGGCGGGGATCGTCCAGGGAAGCTTGCCGCCGCGGTCGTTGATCGTCTTGACGATGAACTCGGCGAGGCCCCCCGCGCCGGCGGCCATCGCCTCCAGGGCCTCGGCCGCGACGAGCCGCGTTCGGGGATCGCGGCCGGCCAGCGCGGCCAGGACGAGCGGCGAGCCCTCGCGGGGCGCCTTCCACTCCATCATCAACAGAAGCAGGAGGATCCGGGCCCGGATCTTCTCGTCCGAGTCGTCGAGCCCGGCCACGAGGGAGCCGTCGCCGATCGCGGTCCCCGACAGCGCCACCGCCGCTGCGAACCGTTCCCAGGGCTTCAGGGTCTTCGCCGAATCCGCGAAGACGAGCGGGCCCGCCGAGGCATCTCCGAGGAGCGTCAGGCCGAACGCCGAGAGGTCCCGGACGACCGCGTCGTGGTGTCGCAGGGCGTCGCGCAGCGGGGCCGAGCGGTCGGCCGGAGTGAGCCAGGCCAGGGCTCGCGTCGCCCCCTGGCGGATCGGTGCGTGCGGGCTGTCGATCAGCGGGATGAGGGCCGTCAGCGCGGAGGCGTCGCCAAGCTGCCCGAGGCCGAGCAGGGCTGATTCGGCGAGGCTCGACCAGTCCTTGCGGCGTTCCTCTTCCTCGGGTTCGAGAGCCGTCGCCAACGCGATCAGCGGCTTGAGCGCGGCCGGGTCTCCGTGCCTGGCCAGAGCGCGGGCCGCTCGGACCCGAACGTCGGCGTGAGGGTTCTCAACGGCCGTTCGCAACACGGGCTGGGCGTCGGCCCCGACGAGGGCCTCCAACGCGGCCAGTCGAACGTTCTTCTCCTCGTCGTCCAGGGCCCGCGCGAGCAGCTTCTGCGCGGCGGCCGTGTGTTTTTTGACGAGGCCGTCGACGGCCGCTTTGCGCAAGTCGGGGTAGCGCGATCCCAGGGCGGCGTCGAGTGTCTCCAGCCCCTTCGTCTTTCTGGACGCGAACTCGTACGCCTCGGAACGGAGGCCGGGGTCGGGGTCGTTGAGGAACTCGAAGACGGCGTCCCAGCCGCCCGGCTCGCCGGCGTTCGCCATGGCTTCGGTCATCGCCTCGCGACGGACGTCGGCGTGCTGGCTCCTCATCACGTACCGAAGCGTGGCGGCGCCTCCGCCCCCGACCTTCAGATTGAGCGCGGCCTTGAACGCCTCGGATCGGACCGTCTTGAACGAGTCGTTCAGCGCATCGGCCAGCATCGCGGCGGGGCGATCTTCGAGGCTCTTGATCGGGGCCTTGCGCGCCTCGGCGACCAGGAGTTGGAGCCCTCGCTGGCGGACGTTCTCAGACGGTGCGTTGAGCCCGGCTTCGGCCGCTTTGAGGGGCTCGTCTTCGAGAAGACGGGCCAGGGCGGTGAAGGCGGCGTCTCGGACGGCGAGCGAGGGGTCGTACAGGAGCGACCTCAGCCGCTCAGCCCCTCGAGCGTCGTCGAGCGCGGCCATGGCCCGGCAGGCCTCGACTCGGGCCTTCTCGTCCTCTTCGCGACTTAGCTGCAACAGGAGGCCGAAGGCCCGGGGGTCGCCCAGAACGGCCAGGCCGCGGGCTCCCCGCAGGCTGGTCTCGAGAGCGCTGCTGGCCGACGCCTGGAGCAGGGGCGTCAACTCCTCGTCGCTCGGCGTTTCGGCCTTCGTCGTAGCCTCGCCGCGGCCCTTCTTCGGCTTCGCGACCGCGGACGACGGATCCTGGCCGCCTTCGAGGTCGGCCAGTTGACGCTCCAACTCCGGGTCGCGCGAGCGCAGGGCGGAGAGCAGGGCGGGGCGGGTATGGAGCGAGAGCAGAAAGGCGACCCGACGAACTTCGGGATCGGCGTCCTCGACGCGTCGACGCAGGGCCGACTGGACCGTGGCGTCGCCCAGCATTTTGCGGGCGAACAGCCTCATCAGCGCCGCCCGCCGGACATCAGCGTGGGACGTTCCGAGGGCCGCGAGATTCGCCTCGGGCGAGTCGGCCGGGTAGGCCGATTCCAGCGCCATCAGGGCCGCCTGGCGGACCTCCGGCGTCTTGGCCGAGAGGGCTGTGGTCAGGCGGGTCAGCGCCTGGTCGTCCTTGCCGGCGAGTGTCCCCAGAGCCTCAACGGCGAGCTTGCCGATCTCGGGCTTCTCGGCCTTGAGGGCGAGGTCCAGGACGCGAAGGTCGGCCGGACCGCGCTGGCGGCGGAGCCCTTCGAACGCGGCGGTGCGGACAGCGGCTTCGGCGTGCGAGAATAGGCCCTCCAGCAACGCAGGGGATTTGGGATGGTCGGACTGCCCGAGCGACTGCACGGCCAGAAGCCTCAGGCCGTGGTCGGGATCGCGAACGGCCTGCTCGGCGAGGAGCGAGAGGGAGGCCGCGTCGTCGAACTCGGCCAGTCGACGGATGGCCGCTTCGCGAGCACGGGGGTCGTCGCCGGCGAGGTCTGCCCTGGTCGCGTCCATCGCGCCGCAGCCGCGGAGCATCAGGCCGGCGGGCTTGCCGGCGGCGTCGATGACGAAGGTGCGGAGCGTGTCGTCCCCGCCCGCCACGACGAGGTGGTCGCGCCCGTGCCGCTTGACCAGGGCCATCCCCAAGACTCGGACCACGCCCTCCTTCTGCGTCGTCGGCTTGACCCCTCCGACACGCGGCCACGACTTGACCGTGCCGTCGAGGCTGCCCGTGAGCAGGCGGTCCTCCGGCCCCCAGATCATGGCCGTGATCCGATCGGAGTGGTTGTTGGCGCGACCCTTGTCCTCGGGCTCCAGCTTGCCTCGCGCGTGGGTCGACAGGAGCTTCATGTCAGCTCCGGCCGAGAAGAAACGCAGGTCGTCGCGCTCGAACAGGATGGCCGTGACTTCGCCTTCGTGTAGTCGGGCGGAGTCGCCGGGGGCGAAATCGGCCGAGGACTCGGCCTCGTAGATCGAAACCAGCCCATCGGTGGTCCCAACCGCCAGCCACTTGCCGGATGGGTCGCTCGCCAGCGTCGAGCCCGGCTCGGGCAGCTCGATCGTCTGCGCGAGCTTGCCGTCCTTTCGCGCGAGGACCCTCACCTCGCGGCCCACGAGTACGCCGAGCCGGTCGTCGGAGAGCAGGGCCAGCGCCTTCGCTTCGCCGACCTTCGGGCCGATCGCTTTTGGCGGGCCGTCGAGCGGCGCCCGATAGACATGGCCGTCGGTCCCGGCGATCCAGACGGAGTCGCTGTCGGCGATGGCGGTGACGCCGCCGGGGAACTCCTCGCCGTGGGATCGCGGGCGGTCGTCGCCCTGGTCGACCCAGAACAGGGCGGTCGGCCGAGCCTCGGGATGGCGCGTCGCCAGCGCGACGGCGGAGCCGACGCCGGCGATCGCCTTGAGGTCGCCGCGAAACGGGATGGTGTAGTCGGTCGTCGCGCTCAAGAGGCCGCCTCCTCGGCCCGTCGCCGCAGCTCGGGCCAGACGTGGCGAATGCGGGTTACGGCCGTCAGGCAGGCGGCCCGTTCGCTCGGCCCGCGCGAGGGGAGGAACTCCTCCAGCAAGGGGAGGGCGCCCCGGGCGAAGTCGACGTCCTCAAGGGCCAGGTCGCGGATGACCTCGATCATCGCCAGCTTGGCCTTGCGGGCGGGGAGCGGTTTGAGCTTCTCGCCGCCGGCGGACTTCTCGCCCTTCTCGGGCCTGGGCGGAGGAAGCTCGAACAGCGAGCGGCGGAGCAGGCCCCACATGCCGGTCGGTTGCGCCGGCAGGTTGTCGGGGCGGGCGGGAGCGCCCGTGCCCCGGTTCTCGGCCGCCGCGGCGGCTGCCTTTCGAGTCCCCGCGCCGATCGTGGAACTCGGCGGCGCCGAGGGTTTCCAGCCCTCCGTGATGCCACGGTCGCGATAGAGCGACCAGAGGGCCCGGATCACGAACGCCCGCATCCGGCGGTCTGGGCTGTCGGTCAGGCGGAACAATTCCTCGGGCCGCCGGAGTCGGGGGGAGCGGCCGATGAGCTGCATGCCGAGGTCCCGCGTCGACGCGTCGGCCGACTCGCAGAAGGCGTACACGGCGGCGGGGCTCAGGCTCTCCGGGTCGATCCGGAAGCGGCGATGTTCGGGGGCTTCTTCGGCCAGCAGGGCATCCGTAACGAACCGGTGGACGTCCGCGTGGGGGCTCTCTGCCAGCCGGACGAGGGCGTCGGACGGCGGAGCCCAGCGGGCGAACTCCCAACGCGCCAGCTCCAACGCCAGGTCGCGAAGCGGCTTGCGGGACTCGTAGAAGAGGGGCTCGACCCTCTCGAACGTGAGGAACTCGGCGGGGATCTCCGCCCCGGGGTCGACGGGTCGTTCGGTCTTGGCCAGGGCGATGTCGGGGTGGTGCTTGAGGATGTACTCGACGGCGAACCGGGCCTTCGGCGCGTCGGCCGGGCCGGGGGCCGTCGCCATCTGCCAGAGGCGTTCGCAGCCGGCCATCACGGCGTCGGTCGACACCTCCTGCACCCCGCCGGCCAGCATCTTCAGGAAGGCCGTCTCGGAGATGATCTTGATGTTCGCTCCGGCGGCGTTCAGCGACTCGGCCTTGGTCTGCTTGTCCCCCTTCTTGCCGTGGCCATAGAGGGGCGACCCCTCGTCGCCGATCACCAGGTAATGCAGCTTCGCGTTGACTCCCGAAGCCGTCGTCCCCCCTGCCGCCTTGACCTGGTCCTCGCCGTCCTTCCGCTTGAGGGTCGCCATTTTGCCGGTGAAGAGGAACGACGCCCCCTTCAGGTCGACCGGTCCGGCTGCCTGGGCGGTCGTCGCGGGCGCTTCGCGGGGGGCGAAGTCGGCCGGCGTGAAGCCCTTGGTGAGGACGCTCACGGCGAAGTCGTGGTAGGCGGGCTCCGATCGAGCCGCCAGCGACAGGAGCCAGTCGAATCCCAGGTCGGCCGGCGGGACCTTCCGCACGTCCGCGAGCCAGGCGCGGACCTTGTCGGATAGGCCCTGGTCGAACGAGAGCTTCCGGGCCCATTCCGGCCCGGTGCGGCGGAACTCGGCGATCCAGGAATTCGTCCCGAAGTCCGGTTCGTAAGCGAGGGCCTTGAGGAAGTCGACGCCCAACGTGGGGACCTTGAGCTTCCCCTCCTCGACCCATCGGACGGTCTGAGTCTGGGTCGACCGATTCAGCAGGAGACGGCGGAGAAAGTCGGCGGGCTGCTCGTTCAGGTCGAACCTCGCCAGCTCGCCCATGGCGAACGGGACCAGGAGCACCTGATAGCCAACGTGAGACTTGCTCTCCTTAACGATGAGGTCGCGAAAGAACCCCGCCCCGAGCTTTTCCGTCGGATGGAGGCGCGCGAGCAGGTCCTTCAGGAAACCGAACGCCTCGCGGCTGTCGGTGAGCAGGTGGTCGCGGAACCAGTCGGGGCTCAGTTCCTTCGCACCGAAGTTCTTGCGGATGGCCTCCCCAGCGAGTTTGGCGCCGTGCTGCGTGTTGAGGAGCCTTCCCCAGGCTTCGAGTCCGACTTCGGTGCGGGGGTCGCGGTCGCCCAGGAGGTCGGCGGCCAGCTTTCGCACAGCCTGGTTGTCGTTGTCGGTCAGGCGGATCAGCTCGTCGACGGGCAGGTCGCGGGCGTGGGTTCGGGCGTAGCCGGCGGCGTAAGTGCGAGCCTCCTGCGAGGGGGAGTCGAACAGCTTCAGGACGGGTTCGTGCAGCCCCAGCGAGCGGAAGGCCGACTGCTCGAACCGGGGGACGTTCGTCAGGATCCAGACGATGAGGGCGTCGACGGGCTCGCTGCTAACGTCCACCAGCCGGGCGACCCAGGCTGGCTCGACCTCGCGCAGCGAGGCCCGGAAGTCGGCCTTCAGCGCCTCGGCCGCGAACCTCCGGGGACGGTCGTTGCGGGCCTTCTCCAGCAGGCCGAAGAGGGGCCGGGGCGTGCGCTTCCAGAGGTCGGGATAGGCGCGGTGTTTCAGGAGGTCGCTGGAGTGTACGACCGGACTGCTGAACTCGTCCTTGCCGTAGCCGCCGGCCTCATGGAAGAAGATCTGGTTGGCGATCCACGTCCGCGTCCAGTTCGTCCGTTCGCCGTAGCACGCGAGGACGTCGCAGGCGAGATCTGGGTAGGAGGCCGGCAGGCGCTCGGCGGCCCGTCGCAGGGCCCGCCAGCCGCGACGCCGGAGGTAGGCCAGCGTGGCGCGGCCGACCTCGGAGACTCCCTCGGCGTGCATCTCGTCGAACCGGGCGGCGAGGGCGGCGAAGACCTCGGCGTCGCCCCGGGCCTCGGCCTCCTTGAAGATCCGCTTGAGGGCCTTCCAGGGACCATAGCGTGCCGGGATCTGGGCGATGATCCGGAGCAGCCACGACCGGGCGATCGGGCCGCCGTCGGCCCAGAGCTCTTCCAGGATCGTGTGCAGCTTGAAGCGATCCGGGAGGGGGAGCTCGGCGTCGGGCGCCTCCAGCGCCCGGAGCTTCGCCTGACGCT
This sequence comes from Paludisphaera rhizosphaerae, assembly GCF_011065895.1. Classification (NCBI taxonomy): domain Bacteria; kingdom Pseudomonadati; phylum Planctomycetota; class Planctomycetia; order Isosphaerales; family Isosphaeraceae; genus Paludisphaera; species Paludisphaera rhizosphaerae. Next base: position 280,812 of record NZ_JAALCR010000004.1, on the reverse strand, counting down.
CGCTGGCCTGGACGTCTCGCGGTTTGGCGCGGAACGCCTTGGAGCGGATCTCGGCCAGGAACGCCGCGAACGTCGGCGCTCCGGGGCGGAGCGGCGTCTCGGGTTCGGGGTCGTCCTGCCGGGCGAGGTCGACGACGAGGGCGACGGTCTCCGGGTCCCTCGCCTGCCAGGCGAGCTGGACGTCCTCAAGGCGGATCGGGGTGGCCACTGGAGAGGGCCTCGATTCATGTCGAGTAAGACATCGGCCGATACGCGACGACGGGCGGCCGACCCGGAGGTCTTCCGGATCGACCGCCCCGTTTTCCTGAGAGGTTCGTCTACCACAAAACCTGGGACATCGAAGGCTCTCTGACTCGCCGGGGGAATAACCCCTCCGGCGTGGGCGGAACCCCGTCCGGCGGGGTTGCCCCAGGCCCGCCCACGCCGGAGGGGTTATTCCCCCGAGAAGCGAGTCTGAAACAGCCTTCGCTGTGACGGATGTTCGGCGTGAAACTCGGGCGGCGCAACGCCGCCCCGACGCAGGGCGTCGAGCTAGCACAGACCTCTTCAGGACGCTTGTCGTTGAAGCGTTCATCCCACTTCTAGTGCGCCAGTCGGGTGCATGCAAGAGACTGGTGTTTTATTAATCATCGGACCTCCGACCGCTCTCGCCCCGTCGGCCGCCCCCTGGACCCCGCTCCGGTCTCGGGTTACGATCAATCGCGGACCTCGAACCTCGGCTCGTTCCCGGGGGGCGACCGCAGCGGAGAGAGACGTCCGTGAGCCAGCCGAGTCATGAGCCGATCGCCGGAGACGGGCCGCCGCCCAGGCGTGCCGACCTCCCGAGCAGGCTCTCCAACCCTCGGCCTATCCCGTGGTGGACCTGGGGGCTGCTGGGATTCCTTTTCCTGGCCAATCTGCTGGCCTCGATGGATCGCTGGCTTTTCCCCGCCCTGGCCCTGCCGATCGGTCGCGAATTGGACCTCTGGGACGATCAGGCCGACTGGCTGGAGGCCCTGCCGCTGGTCGCCGCGGCGCTCTGGGCTCCCACGTTGGGCTACTTCGCCGACCGCGTTCGACGGCCTCGGCTGCTGGCCCTGGGGATCGCCGCCTTCGGCCTGGCGGGGGTGGCCTCGGGACTGGCCGCCACTTACCCGGCGCTCCAGCGGGCCCGCGCCCTGGTGGGCCTGGGAACGGCGACGGCTGGGGTGGTCTCCCTGACGATGCTCATGGACGTCTTCCCTCGCACGGTCCGCGCTCGAGCCCTGGCGGTCTACTTCCTGGCCGGGCCGGTCGGTGCGGCGCTCGCGCTGTGCCTCGGGCCGCCGCTGGCCCACGCGACGACCTGGCAGACGGCTTTCCTCGCGGCCGGCGCTCCGGCGCTGGTGCTGGCCCTGGCGAGCTTGACCCTCCCCGACCCCGTCCGCGGCCTCAGCGAGGGCGTGCCCGTCGCCCAACTTCGGCGGCACGAGTCCTTCGGGCCGAGCGCCGAGGACTACGTCGACCTGATGGTGAATTCCTCGTTCACCTACTCCGTCTTCGGGCTGACGTTCACGGCCTTCGCGATCAGCGCCCTGACGGCCTGGCTGCCGACCTTCCTGATGGGCGCCCGCGGCCTGCCTGAGCCGGTCGCAGCGACCTTCACGGGGACGCTTCCCCCTGCGGCTGCGGCGGTGGGGCTGCTCATCGGCGCCTGGCTGGCCGACCGCTGGGGGCGGACCGATCCCCGGGCCTACTTCCTGATCCCGGCGCTGGCGGCCGCCGCCGCCGTCCCTTGCTGGCTGGTGGCCTTCCTGGGCCCGAGCCGGCCCTGGCAACCGGCGGCCCTGTTCGCGACCGTCGCTCTGGCCTCGGTCAACCTCGGGCCTTGCTTCGCCATCCTGGCCTCGGTCGCCGCGCCCAACATGCGGGGCGTGGCCTGCGGCGCGGCGGTGGCCGTGGTCCAGTTGCTCGGCGACGCCTGGGCGCCTCGGCTGACCGGCTGGGCGGCTGAGTCCTTCGGCCAGCCCGATCTCATGGCCACGACCTTCGGCCGGGTGCTGGCCATGATCGGGGCGAATCCCCAGGTGGTCGGAGGCCGATCGCCGGAGAACGTGGCGGCCGCCTTGCTGTTCGCCGCTCCGACGCTGGCCGCCGCCGGCTTCGTGCTGCTCGCCGGCGCCCGCCACCTGCCTCGCGAAGCCGCCCTGATGCTCGCCAACCTCCGCGCCGCGCCGACGAGGTCGAGCGCGGGCCGGGCCGCTGACCCCAATTGAAACACGTATCCACCAGAACGCGTCTTTTCACTAGCCATCGATCGGAGAGCTTTCGAGATGTCCACTCCCATCCGGGTCGCGATCACTGGGGCCGGCGGCCAGATCGGGTACGCCCTGCTGTTCCGCATCGCTTCGGGCGCCCTCTTCGGCCCTGACCGGCCCGTCGCCCTGCAACTCCTGGAGATCACGCCCGCCCTGCCTTCGCTGGGCGGCACGATCATGGAGCTGGATGACTGCGCCTTCCCGCTGCTGACCGACGTCAAGGCGTCCGACAAGGCGGAGGTCGCCTTCGCCGACGCTGACTGGGTGATCCTCGTCGGCGGCCTGCCGCGCAAGGACGGCATGAGCCGGGCCGACCTGATCCGCGCCAACGGGCCGATCTTCACCGGCCAGGGCAAGGCGATCAACGAGGTCGCCGGCCCGAACGTCCGGGTCGTGACGGTCGCCAACCCCTGCAACACCAACTGCCTGATCGCCAGGTCGCACGCGCCGAAGGTCCCCGCCGACCGCTGGTTCGCGATGACGATGCTCGACCAGAACCGGGCCACGGCGCAGATCGCCAAGAAGGCCGGCGTGCCGGTCCCCTCCGTCAAGAAGATGACGATCTGGGGCAATCACAGCGACACCCAGTACCCCGACTACAAGAACGCCGAGATCGCCGGCGTCCCCGCCCCCAAGGTCATCCGCGACGACGCCTGGTTGGCCGACACCTTCATCCCGACCGTCGCCAAGCGCGGCAGCGCCGTCATCAAGGCCCGGGGCGCGTCCTCGGCCGCGTCGGCCGCCAACGCGGCGATCGACACGGTTTACAACGTCTACCACCCGACTCCGGCCGACGAGTGGTTCAGCACGGCCGTCGTCTCCGACGGCAGCTACGGCATCCCCTCGGGCCTGATCTACAGCTTCCCGCTGACCTCCCGCGGCGACGGCGCCTGGTCGATCGTTCCCAACGTCCCCATCGACGAGGACGCCCGCAAGCGCCTCGACGCCTCCGCCGCCGAACTCATCTCCGAACGCGACGCCGTCAAGGATCTCCTCGGCCCCGCCCTCTGATCCAGGCGAGCCCGAGTGTTGGCTCCGTTCGCAAACGGAGCCAACCGTCAGACCAAAGGCAAGTCCCTGGGACACAGGGACTTGCCTTTTTTCATGCGCGGGTTTGTTCGCGCACTTCTGCTCGCTCCGCGACCGTTCCATGTCCATTCCACACTCGAGTTGCCAAAGAACGGGTGGTTGGAAGACCCCTATATCCAATATGGCTCTGGGAGTCGTCCGAGTGCGCACGCGTCGAAGGGAATCGGTGGCCGTTCCCCGGCCTGGGACGGATGGGAGAGGCGGAGGAGCCTTCGATTCCTGAAACCACGATCGCGTAACGGGAGTAGCCATCGAGAAGAAGTTAGTCCCACCAGCCGTTTCCTTCTGATTCGAGGCGTCGGCGATGATTCTGAAATTGCGGGTTCTCGCAGCGGGCGTTGTCGTTGCATCCTCGATCGGGTGGGCGGTCGGCGGAGGGCCAGGCCGACCCGACGAGACAACGACCGGGAAGGCCGGTGGGCTGGATGCGGGAGACGGTCAGGTGGCGAGCGAGGATTCGCGAAGCGCCGGCACGGCCGAGACGAAGTACCTGTCGTTTCAGCTCATGACCGGCCTCCCCGGTTACGCCGGGCCGCCGCCCAGCCCGGGCCGGTCCTCGCTCTCGAAGGCTCAGTTGGAGGCGTTTGTGCGCGAACTCGCGCAGGCGATTGGGACGACCGGGGACGACCATCGAAAACTGAGTTTCGCCGTTGGACCGCTCTGCTTCGACATGTCCGACGATGAGACTCGCCAGTTCATCCGCGACGCCTTTGCGGTGGCCCGCGAGAACGACGTGGCGGTCGCGTTCCACATCGACGACTCGATGATGTGGGGGAAGCGAAAAGACCTCCTTTCCAACCCGGACAACCTCGAGTCGGCAGGCTGGGACGAGCCGCCGAACGCCGGCAGACGCGCGGACTGGGGACCAAAGCCGACCCGGTTTCCTCCCCAAATGTGCTTCAACAGCCCGGCGATCATTGCGGCGGTCAAGGACCGGGGCCGGTTGATCGGCGGGGAGATTCGCCGGGAGTCGGTGGAGTTGAAGGCCCAGGGAAGGTCGCACCTCTTCGCCGGCGTGATGACTGGGTGGGAGACGCAGATCGGCGACGATTTCGACTCGAACCGGCCGCTCGGATTCCGGGCGCTCGGGCATCGCGGGTTCAGCCGGACCAACCCGCCCCAGGACGCGGATCTCGAACGGTCGAGGATCGTCAAGGAGTTCATGGAGTTGTGGGCTGACTCGCTGCACGACGGCGGCGTCCCCCGCGATCGGATCTACTGTCACATCGCATTCACCGACCAGGGCTTGAGAAAGGCCGACGCCAAGGAATCTTTCGCGGAGAAGGTTCATTTCGCCGTGCCGGAGGTGGCCTTCAGCCCCGCGTACCGTCCCGGGTTCTCCACCTATCCCGAGGGAGCGACGTTCGCGGAGATTCGCGCCTTGCTGGCGAAGCACGGCTCTCCCGCGTGGATCTCCGCCGAGGGGACCAACGTCTCGCCCACGAGCATGCCGGGCGAGCCGACGATGGAGACGTACCTGGGCCGGATGTTCAACCACGGGGCCGTGATGACGAACGTCTTCTCATGGGGGATCGGCGGCGCGGCGATGCGCGACAACTTCTTCCGGAAGGCGACGGAGAACCCCGAGGCGCTGGCCGCTTATGCGAAATTCCTAAAGGGAGAACCACTCGTCGAATCCGCCGCGACGGGATTCTCGAGCAAGGCGTTCCAGGACAAAATGCGTCGGATTCAGGCTGAACTTCCCGCCTGGGTCCAGAAGTCGGGCGGGCAGGCTCGCGCGATGCCCCTGATGCAGAAGATCCAGGGCCTTGTGACGGAGAAGAAGTGGGTCGAGGCGGACAAGGTCGCCGACGAGGTTCTGTCGCTGATCGGCGTCGACCCCGAGAAGGGCGGAGCGGCGGCGACCTCGGTTCAGGAACGCTTGCCGGCCAAGATCCAGAAGCTCCAGAAGGGGCTTCCCGCCTGGTTCCAGGGGGACCCCGATCGGCTAAGGCGAGCGACCGAGCTCATGAAGGCGCTCGAAGCGCGGCTCGAGGCGATGGAACTGCAAGAAGCCGAGAGGGAAGTTGACGCCGGACTGAAAATGATCGGCGGCGGATCGCCGTCGGCGGAAGATGAGCCGAAGCATCGTTGATGGACCTTCAGCCTCGTCCACCGACGAGACTCGTCGCAGGCCGGCCGCTATGATGTCGGCATGAAACGCAAGATCGACCTGGTGCTGGGCCTGGCGGCTCTCTCGACGGCGATCCTCCTGACGGCCGTGGCGTCGGGCGACGTCCCGCTGGGGATCCCCGGCGAATGGGTCTGGCCCCGGATCATCGAGGATCTTCCGGTAGGCGGTCTGCTGATCGCGGGGGCGGGCGTTGCTGTCTACGGGGCCTTCGCGGCGGCGGGCTTTCGATCGCTCGGGGCCGTCGAGGTCAGCCGCCGTCGCGAAGCGGCCTGGCTTTTCGGCCTGGTCTTGGGCGCCTCGGCGGTTCAAGCCGTCGTCCCGATCGGGGCGCCGGGGAGGTACGGCCTGGAGCGGTGGGGAGTCATCCACTGCTATCGCGTCTGCACTGGGTATTACGACGTCGTGAAGGAACAGGTCGGGCCCGATCCCTGGGCCTTCCTGGCGGACTATCCGCGATGGGTCCGCGCACAAGGGGCGGGGCATCTGGGCGTCCATCCCCCGGGGCTGATCGCGGGGTATTGTGGACTTCTCGCCCTGACCGAGCGACACCCCGCGGCGGCCGATTTGCTCAACTCGGCGATGCCCTCGTCGACGGCCGACGGTTTCCGACAGGTGGAGGTCGGCATGGGCATGACGATCCCCGCCGCCGACCGTGCGGCGGTTTACCTGGCGACCCTGATCACGCTCTTCGCCTGCGCGGGGACGGTCGCGCCGTTGTACCTGCTGGCCCGAGAATCACTGCCTCCGCAGGTTGCCTGGGCCTCGGCGATCCTCTGGCCTCTGGCCCCGGCCGCGAACCTGTTCCAGCCGCTGTCGGACGTCGCCTATCCGTTCCTTTCGGCCTGCGCGCTGGCCGCCGCAGCCTGGGCGGCTCGATTGAGGTCGAGTTCCGACGTATCCACCCTAGGAGGGGGAAGGCCGTTAGCGAGTGTTCTCGGGTGGGCGTTCCTCGCGGTCGTTTCCGGGGCGGTGATGGGATTCGGCATGATGTTCACGCTGGCCCTGCTGCCGGTGGGCCTGAGCGTTGCGCTTGTCGTCATGACCACCCGCGGGCTGGGTCTGACTCGTGGGCTTTCGGTGATCGTCGCGATCGGCGCGGGGTTCCTCGGAGTGGTCGCGGCCTGCTGGCTGGCGACGCGCTCCGACCCGTTCGCCACCTGGGCGGCAAACCTGGCGAACAATGCCCGGTTCAACGAGGGGATGCGCGGATCTTACCTGACCTGGCTGATCTACAACCCGTTCGAGACCGCCATCGCGGCGGGGCTGCCGGCCTTCATCTGGGCGGCGATCGGCCTGACGGCGGGCCGTCGTCTCGTCCCCCGCGCCGCGTGGTGTACGCTCGCCGTCCTGGCGATCGCGGACCTTTCCGGGCGCAACATGGGAGAGGTCGCGAGACTCTGGATCCTCTTCCTCCCCCCGCTGTTCCTCGCCGCCGGCGTCGGCCTGAGGCGACTTAATGCAGGCTTCCAGGCGGTCTTCGTCACCGTCGCCCTGACCGGCGTTCAGACGTTGGGCCTCCAGTGCATGATCCAGCTCGTCTACCCGCCCTGACCCCCGCACATCGCGACGTCGGCGACAAGCCCGACCAACCCAGGGGTGAGCATTTATTTGCGTCTGTTCGCGACGCGCTTCTCGGCCGGTCGACTTTCTGGGCCTGGATGAACCGTCACCCCCTTGAGAACGTGGCTGACGCCGACCCGGGCCTGTTCTAACACGCGCGTGTCTCCGGTCATGACCCAGGCGAAGTTCGCGCGGACGAGCATCGCGGTGACCTCGAAGACGAGCTGGTCGATGTCGGCGTCGCGCGGCAACTCGCCCGAGGCGACGGCCTGGCCCAGCGCCCCGGCGAACTGGGCGAGCCATCGCGCCTGCATGTCCATCACCCGGTCATGGGGCCGTCCTGGGCGCGAGGCGAGTTGGACTGAGACCGTCGCGATGAAGCAACCGCCCGGGAAGACCCGCCGCTCCAGGTGGCTGAGGAACGCCTCAACCAGCGCCCGCACCCGTTCGAGGCCCTCCGCCGACTCGCCCGCCGGAACCAACACGTCCCGGTCGAAGATCTCGGCGGCCGTCTCGATCGTCGCCAGCTCCAGCTCCTCCTTCGACTTGAAGTGGGCGTAGAGACCGCTTTTGCTCATGCCGATGTGCTGGGCCAACTCGCCGATCGACAGGCCCTCCAGCCCGCGCGTGGTCGCCAGATTGGCGGCCGCGAGCAGGATCGTACGGCGGCTCTCCTCGCCGTCCGCTCGCGGCTTTCGCTGCGGCCGCCATTCCTCATCCCGATCTGATGCGACACCGCCGCTTGTACCAGACATCCCGGCTCGCTCCCCCACTCGATCGCCCCCTCGAAATAAACCCGATCATTCCCGCTTGACATTCTAGCACGATCGGTCGTATTATCAAAAGTACGAACGGTCGTGCTGTTTATCCTGGTTCATTGGATCGGCGAGCCTGGATTAGGCGCGACCTGGAAACGACGCCATTCGGCGCGTGGACGACGTTTATCAGCGGATGATCGTCAGTCCTTCATTCCGAAGGAACTGCCCGGTGTGCGACCGGGCCCGCATCCAGACAGCTTTTTCCTGACGCCCCACATCGGGCTCGCGGGGAGTCCGCGCGCCCTCAACGCGAGAGGAGCTTTGAGATGGTCGGTCGCGTCCTGATCCTGGCCTATGGCACGGCGTCATACGCTTTGTGCCTTGTCGCACTTCTCTACGGCGTCGGATTCATCGGCGGTTTCGTCACGCCGACAACGCTGGACGCCCCTCGGCAGGGGTCGGTCGGTGTCGCGCTGGCGGTCGATCTGGGACTGATCGCCCTGTTCGCGCTCCAGCACAGTGGAATGGCCCGGCCGGCGTTCAAGCGGTGGTGGACCCAGTACATCCCCAAAACCGCCGAGCGGAGCACTTACGTACTGCTCTCAAGCCTGGCGCTGCTGCTTCTGTTCTGGTGTTGGAGGCCGATCGGCGGGGTCGTATGGGCGGTTGAAGATGCGGCGGGCCGGGCGATGCTGTACACGGTCTTCGCCGTGGGCTGGGTGATCGTGCTGACGGCGACCTTTCTGATCAACCACTTCGACCTGTTCGGCCTGCGGCAGGTGTGGCTGCAGTTCCGCGGCCGTCCCTACACGCCCCTCCGTTTCAAGACCCCGGTGCTGTACAGGGTGGTGCGTCACCCGCTCTACGTCGGCTGGCTGCTGGCCTTCTGGGGGACTCCGCAGATGACTTCGGCGCACCTGGTCTTCGCCGCTGCGCTCACGGCGTACATCCTGGCCGCGATCCAGTGGGAGGAACGCGACCTGGCCGAAGCACACCCCGAATACGCCGCCTACCGACGGCGGGTACCGATGTTGATCCCACGCTGGCGGAGCCTCGCCGCGGGCGCGGACCGGACCTCTCTGACGACGTCGAGGCGCGCTCTCTCGTGGGCGCGACGCTCCACGGAGCCTCGCCCCGTCCAGGATCGGTGAGCGCCGACACGAGGAGTCGAACGTGGAGAGCCCCGTTTCCTGTCGACCGGCTCCTTCGCTCCAAGCGAGGCGAGAGTCGGCCCCGGCCGACCGACGGCTGGAGGCCGAACGCCGAACGCTCGGCCGGACGACCGTTCGGGCTCTCCGAGGCGTTTCCGCAGTCTGGACTTCAAGGGCGATACCGGAACTTGGCGGCGGCCTTACTCGCCGGCGGTTGACCGGTCCAGCCGAGTTGGATGGCGGCGTCCTTCTTGAGGGCGTCGCGCGCAGGAGCGACGAATCGATAGGTGTTCGGTCCGACCTCCGAGACTTCCGTCAAGCATGTCCCGCCCACGTAGAGCGCGGGACCCAGGGCGCGAATGGGGATCGGAGCGTCGGTCTTGACGACGAACTCGACCGCGTCGTTGCTGGCTGCGATCGCGGACTTGAAGTTGCGAGGCTTGCGCGGCTCGTACTTGATCGTGCGGGTCTTGACGTCGATGACGTTGGGCATTGCCGTCTCCGCGCGGGGCGGATCCGGCAAGCGTTGCCCGGAATCGGTGCTCATCTTCGACTCCTCAGCCTCAAGGTTTGACGATTTGCAGGTCGTCGAACGCCGTGGCCCGTTCGTCGTTCCGGTCGCAGGCGATCAGCAGGGCTCTGACTTTCGTGAGCGTCAGTTTGCGGTTGCCGATCTTGAAGCAGTCGGCCTTGAACCGGATCGTGTTCAGCATGGATTTGGTCCGGAACGGATGGGCATACGGCCGAGGGAGCCCACCCACGGCGTCGACGTCGACGAATGCGGTCACGCCGTTGGCGTCCTCGACGCCGAGTTGGAACCCGGAGGCTCCGTTCGGCACGCTCCCTTGAGTCCGCACGACCTCGGCGGCCCGGATCCAGATCTCCTTCTTGGTCAGGTCCTTGCCGCCGATCTCCGAGCGAAACAGCCGGCTCGAGCCGCCAGGCCCAGTCACCATGCCGGTCGTCAGGCCGAAGAAGGAACCGTTGAACGCGCCTGGAGCGGGCCCCCCGGCGGGAGCCTGTGCGAACGGGAACTCGTCGGCGATGAGCCCGCCCGACTGTGCGGTAGGCAGATTGAGCGAGTTCTTGCCGATGCCGTTCCCGTCCTCATGGTTGTCGATGGTCGTCTGGCCGTTCTTCATGAACGACGTGTAGACGTTCTGGTGCAGGACTCCGCCCGGCTTCTGGTAGCCGGCCAGGTAGACTTCGGTGGCATGACCCAGGAGGACGGATCGGAAGAACGCGCAGCCGTACGACGAGAGGATTCGCTCGTGCTCGACGCGCGGAATCCTGGGCGGCCCAACTCCATCGTCATTGAGCCATTGCCGGTTGTAAAGGTTGTGGGACGTGAAGTGGACGTAGAGCTGGGACTTGTACGGGTCCGGGGAGGCCTGGTCGTAGAACTGGGCGCCGTTGTTGTCGACGACGTCGCCGTCGCCGGCAGGCAGGAGCGTCATGAACGCGTAGCCCTTGGGCTGGATGGTGCTCAGGCCCGCCCAGAACCGGAAGTTCGTCGGAGCCAGCGCCAGCACGCCGCGGATGGTCACTCCAGACAGTGAGATCACACTGGGGACGGTCACGACCGCATCACCACCTCGCGAATGCCCCATCAAGCCCAGCCGCTTGAAGTCGATTCGCTGAAAGAAGGTGGAGGTGATATCCGCCGCCTCGGCCTGGAAGTGCTTGATCGACTCGATGATCAGGTCGGCTCGGTCCTCGATGTTCTGAACGCCGCCGCCCGGGCCGTTCAGGGCGTTGCAATCGACCGACACCGCGATGATTCCCATCTTCGCGAGGTCGGCCTGGAAATAGTCGTAGCCCAGGTAGCTGGGATCGGCCGGGTTGTGGTTGCCGTGCGCCATGACGACGATCGGCGCAGGGCCCAGCTTGGTCAGCCGCTTGTTGAACGGCTGGTTCTTGCCGTCGTCTTCGGCCGGGTAGTAGACGCTGCCCCTGACGCCCGCTCCATTGTCGTATTCGGTGTTGCCGACGGGAAAGAGGTCGAGCGCCGCGGGATTGCCCGTGATCGGTGGATCGACGCAGGCGACCGTGGCCTGAAGCGCAGTTCTCCCCTTGCACCCGGCCAGATCCTGAACCACGACCACGGTGTCGCCGAACTTCAGCGTCGTGTTTAGATTCACGACGGGCGCTGAGCCGGTCCCGGCAGGACTGCCGTTGACCCAGACCTTGATGACGGCGCCGGATGCGGAGCTGACCACGGTGATCTGCACGTCGCCGGCCTGCACCGGCCCGATGTGAGGCGCAGGGAGGCTGGAGCACGGCTGCACTGTGGTGGTTCCGGGCGGGCTGGTCGGGTCGCCGGGGCACATGGCCTGGGTGGCTGAGAACGTCTCACCCGAACTGAAAGGCGGATTCAAACCGAGTTGGAGGCTCCCGCCCCAGCAGCCCCACGTACCCTGATTGACGCCCCCGCGAAAGAGCGTGACCTTCGCGCCGTTGACGATGTTGGTCACGACGAGCTGTTCGCCGCCCGCATAGATCGGTTCGAAACCCGGCGTGGGCGGCGGCGAGGCGGCGGTCTGAGTGATCTGTTCCACCGAGGGCGGGCTGACGTCCTTGCACAGCTCGAACCACGCGCGAACGTGCTGGTTCAAGTTGTAAGGCGGGCTGACGTCCACTCCCTGGTGTGGGTTGCAGCCCACAACCTTGCCGACCGTGGCCCCATCGGCCGTGATCCAGACGGTGCCCCCCGCAAGCAGGTTGTCGACCCCCGTGCGGATGCCGCACTTGTAGACCGGCGCGGGGTTGATCTCGGGTCGAGGCGGACCAGCCGGAAAGTCTTTCGTGTGGTCGAGCGCCGTCACGGGCGCCGACCAGTCGCTCACCCCCGGACCGAGCATCTGCCTCGCACGAACCGCCTGCCCTGCCGTCAGCGGCGCAGGCAGCTTCAACGTCGCGCCGACGGGTTCGGGGAAGCCCACAGGTTGGGTGACGACCGAAACCCCGGCGACCTCGATCTCGATCGTCGCGTGCGGCACGAAGCCGTACACCGTCACCGCGACGGCGCAGGCGTACGGCTGGGCGAGGTAGGGGGGCGAAAGTAGTTTCGGATCCTCTTTCAACTCCAGCCGGTCGCGTGGAACTTCTTTCTCATCCATCGCCTGGGCTCCCTTCACCTTGCCGGAAACAGTCCAAAAGCTCGGCGTCTGAGCAGCGTCCCGGATGATCGCTCCGTCAGGAACCCGCCTCGGATCTTAAGGCTGGTTGTGGGCAGGCTCGGTTCTCTCCGCATGCTTTGCCTTCTCGGCGTCGAGCCGGGTCGATCCCCAGGCGGCCGGCGCCTTGTCTGAATCCCAGCTTCCCTTGAGCCAGTTGTTCCATCCGTCCCCCACGCTCCATTCGCTCTCGCCGTCGGAATAGAGGATCAGGGTGAACTTCCGGTCTTCGTCGAAAAGCTCGGTGAATCGGTTGGTGTGGCGGACGAATTTGAAGGTGATCGGCGGCAACCCCGCAGGCCTTGTCTCCTTCCAATCGCTGCCGTCGCATCCCGAGATAGAGCCGAACTGACCGTTGTCAGCCGGATAACGCCAGGTGCGTGGGACGGGCTTTCCGTCGTCGCCCAGTCCCGGGGCAAGCAATGCGACGACGATCACCGCAAACCGGGTCATGTTTGGACTCCCCTGGAGGAACGGGGCTGAGAGAAGTGGTGGAGCTGATTCAGCTCTATCCTTATTTACGCACGAGGCGCCCGCAGGATTACAACGAGGCGTCGCTTTGCCAGGGCCAGGTGGGATCACGACGCCCGTCATCAACACCCGAGGAAGTCGCAGCCGCTCGCGGAGGTGAAGGTGAAAGCGTCTCAGCGGCCAGCGCAGGGATCATGCGAGCCAGGATCCGCGCCTGAGGCGGCACTCGTTGGCCAGATACCAAGGGAGGCCTCGCGACGTCCGCTCCGGGCTGCGTCGAAGCTCGGCGCGGGCGGGGAATCGGTCTGATCGTCGTTTTCCGATCGGCCGCCGAGAATCGTTCGTGCGGGATGCAGAATTCTCGACCAGGAATCGCGATCTGGGGCCACGGTGTTTGATAGAGCGGCTCTCTGACAATTCGGCGGACGGTGTGTGTGGGCGAATCAACGGGCTGCCGCGAGTGGGCCCGAACGAACCGCCGTCGAAAGAGAATCCACCGAAGGAAGCCAATCGGGGGTGACGGATATCGGACTCAACAGTAATCAGGAATGGAGTTTGCGTCGATCGAATTGATTCGTCGACCGTGGCGAACGGAGCCAATCGAAGCCGGCCGCGATGAGTGACGGAATGGTCGTGGGGTGATGGGGCGGGGAGTCCCCTGCAGGGGCGAGCCAGGCCGGATGCGGCTTGTGAGACATCCGGCAGTTCTGGCTCCTGACGGGCTTGTTGATCTGGATGCATGGGCGAAGTAGGCAGGTCGAGTGAGGTTTGACAATGGCGGTTTGATTGACGCCCAGGGGGTTGCGGACGCCGGTCGATCTTGCCTTGTTTGCCCGACGCGAACATCGCTTGAGGGAACTTCCTCCCGCGGACGGGACGGTTCGAGTTTCCGCCGGCGCGAGCCGATGAATCCGCGTAGGTGGAACCGCGGGGACGTCAGGGAGGGCGGTGGTTTCATGGCCAAGATCATCAGCGTGGCCAATCAAAAGGGGGGCGTGGGGAAGACGACCACGGCCATCAATATCGCGGCCGGGCTGGCGAAGTCGGGAAGGTCCGCGCTGGTGATCGACGTCGACCCCCAGTGCAACGCCACGAGCGGCCTCGGCGTGGAGCCGGCGCAGAGGCATCCGCTGCTGGCGGGCAAGCCTCTGGCCGAGTCGGTCGCCGAGACCTCCCAGGCGAACCTCTACGTGCTGCCGGGCTCGCAGAGCCTCGCCGACGCCGACGCGCTCTCGGCCTCGAACCGCCAGCGGGCGTCGACGCTCCGCCAGCAACTCAACGGAGAGCTTGGGAAGTTCGACTACGTCCTGATCGACTGCCCGCCGTCGCTGGGCCAGTTGACCCGGGCGTCGCTGGGGGCCTCGGCCGAGATCTACATCCCGATCCAGTGCGAGTACTTCGCGATGGAAGGGCTCTCCCAGATCATCGAGCTGGCTCGCCAGACCAAGGCCAAGGACAACCACCGCCTGGAGATCGGCGGGATCGTGCTGACCATGTACGACCCGGCGCTCGACCTGGCGAACGAGGTCGTGGGGGAGGTCAAGGGATACTTCGAGGAGACGGTGTTCGACTCGCTCATCCCCCGCGACGTGCAAATCAGCGAGGCGCCCAGCCACGGGCTGAGCGTCCTCGACTACGCCCCGAGGGCCCGGGGCGCCAGGGCCTACACGGAACTTGTCATGGAGGTCATCGACCGTGAATAAACGACGCCTGGGACGTGGACTCGAGGCCCTCTTGGGACGCGAAGAAGGGGGATTCGAGCCCGGGTCGCTGGAGGAGTCGGAGCTGCTCCACGTCGCCGTGGACCAGATCGACCCGAATCCGTACCAGCCCCGACGCCACTTCGCCCCCGCCGAACTGGCCACCCTCGCGGACTCGATCCGCCAGCACGGGATCCTCCAGCCGATCCTCGTGCGGGCCGTCGGCGACCGTTACCAGCTCATCGCCGGCGAGCGTCGGCTCCGCGCCAGCATCGAGGCCCAGGTCCACGACATCCCCGCCCGGGTGATGGAGCTGGACGACCAGCGGGTCTTCGAACTGGCCATGGTTGAGAACCTCCAGCGCGAGGATCTCAACGCCGTCGACAAGGCGACCGCCTTCCGCGAGTACCTCTCGCGTTACGGCGGCACTCAGGAGGAGCTCGCCAGCCGACTCGGGCTGGACCGCTCCACGATCTCCAACCTGATCCGCCTGCTGGACCTTCCGGAAGAGGTCCTCAACGCGGTTCGCGACAACGAGATCACACAAGGGCACGCCCGAGCCCTGCTGGGCTTGCCCGACGCCGAGAGCCAGGTCGCCGGCCTCCGACGGGTCATCGCCGAGCGTCTCTCTGTCCGCCAGACCGAGGCCCTCGTCGCCACCGGCGTCCCGACCCCGGCCAAAACCCGCATCCGCAAGGACTCGGCCCACGTCGAAAAGTCCCCGCATCTCCTGGAGCTGGAGCAGCAGCTCCATCAGCGGTTCGGCACGGCGGTCTTGATTCGTTCCCGAACCCCCCAGAAGGGCCAGTTCATCATCGACTACAACTCCCAGGAGGAGTTCGACCGCGTCTCCTCGCTCATCCGGGGCGGCTGAAGCCTTCCCCGCGCATGCGCGGCGGTCTTCCCATTTGCGCAGAGATCCTCCTGATTTCGAGAATCTCAGTATGCGTCTAACCGGGGGGCGGGGATCTTTCCCAGAAGATCCTTCGCCCCTCTTCCGTTCTCGTGAAAGGCACATGAAGGCCGACACTGTCGAAAGCCTTCAGAATCGGCACCCGATTTGCTTTGATCTCGCCAAACCCCTTGCGAAGTGGGCCGGACGCCCCACCGAGTCGGTATCTCACAGCCTTGCGGCGAGGCTTTATGCATTGCCATAATAGGCTGCGATCCGGCGTGTTTCGATGGATGCTTCTCGACGCATAGGTGCCATACCCGATGTCGCAACTCCCGCGTGATGGATCGGCGGACGGCGGATTGAGCGGCTCCCTGCTGCGGTTCATCGACGAAGGACAGCTCGAACCGCTGCGGCAGGCGCTCAGCGGGTTCAACCATCGCTGCCGCAACATGCTCAACAGCATGAAGATGGGCTTTTATCTGACGAAGCGGGCGGCGACCGGTCCGATGCCGGAGCGTTGGGAAGAGCTGAGCCTGACCTACACCGAGGTAGAGCGGTTGTTCGACGTGATCCAGGCGATCTACCGGACGATGTCGCTCACCCTCGTCCGCCAGCCGTTTCGTGCGATGGTGGACGAGCGTCGAGAGACCTGGCGTGGGCTTTTTGAACGCCGGGGTTTGACGCTGACGATCGAGCCGCCGTCGCGCGAGTCGGCCGGGGAGTTTGACGCCATGCGGCTCGCGTCAGCGCTGGACGGCTTCATCGCCTGGCGAGCTTCGCTGCTCCGTCCGGGGGGCGGGGCGGTCCTCTCGTGGTCGACGTCCGGCGGCCGCTTCCAGGTGACCTGGAAGGAAGCATCTGGTTCTGCAGCTCCACCCGAGCCCGCAATTCCCACTCCCCCCCATGCGGCGTTGTCCGCCACCACTCGGTCGTTGTCCCTGCCGCTGTTGGCTCGGGTGATCGTCGAGCATCACGGCCGGCTTTCCTGGACGCCTGGCGCCGACGTCGAGGCGTACTTCTGGTGGCCTCAGGCCGTCTCCGAGCCCGCGGCGCCCTCTGGGGCCGGCTTCGTCCCCACCGCCCACTCGCCGCTGACGCCCACCCTCGGCTGAGTCTCCATCCCCGGCGATCAGACCCTCCCTTGACCGTCGCCCCCCGCTCGGCATACGATGCCTTTCGCTCAACGTCACGGGGCGTAGCGCAGCCTGGCAGCGCGCCTGCTTTGGGAGCAGGAGGCCGTGGGTTCGAATCCCACCGCCCCGACTCGTTTCAAGACCCCCTTGGTCCGATCCGCGACGCTCAGGGGGTAGGTCCACGGTGTTCGACCTGACGATCTCGCCTCAGGGGCATCTTCTCCTTCGCGAAACCTCGGACGGGTCCTCGGCTCGCGGCCTCAGCAAGCGGCTGCTAGACGCCTATAAAATCAGCGCTGCAGAGGGGATGCTGCAGTCCGCAGGCGATGAGACCGACGCCGCGCTGCCGCCGGCGTATGACTTCGCTCGTTCCATTGGTCGGCTTTATCTGGCCGAGTTGGTGCGGGTCGCTATTGCCGATGGGGGGGAAGCTGCTCCCGAAGTCCCTCCACCGATGGGCGATCTCGACGGCGTGGTCCGGCGGGCTCCGCCGATGACCGGGCTCGAGTACCTGAACGTCGAGGCGGTCGCAGGCTGGTGGCGGGATCTCGATGCGCTGGCCCGAGCCGAGAGTGCGAAGCGACCCGGCGGCGTGCAGGAGTTCCTTCGAGAACGCAACCCTCATTGGCGGACCGTTGGCCGGGTGACGTTCCACCTGGCGGAGCACAAACGCGATCCTGACTATCCCTTCGCCTTTCTGGCGACGTTCGCCAACGGCCTGACGCCCCAGGGGAAGGTCAAGCACGAGCCCCTCAGCCGGGCGCTTCAGCAGTACGCCGGGGAACGCAACCGCGAGGCCATGCTGAAGCTCTTGATCCCGGTGTCGAAGGCCGCCGAGGCGTCTCCGTTCGTCCGCCGCCTGGTCGAATCGGGCGACGTCTATCGGCCGCTCGCCTGGCCCGCGCGATCGGCCTATGAGTTCCTCAAGGCCGTCCCGTTGTTCGAGTCGAGCGGGCTGATCGTGCGGGTTCCCGACTGGTGGAACGCCCGCAAGCCCCCTCGGCCGACGGTGAACGTCAAGGTCGACGTGAAGGACTCCGCCAGGGTCGGCGTCGACGCCCTGATGGACTTCTCGATTGGGATGAGTCTCGACGGCGAGTCGCTCGACCCACGCGAGATCGCCGCCCTGCTCGAATCCACGGGCGGCCTGGTCCCCCTGCGCGGGAAGTGGGTCGAGGTCGACCGAGAGAAGATCAATCAAGCCCTGGAGCACTGGAAGGGCGTTGAACGTGACGTGCAGCGTGGAGGGCTCACCTTCTTCGAGGGGATGCGGCTCCTCTCCGGGGCCGATCTCACCCGCGGGGATCCGGAGGCCGCCAAGGAGGGCGTTCGCGAGTGGTCGGGCCTGACCCCCGGTCCTGTCCTGGAGGAGACGCTCCAACGGCTGCGATCGCCCGAGGCGGAGGGAGAGACGGCTCCCCCCGGCCTCCAGGCGCAACTGCGGCCCTATCAGAGGGCGGGCTACGGTTGGCTCCGGTTCACGACTCGCCTGGGACTTGGGGCCTGCCTCGCCGATGATATGGGGCTCGGCAAAACGGTCCAGGTGATCTCGCTGTTGCTCGACCTGAAGCGCGACGCCGAGAGTCGCGCCAGCCTGCTCGTCGTGCCTGCCTCGTTGATCGCGAACTGGAAGTCGGAGTTGGCGAAGTTCGCGCCGAGCCTGACGTTCGCGGTCGTCCATCCTTCGGAGGCCGCGATCGAGCCTGACCAGGCCGATACGCACGACCTGGTGATGACGACCTACGGCATGCTCGTCCGCACGGAATGGCTGCGCAAGCATCGCTGGCGGCTGGCGATCCTCGACGAGGCCCAGGCGGTCAAGAACTCGGGGGCGAAGCAGACGAGGGCCGTGAAGGAGCTGACCGCCGACGCCCGGATCGCCATGACGGGCACCCCGGTCGAGAACCGACCGTCCGACCTCTGGTCGTTGTTCGACTTCCTCAACCCCGGTTTGCTTGGCCCGGCGAAGCGGTTCGCCTCCTTCGTCAAGGCTCTTCAGTCCGGACCGACGCCTTCCTTCGAGCCTCTGCGGGACCTCGTCCAGCCGTATATCCTGCGGCGGCTGAAGACCGATAAGCGGGTGATCGCCGACCTTCCCGACAAGACCGAGGTCAACGCCTATTGCTCGCTCAGCAAGCACCAGGCGGTTCTCTATCAGCACGCGGTCGACGACCTGGCTCACCAACTCGACACGATCGAGGAAGGCATCGACCGCCGCGGACTGGTCCTGTCCCAACTGATGCGGCTGAAGCAGATCTGCAACCACCCCGCCCAGGCGACGGGCTCGGCCGACTACGACCCCGACCGCAGCGGCAAATTCCACCGGCTGGCCGAGATCGCCGAGGAGATCGCGTCCCGGCAGGAGAAGGTGCTGGTCTTCACCCAGTTCCGCGAGATCACCGAACCCCTTGCCGAGGCTCTCGCGCGGACCTTCGGCCGCACCGGACTGATCCTCCACGGCGGCACCCCCGTCAAGAAGCGGAAGGAACTCGTCGATCAGTTCCAGCGCGAGGACGGGCCGCCGTTCTTCGTGCTCTCGCTGAAGGCGGGCGGAACCGGACTGAACCTGACGGCGGCCTCGCACGTGATCCACTTCGACCGCTGGTGGAATCCGGCCGTCGAGAACCAGGCGACCGACCGGGCCTTCCGGATCGGCCAGAAGCGGAACGTGCTCGTCCACAAGTTCGTCTGCCGGGGGACGGTCGAGGAGCGGATCGACGAGATGATCGCGTCCAAGAGCCGCGTGGCGGAGGAACTCGTGGGCGGCGACGGCTCGAGTGAAATGTTGCTGACGGAAATGGACAATGATACGCTGCTTCGATTCGTCGCGTTGGACCTTTCGCGAGCGGCGGAGGGCTGACCCGACGACAACTTCAGCCGTGAGGCGGCCCATGGGTTGGTACTACGACTACAAACCCTACGTCCCCGTGGCCCAGCGACGTGTCCAGGCGGCGCGCGAGGTCGAGAAGCGTCGCAAGGCCGGACAGAAAATCTCTCCAGTCGTCGTCGAGGGCCAGAAGATCGCCAAGAGCTTCTGGGGCCTGTCGTGGTGCACGAACCTGGAGCGATACAGCGACTACGCGAATCGGCTGCCTCGGGGGCGGACCTACGTCCGCAACGGATCGGTCGTCGACCTCCAGATCGCCGAAGGGAAGATCACGGCGCTGGTCAGCGGGTCGGAGTTGTACACCCTCAAGATCGAGGTCGCCCCGCTGCCGAAGGCTCGATGGGAAGCCTTCAAGAAGCGATGCAGCGGCGCGATCGGCTCGCTCGTCGAGCTGCTCCAGGGGAAGCTCTCCAAGGATGTGATGGCCCTGGCGACCGACCCGAAGGAAGGGCTCTTTCCCGCACCGAGCGACATCAAGCTGTCGTGCAGTTGCCCAGACGGCGCCCGGATGTGCAAGCACGTCGCCGCCGTGATGTATGGCGTCGGCAACCGCCTCGACGCGTCGCCGGAACTGCTCTTCGTTCTTCGCGGTGTGAACCATGAGGAGTTGATCGAACAGGCTCTCCCCGCCTCGCCGACGGCTTCCGAGGGCGGTTCGCCGACGATTGCGGCGGACGATCTGGGTTCCATCTTCGGCATCGAGATCGACGACGCGGCGCCTGTGAGTCCCGTCGCAATCAAGCCCGCCGCCCGAGCTCCGAAGAAGAAGAGCGCCAAGGCGGCGGAGCCCGCGAAGAAAGCCCCCGCCGCTTCGGTGAAGTCCGGCCAGGGCCAGGCTGCGGGCTCGACGGCAGCCAGCCGCAAGAGCGCGAAGAAATCCAAGGCGACCGTCGCGAAGGAGTCGCCGACCGCGTCGAAGCCGGCGACTGCGCCAAAGCGGGCGACCGTGAAAAAGGTCGATGCGGCGACTGCGAAGGCGAAGGCGGCTGCTGCAAAGACACCGGCTGCGAAAAAGCCGACGTCGCCTAAGCAGCCGAAGTCAAAGGCGGCAGCCAGGAAGAAATAGGCTGACGGTTAGGGCCCGACTGCTCCTCGATCGTCGTCGCCCAGTTTGCGGATGGAGAGCCGTTTCAGTACGCTCTTACGGTTCTCGATCGCTGCATTCAGCCGAAAGGAAGCTTCCCATGAGCGAGGCGTTCAAGTACCGCCGACTCGACAAGAACGACGCCGCCGTCCTGCTGGTCGATCACCAGTCGGGGTTGTGCAACCTCGTCCGCGACTACTCGACCCACGACTTCAAGAACATCGTCCTGGCGCTGGCGAACTCGGCAAAGTACTTCAACCTCCCCACCATCCTGACGACCAGCTTCGAGGACGGGCCGAACGGGCCGCTCATGCCCGAGATCAAGGCCCTCTTCCCGGAGGCCCCGTACATCGCCCGCCCGGGACAGATCAACGCCTGGGACAACGCCGACTTCGTCAAGGCGATCAAGGACACGGGGAAGAGGCAGCTGATCATCGCGGGGGTGGTCACCGAGGTCTGCGTGGCCTTCCCCGCGCTCTCGGCGATCGAGGAAGGGTTCGACGTCTTCGTCGTGGCCGACGCATCCGGGACGTTCAACAAGACGACCCGAGATGCCGCCTGGGCGCGGATGCAGGCGGCCGGCGTTCAGCTCATGACGTGGTTCGGCGTCGCCTGCGAACTGCACCGCGACTGGCGGAACGACGTCGCCGGCCTGGCGGCCCTCTTCGCCAAGCATCTTCCCAGCTACGCCAACTTAATCAGCAGCTACGACGCCCGGAAATGACGGTCGATCCGCAGGGCTCCTCCCGAAGCGCCGGCTTGGCGGGTGGCGGCAGGCGACGAAAACCGTTCTAATGGATCGCTTCATCGGGTCGGTCGACTTGCCTTGCGAGCGTCGGACGCGTGCGGAACGTCCGGCGCGGAGCCTCCCACCTTGAAGGCGTGATGAGCGTGACACTGGAAGCGGACGTGGCGAAGGCCCACGCGGCAAGGAGCGCCGCTGGTCTGGTTGAGCCCGGGATGATCGTCGGTTTGGGGTCGGGCTCAACGGCCGCCCTGATGGTGAAACGGTTGGGCGAACGCGTGGCCGAGGAAGGCCTGGAGTTCGTCGGCGTCCCCACAAGCGTCTCCACGGCGGAGTTGGCCCGCGAGGTCGGCATCCCGCTGCGCGACGTCGACGACGTTCCCTCCGTCGATCTGAACATCGACGGAGCCGACGAGATCGACCCGCAATACCGCATGATCAAGGGGCGGGGCGGGGCCCTTCTGCGCGAGAAGCTCGTCGCCTGCATCGCCAAGCGGCGGGTCACAATCGTCTCACCGGAGAAAGTCGTGTCGCGGCTTGGAGCCGAGATGCCCGTCCCGGTCGAGGTGAGCCGCCTGGGCCACCGGCACGTCGAGCAGCGTCTCAAGAAGCTGGGTGCGACGACGACCCTCCGGCGTACGCCTGAGGGAATGATCTTCGTCACCGACGGCGGCAACGTGATCATCGACTGCGGATTCCCGGCGCTGGCCGACCCGGAGACGCTCGAAGCCGGCCTCAAGGCGGTCGTCGGCGTCTTCGAGACGGGCCTCTTCCTGGGGCTCTGCGACGTGCTGGTCATCGGCCGCCCCGAGGGCGCCGAGCAGATCGTCACCCGAGCCCGCCGTTGGACGGGTTGCGCCTGAATCTCGGTGGTTCCTCGGGATTGCTGAAATCGCACGGCGAGTCGTGCTGATCATCCTCCTGGTATCACGCGAAGGGCCGAGGCCCGCACCAGGAGCGATTCCGATGAAGCCGACGACGTGGATTCAAGCCCGCTGGAACCGCCTCCGCGCCGCGCACCGGGCCGACATGCCGGCCCTGACCGTGGCGCGGGCCCGTGAGTTGACGTCCCGCCACCCGGAATGCGGCCCGGCGTGGAAGCTGCTGGGCACCGCGCTGATCGCGCTGGCCCGATACGACGAGGCTGAGGAGGCCATCCGTCGAGCGACGGCGCTCTGCCCGACGGATCGACTCTGGATCCCGCTGGCCGAGATGGGTCATCTCCACAAGGCTCGCGGTGATTACGAAACAGCCGCCTCCTGGTATCGCCGGGCGATCGACACCGCGCCGGACGAGGCCGGGGCGCGCATCTACCTCGGCGGCGTGCTGGCCCAGGCCGGCAAGCTCGACGAGGCCGAGGCCGCCCATCGCGCCGCGACGACCTGCGAACGCGGCTGCCGCGACGAGGCGTTCCTGAACCTGGGCCTGGTTCTCCGCGCCCTCGACCGCCCTGAAGAGGCGGCCCGATGCTTCGAGGAAGCCCTGCGGCTCGACCCGCGATACCTACCGGCCAAGCAGGCGCTCCGCGACGTCCTCCAGGCGATGCGTTGTCGAGGCTCTCGCTGCCGCAAGCCGACGCCCACGGCGGTCTGAGCCGACCGGGCTCTCACATCATCCCGCCGGGTCGGCCCATCCCCTGCAAGGTCGGTCCATTCGGCGTGATGATCACCTTGTCGGGATGGAGCCCGATCATCTCCTTCTCCGCTTCGAGGAGCTCCTGCTGGATCCCCTCGATCGAGCTGATGATCAGGACGCCGTCGCGGACGCAATACGCCAGGCCGAGCTGCTTGAGGACCACCCGCAGCGAGAACCGCAGCGGCACGTCCTCCAGGTCGATCGACACCGGCGAATCGAGCGTTGCGTTGGCGTCCTCAAGTCCCACCGGGTCGACGTAGACCGGGATCTTCTTTCCCTCGGCGAATTGAGATTTCTTGATCTGGTTGAGCAACGACCCGAGCGTCGAGCCCGCTCCCGCCCTCAACGTGGCTGGCAGGTTGAGGGCCCCCCGCACGGCTGCCGACGCGGGATCCTCGTCCACCTTGCCGATCATCGCGGCGAGGCCGGCGATATCCTGGCGGATCTGGTCCGGACCGGGTCCGCCGAAACCGCCGCCGCCTCCGAAACCCCCACCCCCATCGGCGTCGTTCGTCACGGGGGTTGATTGAGGCTGAGAGGCGGGTTGGTCCGCCACGGGCTTAGGGGACTGCGGGGTCGTCGATTGGGCCTGATCCGGTCCCTCAGACTTGGTGACGGCACCGACTTTCGAGCGTCCTCGCGCTTCGTTGGCGGTGAGAATCCGTTTGAAGGCGGTTTTCTCGTCGATGGTGATGAAGTGCATGAGGTAGTCTGCGTAGGCTTTGATAAGTCCTGACGCAGCCTCGTCATTGGGCGCCGATTCTGAGGGCTTTCCGATGATCATCTTGATCCGCATCACGTAGCGTTCCGCAGCCTTCGCGCGAACGGCTGGATCCTTGGCCTCCTGGTCGTCCTCGCGGGCCCAATCGATCGCGCGCCGGAATTCGTTATAAGTACCGTTGAGCGCGACCATCGTTTCCGTGGTAATGCGCCTGATGCGGCCCGGGTCCGGATGGTTGGTTTGCGGCTCGCGGGCCAGAAAGCCGGCGAGTAAGGCGAGGAGGCTTCGCGAAGGTTCGTCGGGGGCGACCGTCGCCTGCACATCCTTGATGATCTGGTCGAGTCGGTGACGATGGCGCTCCAGGATTGTCGAAAGCTCGGGCTGAACCCTTGCGTCGCCATTGCTGAGTGCGTCGGCTCCGTCCAGTTCCGCGTCCTCAATGGATCGCCTGTACCTCAGCGCCGCCTGGTTGATCCGTTCCAGAACGTCCTCCGGTCCCAATTCGCCAGGCTGAGAGGGGGCCGGAGGCTTCTCGATCGCTCTGACGATCGGCGAAGTCTTCTCGTCCTTCGTAGCGACGCCTTCCTGCCATGGCGCGGCCAGGCTGGCCCCGCCGACGAGGGCGGATCCGAGCAGGAGCGTGGGGATCGAGATCACCTTCAAGTGCGAATATAACATGGCCTGGATGACTCCTTGAGCCAGAGAACGAGCCGGGGTCGAAAGCGCCGCGGCAGTCATCCAGGCGGCGGGGGTGACGGTCAGGGCGAGGGAGGTTGCCACCGCCTGCGCCGCCAGGGCGGGGGGGACGGCGGCGCGGAGGTCGGTCGCGGCCAACGTCGCTGATACCAACGCGGCCGGCGCGACGACCCCGCGCCGCTCCAGCCGACGCCGGAGCAGGTCGCGGGCGCGGGCTAATCGGCCTTTGACCGTCCCCACCGGGCAGCCGAGAGAGGCGGCGGCTTCCTCGTGCGTCTTGCCCTCGAAGTAGCAGGCCACCACCGGCGCGCGATAGCGCGTCGGCAGCCGGCCGACTTCCTCATGCAGCCTCGCTTCGTCCTCAAGGCGGGCGAGGATCTCGGCGGGAGGGACGGCTGTCGGCTTCCTGGCATCGGTTTCGAGCCGATCGCCAGGATCGCCGACCGCCCTTCGAGCGGCCGTCGCCCGGGAGCGGATCGCCACGCGGCAGGCGACGCCGTAGAGCCAGTTCGCCAGCAACTCCTTCTCCCTCAGCCCGGCCGCCTTGCGGGCGAGGATCAGGAAGACCGCCTGAAACGCGTCGTCGACGTCGTTTGGATCTCGAAGGAACCGCCGGCAGACGCCCAGGACCATCGGTCCGTGACGGTCGACCAACGCCGCGAACGCCGATTCATCGCGATTGGCCGCGAACCGGTCCACGAGCTGAGCCTCGGTCAGCCCCAGCGCCGATCCCTCGTCGAACAACCGCTCGAACAACTTCGCGTGTTCGCGCCCCTGAGACGCTGCGGTTCGCGTCATTCCGCTCCCTCCCGTCGACTGGATGACCGACGAGTACTGCACGCAGACGCGATTCGGATACGGCGTTCTCCGAATTTTCTCGCCGAAACGCCGCCGTCTCTCCTCAGTAAAGGGCTGGGGGGCGTCGCAAAAAATAATTAAGCGGCGTGTCCCGGTTTCGTATATGCTGCGTAGGAATGACGGGAGCAACCTTGGATGCTTGGGTCAATCAGTCGGATGTAAGAGGTCGACCCGACACGTCATCGACGCACATGTAGGAGCTTTCGCGTTCGCTCGCGGAGACGGTGCCAGGGATGGCCAAGTTCCTCGTGGTGCTCATAAGGTCCCTCGGCCAGCGGTTCCGGACGACCTTCGAGATCCACATGTACAAATTGCATGACACCGTCCATCCACGGCGGCGCTTTGTCGCTGAGGGGTGGCCCCCAGAGAGCGACGACGATTTGCGCCGTTCCGCGATGGATCTGGCGACCCCGGATCTGGATCACGCGACCGATCGGAACCGGGACGTAGCACCGGAGGTCAAGTACGCGTTTGAGGACGAGATTGGCGTCGAGGCCCGCCGCGCGGTAGGCCGTGGAGTATCCGGCTTCCAAGGCGAGCGACAGGAGCGACCCGGCGTAGAGCGTTCCGTGATGATTGGCGTCGCGGGGCAAGACGAGGCGGTGGGTCACCGTCTCGGCGTCGTGCGGATCCGAAGGTGCCATGCGAATCCCATCCCAAATTGTCGATCACTGCGAGCCTGGATCGCGTCCGGCCGCGGTCTAGGGTTCGACTCTAGCAAGATCCGAAACACGTCGCAACGCTCGACGGCCATCGAAGAAGCGTCGACAGTGCCGGATGAAGCGGTTGGTTCGGCTTCGATCGCCCGGAGGGCGAAAGACTCGAAGACGTTTTACCGCGAGGTGGGAAAAGGGGGAGTGACTGAGTTGCGCCGGTAGGAATCGAACCTACGACCTCCAGGTTATGAGCCTGGCGAGCTAGCCGCTGCTCCACGGCGCACTTGGATACTATCCGACGCTGGTAGCTGATGGAACCCCCCACCCCCCCCTTTTCCAGAATTTCTTGCGACACCGCCTGACCTCGGCGCATGAGCGGGCGTCGCCGAAAGATGTAAGAACAGAGCGTTTAACGGATTAAGTCAGTGCGAGCTTGTCGACCCCTGGACTCTGGGAACCGATGAGACTGTGGAAAGGGGAGACGGTCTCCCTGGAGGCGAGCCGAAACTAAGGGAGGCTCGCTTGCGGGGCCGTATCGAACCTGAGGAGCCTTGTCGGAGGGGGGGGCCGTGAGAGCTTCGATCCAATCGTTCCTGGAGCATCTTCGGGTGGAGCGTCAGTCGTCGGAGCACACGCTGCGGTGCTACGAGGATGACATGGTTCAGTTTGAGCGGTTTCTCGAGGAGACGGGAGGAGTGGGGGAAGACGCGACGACCATCGACGCCCGGAGGCTGCGGCGGTATTCCGCATGGCTGACCGGGCAAGGTTATGCGGCGTCGACGGTGGCGCGACGATTGGCGAGCCTGCGCTCGTACTTCCGCTACCTTCGTCGCGGCGGCGAGGTCGCGACCGACCCGGCCGCCTCGCTCCGCAATCCCAAGCAACCCAAACGGCTCCCCAAACTACTAAGAGTGGAAGAAGTGGTCCGCCTGCTGGACTCGATTCCCGTGGCCGACGCCCTGGGAAGGCGCGATCGAGCGATGTTCGAGACGCTCTATGGCGGCGGTCTGCGAGTAAGCGAGGTGGTAGGACTCGACCTGGAAGACCTGGACCTCGACGAGGAGCTGATTCGAGTCCGGGGCAAAGGAAAGCGAGAACGCCTCTGTCCGGTTGGGTCGATGGCCGCGTATTGGATTCGGCTGCACCTCGCGTCCAGAGCCCCAAGTTCGGGTTCGGAGCGAGCCGTCTTTTTGAACCGCTACGGTGATCGGCTGACCTCGCGAAGCGTCGGCCGACTCTTGGAGGATCATCTTGCCCGCGCCGGAATTCGGAGCGAGGCCAGCCCCCACACATTGCGTCATAGCTTTGCAACACACCTGCTCGATCGAGGCGCCGACCTTCGAAGCGTCCAGGAATTGCTAGGCCATCGCAACCTCACGACGACCCAGATCTACACCCACGTGACTCAGGAGAGAATCCTGGACGTTTACCAAGAAGCACATCCGCGCGCCTGACGATGTGGTTTTCGGGAGGCGAGGCTTTGACGACGCATCATTAGTGGCGTACTCGTTCATTCAGAGGGACATGCGATTCCCTTCACGGTATCGACGATGCAAATCGATTCTGCTCGTTGGTTTCCGGCACGACGGCAGGGCGAACGGCCGCATTGAGGCGCTCGCCCGGCGGTTCCCTTCGTGGACGTCGGACAGGGTCTTCCGCTAGGACGCGACAACCAGAGAAGGCATCCGTATGTATAAGTCAAGAATCTTGATCGTCTGCCCGGACTCCAGCGGCCTGGCCTTGTTGACCTCCATGCTTAAGTCGTTGGGGCACGTCATCGACGAGGCGCCGAACGATCGTGCGGCGGTGCGTCTGCTTGAGCGCGAATCGGTCGATCTCGTGCTTGCGAGCGTCGACCCGGCTGATTCGGACTGTCTGGAACTGCTGAATTACGTCCGCCGCAAGCATGGGCATGCGGCCGTCGTGCTGATGTTCCCCCGGATCCATCCCGATCGAGCGAAAGAAGCGATGCGGTTGGGAGCCGCGGTTCTGAGGTATCCGGCCCCGGCCGCCGAACTCCGGGCCGCCGTGCAACAGGCTTTGGAGAAGGCGAACGCCTCGAAGCCCGCGGCCGTTCCGGTCGCGTCCGAGGCGACGAACCGGACCGCGTCGGCTCCGACGTTTTCGGACTGGACCCCGTCGCCGGCCGTCGCGGAGCCCCCGCCGATCGCGACGCAGGAG
Organism: Paludisphaera rhizosphaerae; assembly: GCF_011065895.1. Lineage (NCBI taxonomy): Bacteria > Pseudomonadati > Planctomycetota > Planctomycetia > Isosphaerales > Isosphaeraceae > Paludisphaera > Paludisphaera rhizosphaerae. Next base: position 253,006 of record NZ_JAALCR010000004.1, on the reverse strand, counting down.
GTTCTGACGTCTCAGGCGCCTGCTCTTCCGCCGACGGATCTCGTTCGCGAGTCCAACCTGATCGGGGTTGACCCGGGCCTAAGGCAGATTTTGGGGCTGGCCACCGCGCTGGCGGGATCGTCGGCGACGGTTCTGATCCAGGGGGAGCCTGGGACCGGAAAGTCGGAGTTGGCTCGGTGGCTCCACCGGGGGACGCCGGGTGATCGACCGTTCGTCGCCATCCATGCGGCCGAGTTGAGCGAGGCCGCCGGGCTCGACGACCCCACTTCCACTCGTCGCGATCTGGGAGCCGAATGGGCCTCGAAGCTTTCTCGGGCGGTCGGCGGCACACTCTACATCGCGGAGGTCGGGGCCCTGGATCCCGGGCTGCAGCTCCAGCTTCTGCGAGAAATCCAGCTTCAGGACATGGAGGCCGCGTCCGGCCGCTCCGGAGGCGATCGTCGCAATCAGGGCCAGGCTCGGCTCGTGCTTTCGACCAGCGAGGATCTCGCCGGGCTCGTCGACCAGGGGAGATTCCGCCAGGATCTCTTCCACCGCATCAGCTCCGTCAGTCTGACCGCGCCTCCGCTTCGGCACCGCGGCGAGGACGTGGAACTGCTCGCCGAGCATTTCCGGGCGCGATTCGCCCGCCAGTTCGACCGTCAGGTCGTCGGCTTCTCGCGGGACGCCATCGAGGTGCTCCGGCGTCACGACTGGCCGGGGAACGTTCGCGAGCTTCAGGGGGTCGTTCAGCGGGCCGTGGTCCTCTGCCACGGGACGCGGATCACCGCCACCCATCTTGGGCCGATCCTCAATCCTCATCGCGGCGCCCGCGCCGCTCGCGCCAACGCTTCCCGCCCTCACCTCCCGATGGGGATTCGTCCTCTCAAGGAGGCCCTTGAGGAGCCCGAGAAGCAGATCATCATCCAGGCCCTTCAGGCCCTGAACTGGAACCGCCAGGAGACGGCCCGGATGCTCGACATCAACCGGACCACGCTCTACAAGAAGATGAAGAAGTACGGGCTGCTCGTCGACGAGCCGATGTGGGTCGACTGACGCTCGTCGGTCGACCCACAAGCCTCCCCCTTCTCATCCTTCTTCTTGGACGATTCGCCTCAGGCGCCGAACTGTTTAAGGTCCAGATCTGGGAGCATCTGTCCGGACTCCAGATAGTTGTTCACCAGCTCGAAGCACCGCTTCATATCGTGTCGAAGGTGCCCCATCGGTGCGGATTCGATGTAGCGGTGAAGATAGTCCCGATAGGCGGGGTGGGCGCAGTTGTCGATGATCGCGCGGGCGCGGGCCATCGGAGCCAACCCGCGAAGATCGGCGACGCCCTGCTCAGTCACGACGACCTGGACCGAGTGCTCGCTGTGGTCGACGTGGGTGCACATGGGGACGATGGTCGACACCTTCCCCCCCTTGGCGAACGACGGGCACATGAAGATGGAGAGGTAGGCGTTACGCTCGAAGTCGCCGCTCCCCCCGATGCCGTTCATCATCTGCGTGCCGAAGAAGTGCGTGGAGTTGACGTGGCCGTAGATGTCGACCTCGATCGCCGTGTTCGTGGCGATGACGCCCAGCCGTCGCGAGACCTCGGGGTTGTTGGAGATCTCCTGAGGACGAAGGACGATCCGATCGGCGAAGTCTTCGAAGTGGTCGTAGACGAACTGGAGCTTCTCGTCGGTCAGGCTCAGTGAGCAGGTGCTCGCCCCCACGACCGAGCCCGAGGTGATCAGGTCGACCACCGTATCCTGGAGGACCTCGGTGTAGAGCTTGAACCGGGGGAAGTCGGGGTTTGACGAGAACGAGGCCATCACGGCGTTGCAGACGTTGCCGACGCCGCTTTGAAGCGGAAGGAATCCGGCCGGAATCCGGCCGGCGGCCATCTCGTTCAACAGGAAGCGGCAGACGTGCTCGCCGATCGCCCGGCTCGTCGCGTCGACCGCCGAGAACGCCCGGCCGCCGTCGGCCTGGTCGCTGTCGACGATCCCCACGATTTTACGGGGATCGACGTCCGCGTACCGTTTGCCGATCCGGTCGAGCGGGTCGTAGATCGGGATCGGATCGCGATGAGGAGGCCTCGGCAGGGTGTAGATGTCGGCCAGTTCGGAGATCCTGGGCGAGTGGTAAGCGTTCCGCTCGATGATGACTCGGCTTGCCTGCTCCAGGAACGTCGGCGTGTTGCCGATGCCCGTGGTGAGGAACACCCGCCCCTGCGGAGTGACCTCGACGGCCTCGACGATCGCGACGTCCATCTGGCCGAGAAAGCCCCCCGCGGTCACCTGCGCAACGTGCGACAGGTGCATGTCGATGAAGTCGACCTTCCCCGAGTTGGCCAGCTTGCGGAACGGGGCGGACGTCATGTAGGGCGCCCGCCAACTGATCGCCTCGGCCTCGGCGAGGGCGTCGTCGCACATCGGCCCGGTCGAGGCGCCCGAGAGGAGCCGGACCTGAAACGGCTGGCCCTCGGCGTGCAGTTTTTTGGCTCGCGCGGCCAGGGCGGCTGGCACGACCTTCGGGGAGCCGGCGGGCGTGAAGCCGCTGACCCCCACCAAGGAGCCGTGAGGGATCAACTCCGCCGCGTCTTCGGCGGTGAGGGTCGGAAAGGCTCTTCCCATCGGAGGACTCGGACTTTCTGTGGTCGATGAGCCCCGGCGCATCCCCTATTCGTCAGCGGGGGAACCCTGTGGGATGCAGGGCGGAGATCGACGGTTCGCGTCCGCTCGAACTGGGCGGAGGCGTCGATCGAGAAGTCATCGAGAGCGCGGAGGGATCGAAAAGCCGGTTCCCCAGAGCCGACCCTCCAGGACTTCCATTGTCGCCGATCGGCTATTCCATGCAAGGACGAACCCCGGAAACGCACGACGGCGGCGACCTCTGGGCCGCCGCCGTCGTGAAGTTCCGTTCGTCGATCGATGGTCGGGTCAGCTCTTGATGATGTCCCGCACCGTGCCGCCGGCGGGGATCATGGGGAGGACGTGCTCCTGGTAGGGGACCAGGACGTCAAGGACGTAGGGGCCCTTATGGGCGATCATCTCCTTGAGGGCGTCGGCGACGTCCGACTTCTTGCGGATCTGGCGGGCGGCGATGCCGAAGCCCTTGGCCATCGTCACGAAATCCGGATAGGTGACGGCCGGCAGTTCGCCGTCCCCCTTGCCGACCGCCTCGGGGTGGTCGACGGGGCCCAGGTAGGTGTGGGCGCGGTTCCCCTGGTGGAAGCGGTCTTCCCACTGGACGACCATCCCCAGGTGCTGGTTGTTCAGGACGATCATCTTGATCGGCAGGTTCTCGCAGAAGACCGTCGCCAGCTCCTGGATGTTCATCACGAAGCTGCCGTCGCCGTCGATGTCGACCACCAGGGCGTCGGGGAAGGCCGCCTGCGCGCCCATGGCGGCGGGGAGGCCGTAACCCATCGAGCCCAGGCCGCCGGACGTGATCCACGACCGCAGCCGCTTGAACTTCGTCCACTGCGCGGCCCACATCTGATGCTGGCCGACGCCCGTCGACATGATGAACTCGCCCTCCGTGATCTTGGAGAACTCGTCGAGGACGTACTGGGGCAGAATCGCGTCGTCGCGCTGGTCGTAGGCCATCGGGTCGCTGGCGCGCCACTCGTCGACCTGCTTGTGCCAGGCGCGGTAGTCGCCGGTGGAGACCAGAGGCGTCACTTCCTGAAGGAACGACTTGACGTCGGAGTGGATCGGAATGTGGGCGTACTTGTTCTTGTTGATCTCCGAGGCGTCGATGTCGACGTGGACGATCTTGCCGTGCTTGGCGAACTCGGTCAGTTTGCCGGTGACGCGGTCGTCGAACCGGACGCCCAGGGCCAGCAAGAGGTCGGCGCCGTTGACGGCCTCATTGGCGTAGACCGTGCCGTGCATGCCGAGCATGCCCAGCGAGAGGTAATGGTCGCTGGGCATGGCCCCCAGGCCGTGGACGGTCATGGCCACCGGGATGCCCGTCTTGGCGGCGAACTCGCGGAGTTCATCGCCGGCGTTGGAGGCCAGGACGCCGCCGCCGCAGTAGATGATGGGCCGCTCGGCCGTGCGCAGGGCCTCGACCACCTCACGAATCCTCGCCTGGGAGGGCGGGGGGGGGAGGCGGTAGCCGGGGAGATCCATCTCAACGTCGTAGTCGGGGTTCTGGACGATCGTGTTCTGGACGTCCTTGGGCATGTCGATGAGGACGGGGCCCGGACGGCCGGTGGTCGCCAGATAGAACGCCTCCTTGACGACCCGAGCGACGTCGCGGGCGTCCTGCACGAGGTAGGCGTGCTTGCAGATGGCGCGACAGACTTCGACGGTCGGCGTTTCCTGGAAGGCGTCGGTCCCGATGACGTGGGTCGGCACCTGCCCGGTGATGGCGATCAGCGGGATCGAGTCCATCTTGGCGTCGGCCAGGCCGGTGACCAGGTTCAGGGCGCCGGGCCCGGAGGTGGCCATCACGATGCCAGGCTTGCCGCTGGCCCGCGCGTAACCCTCGGCCGCGAAGACGCCCCCCTGTTCGTGGCGGGGGAGGATGGTCCGGATCCGGTCGCGGTAGCGGGTCAGGGCCTGGTGCATGGGCATGCTCGCCCCGCCCGGGTAAGCGAATACGACGTCGACGCCGTGCCTCGCCAGAGACTCGACCAGGACGTCTGCCCCGGTCGTGGGCCTGGTTGCGGTCGGAAGCTTGCAATTCTCTGTGGCGGCCACAGTGCGTCCCTCGTCGTACTTACTTGACTTGCGTTCGTCGTTCCGGTGACGTCTCGATTCGGCCTCGGAGCCGGCGGGTCCCGGAAACATGTCATTCTAGCCAACGGCCCGGCGCGGCGACAACCCGACGCGCGTGGAGTTTCGTCCCTCCGATTCGGGCGTCTCTCCAGAGGGGCGTGTTCCCCGAGATGTTCGCGCCCGTCCCGTCAATCGGGCGAGGAGGTCCCATGGGAGCTGAACGGCTCCTTTACGGAGCGGACGAAGTGGTTGCCCTTTCCCTTCGCCTTGAGTTCGGCGGCGCGGGCCTCGGCGGCGGCCTTGTCGACGTAGTCGAACGTGGCGACCGTTCGTCCGCCGACGTCGCAGACTGCCCAGACGACCTTCATGCGTGTGGTCGGCGACGGCTTCGGCCGAGCAGGGGACGAGTCCGATCGGCTTCGGGGTCGTGATCCCGAATCCGGTCCCAGGGGGATGCCTCGCGCCTCGGCGGCCTCCGCCGCCGCCCTCAACTCACGACGATTCAAGGGACGTCTCGACATCCGCACACGCTCCAAAACGAGAGTATTCGTCGGTCCTTCGGCGTTCCATTCAGCTAATAGTAGGCTTGGGTCAAATCGGTCGTGACGTCAGAGGTCGGTACTTTTTCGTGGGTCGCTCTCGTCGGCGTGAAAAAATTCAGTTGAAACCGAGCGTGGACGAAATTGGTTGAGCCGAAAAATGCAACGCGTCGCTTGATTTCAGAAGTATTTGCGGTGTCGTCCCTTGATCCCCGCCGCGGAATGTTGTCTAAGTGTCAATCAGGCCCAACGCGGCCACCCGTCCCTGCTTGTTGGATCTCTGAGTCGTGCCGGTTTAGATCCTTCATCAACTCCAGCGTCCTCGTCCAATTCGGAGGTGTCTCGAATGCGCGTCGTCTCCCCACGCGCTCGAATCGGCTTCACGCTGATCGAGTTGCTCGTCGTGATCGCGATCATCGCGGTCCTGATCGCCCTCTTACTCCCCGCCGTCCAGGCGGCCCGCGAGGCCGCTCGTCGGGCTCAATGCGTCAACAATCTGAAACAACTCGGCCTCGCGTTGCACAACTACGAGTCGGCCAACAGCGGCTTCCCGTGGAACCAGGTCTGCGGCCGTCCTGGCAACCCTGCCGCTCCCACGGCACAACTTCAACCGCACCAGGGAATCAGCGGTATCGCCCTGATGCTGCCGTATTTCGAGCAGCAGGCGGTGGCGAACTCCATGAACTTTATGTGGGGTGTTACGTTCGGCGGTAACACGACCAGCGTCTCCGGTTTCGACATTATCCAGTTCACCGCCGTTAGCACGACGATCGCCTCGCTGCTCTGCCCCAGCGACGGCACCGGCGTTGGTCGCAACAACTACTATTTGTCGAACGGGACGAATTACGACTGGCACTCCCGCGCCGGCGGTGCCGGCGTCTTCGGACGGCCCGACAATGATTCCACGGTCATCCCCACTGTATGCTACGCAGCCTCGACCAACTACGGCGCGGGGACGATCGCGGGGATTACCGACGGCACATCGAACACCGTGGCCTTTGCCGAGCGCAACCGAGGCGACGGCAGCAACACCAAGTTCAGTCCCAGCGACATCTATGTCGGTGCCAACATGCCCGCGCCCACGTTCTACATCGCCCAGATGGACGCAGCCTTCATCGTCAGCTCGATGATGCCGGCCTGCTCCGCGTTCGCCAAGGCGAACCCCCTCCAGACGTGGAACTATGGTGGGTATCAATGGGCGTCGGACAACTACAATCAGTCGACGTTCAATTTCATGATCACACCCAACAACTCGACTCCCGACTGCTCCAACTGGGGATCGTCGGGGGTCGGCTACGGGTTTCACACTCCTCGCAGCAACCACTCGGGCGGCGTGAACGTCTGCCTGGCCGACGGCTCGGTCCGGTTCATCAAGAACTCGATCAACGTCCAGACCTGGTACGCCCTCGGCACCAGAGGCAATGGCGAGGTCATCTCCGCAGACTCGTATTGACGTCCTCCCCCGAGGCGTCTTCGGGTTAAGGCTGCTGGAGCCGACCCCCGTTCAAGCACAAGAGGCCGCCGCCGGAATGGTTTCCGGCGGCGGCCTCTCCGCGTTTAGGAACCGATGCTCAGTTGGTCTTGGGGCCTTTGCCCATCGCCTTCATCTGGTCTTTCATGTCCTGGTTGTTCTTCTCGATTTCCTCCGACGTCGCAGGCTTCGGTGGGGGAAGGTTGTCGCCGACCGACCCGCCGCACCCCGTCATAAAAAGACTCCCCGCGCCCAGGACAGCGGCGAGGCCCGTCAAGAAATATCGCCTGTTCATATTCGACCCTGTTTCTGAAGAGGAAATGATGGATCGCCTGCCTCGGACAGGTGACGGCGCGAAGATAATCGCTCGGATCGGCCTCGTCAATCAAGCGCTGTAGACGGCGCCGCATTTGCTTGCGACGTCTGATGCAGACCCCCTGGTCAACCCAGGGGGCGTCATCTAATGCACTTCGAGGCGTGCGCAGTTGATTATGAGGGGGGCCCTCGCCACCGACGGACGTATCGATCCACCGACCCCGGAGGCCCTCTTCCTGAACCAGGGTGTCGACCCGCAGCCTGAGAAGGCAGAGCCCTGACGACAGAGACGATTCCGCCGACGTTCCTCTGAACCGAGGTTATACGAATGATGCGTCGTAGTGCGTGGTCAATTCGGCCAGATCGTTCGTTACAGTTCCAATCGGCCCTCCGCCGTATCCGACGGTGAGAATCGATGCGTAAGCCGCGTTCCAAGCGATACCGGTGGGTGGGTTAGCCCCTCCCGTCGAAGGAAGCCCCGTCGGAAAAACGGTCTGAGCAGTTGCCACGAATGTCGTTGCAGACATCGACCAATTGATCGTCGTAGCTCCGAAGGTCGCTGTCCCCCACGGCGGAGACAAGCCCGGCGCCGTGGCGACTCCGACTTGAATAAGTCCGGTTTGATCTCCGTTTAGGGTAAATGTAAGATTGCTGCCGAAGTTCATTATGACGACCGCCGCCGAGGCGAATGTGTCGCCAACCGTGGGAAAGTACACGACTTCGTAGTTCTCCACTAGTGTCACGGGCGTGGTTGCGGGAACCTGATCGTCTGCCAGTGTGTAAGCTGCTCCGCCTAGGGCGGTAGTGGTCATAAACTCCGGGGTTCCGGGAACCATTCCGGGGAAGACTGCGGAAATCTGATGCGCCGAATTGGTCTCGACGGCATACCCGCCCGTAGGTGGGGAAGTCGGAGGCGAGGTGTTCGGCACATCGATTAAATTGGCCTGCACTTGGCCCGCGTACGCGATATTAACTCCCGGGCCCAAGAACGAGAACTGCTGGTCTGTCCCGGCCACATAGGCAGTCGTTGGATTGGCGTCATTAGTCTGCGCCAGGTTGGGGCCCCAAATGCTGGCGAACTCTAACGCTCCGTTATTCACTTTGAAGAAGATCGGCACGGTCGGCAGCCGTGGCTCAAGTCGACCACCACTCTCGCTGTTCTTCCAGTCGAGCGGGAACTGTCTGATCGGGCGTTTGCGAGACTGTCGAGTACTGGGTTGCGCAAGAAGTGTCATGACCACAGCCTCCTCAGAGAGAAAAAGAAGCCTCGGCACGAACGGTGGCCGCATAACCGATTGTCTGATTTCTTATCATAACGGTATGGCTGGTTTCAATAGGCCATGTTTGCGATTCAGTGTTTTTTAGTCCATGAAATCAAGTCGAGCCATGTTTTCGATGACGACCGTCGTTCGCGGTCGCCCCAATACGCCATACGTGGCTGGTCTGAAGGGAGATCGTTAAGGCTCGCCGGGCGGTGGACGCGAAAGTGCCGGAATCTTTCGAAGATCGGTTGTGCCGCTCAAGAGGAATTGCGGCAGATACACAGGCATGTATTTGAAAACAATTGTTAATTGCATGGCGGGCAGCCTGTCTCGCACGGCCTCTGTCGATCCTCCATCGGCGCGTTATTTGCTTTGCGTCGGGAGGCTCTCCTGTCGATTTTGAGGACGCCCCGCCATGCGCTACCATGTACTTGCCGCGGACTATGACGGCACCCTCGCCACCGACGGACGTATCGATCCACCGACCCTGGACGCTCTCCGCCGGCTCAAGGAATCGGGCCGGAAGCTGATCATGGTGACCGGGCGGGAACTCGACGAACTTCTGGAATTGGTTCCGGACCCTGCGCTCTTCGACCGGATCGTGGCGGAGAACGGAGCACTCCTCTATCGCCCCGACGTGAAGGAAGAGGAGAAGCTGGCCGAGGCCGCGCCCACGGAATTCGTCGAGCGTTTGAAGGCTCGGGGCGTCGGGCCGATCTCGGTCGGCCGCGTGATCGTGGCGACCTGGGAGCCCCACGAGACAGTCGTCTTCGACGTCGTCCGTGAGATGGGCCTGGAGTTGCAGGTCATCTTCAACAAGGGGGCGGTGATGGTCCTCCCCTCGGGGGTGAACAAGGCGACCGGCCTGGAGGCTGCCCTGCGCGACCTGCGGCTTTCCGCCCACAACGTCGTCGCCGTGGGGGATGCGGAGAACGATCACGCCTTCCTCGCCTCCTGCGAGTGCGCCGTGGCGGTCTCGAACGCCCTCGACACCGTGAAGGAGCGGGCTGACTGGACGACGCCCGCCGATCACGGTCCTGGCGTGACGCAACTGATCCAGCAACTGCTCGACGACGATCTCGTCGGGTTGCAACCCAAGCTCTCCCGTCACGAGATCCTGCTCGGCGAGGACGATGAAGGCCGCGAGGTTCGGATCAACCCATACGGCCTGAACGTGCTGGTCGCCGGCACGTCGGGGGGCGGGAAGTCCACCCTCACGACCGGCCTGCTCGAACGCCTGAGCGAGGCTCGCTACCAGTTCGTGATCGTCGATCCCGAGGGGGACTACGACGAGCTTGAACTGACGATGAAACTCGGCGACCCCCATAACCCGCCGACCGTGGAGGAAGTCGAGGAGCTGCTCTCCCGGCCGGAAATGCCGGACGCCTCCGTGAACATGCTGGGGATCGATCTGAAGGATCGCCCCGGCTTCTCGGATCAACTGTTGCCTCGGCTCCAGGATCTTCGAGCGCACACGGGGAGGCCGCACTGGATCGTGGTGGACGAGGTCCATCACCTGATGCCCGCCGCCTGGCAGCCCGCGCCCTTGGTCATCCCGAAGGAGCTGCGGGGAATGCTCTACATCACCGTCCACCCCGACAGCATCGCGCCGGCTCTTCTTGAGGCGGTCGACGTACTGCTGGCGATCGGCGAGCATCCGGAGAAGACGATCCGCCTCTTCTGCGAGACCGTCGGCGTCTCCGAACCACCCGGCCTGGAAGCCGTCAAGTTGGAGCGAGGCGAGACCCTGGCCTGGTTCCGTAACGACGATCGTCCGCCGTTGCGCGTGAAGACCACGCCGCCGAAGGTCCAGCGACGGAGGCACAGCCGCAAGTACGCCGAGGGGAACCTGGGGCCGGATCGCAGCTTCTATTTCAAGGGGCCCGAAGACAAGCTGAACCTCCGGGCTCAGAACCTGGTGGCCTTCCTTCAGCTTGCCGAGGGCGTTGACGACGCCACCTGGGAGCACCACCTCCAGCAGGGGGATTACGCCCGTTGGTTCCACGAGGGGATCAAGGACGACGACCTGGGCGAAGCGGCCGAGCGGATCGCCGCCACCGCCGGGCTCTCCGCTCAGGAGAGTCGTGAGCAGATCAAGCAGGCGATCGAGGAGCGTTACACGCTTCCCGCCGAGCGAGTGACCTCCGCCTGAGCCCGCCATCCGTTCGAAAGCGGCGACGCCCGCCGGGCGGGAGGGCCGCCGGCGGGCGTCGCTTGCTCATTCTCGCGAGGTCCGAGATCAGGGCTTGATCGTGGGGGCCGGGGTGACACCCGCCGGCGCGACCGAGTTGACCGCGTCCTGAACGGCCGAGGCCGGGGTCGGCGGCGGCGGAGGGGTGACGACCGGCGCGTCGGCCGGGGTCGCCGGGGCCGGGGCGTCAGGAACCGCGGCGGGAGCCGGAGCCGCGGGAGCGGCGGCCGGGGCGTCGGGAACCGTGGCTGGCTTCACAGCCTCGCTGGCCGCGGGGGCCACGTAGGACGACTTCGCAGGAGCCTGCGAGGTCGCGTAGGGGGTCTCGTAGATCGGCATCGCCGAGCCGAAGACCGGGGGCTCGTAGACCGACGAGTAGCAGCCGCTGTAGCAGGACTCGTACATCGAGGAGTAGCAGCTGCTGTAGCACGAGTCATACGACTTGTGGTGCTTCTTGAAGAGCCCGCCGCCGCCGTGCCCGCCGAACAGCTTCTTGAGGAAGCAGCAGCCCTTCTTCTCGCTGTAGCAGCTCGGCCAGGGGTCGGAGTAGCAGCTCTCGCTGTAGCAGCCGCCGATGTAGTCGGCCGACGAGTAGCAGCCGTTGTAGTAAGAGGTGCTGCCGTAGTACGTCGACTGGATCGACGCATAGCAGCTGCTGTAGCAGCCGCCGCTGTAGCAGCTGCTGCTGTAGCAGCTGTCCGAGCTGCTGTAGCACGACGGGACAAAAGCCACGTCCGCGTGCTTGTAGTGACAGCCCAGGCCGCTGAGGGCCATCAGCATCACGACCGTCCCATGCATGTCATTGCTCCCGTTGCGTAATCAAAAAGTGGGCGAGACGATTCGAAGAGGTGATCCGCGCACGTCCCGCAGCCCGCTGAGTCGCCTTGATTGCTAATCTCTGTCCAGGCAGTCCAAATTCTAGTGTCTGATTGCCGACCACACAACAAAAAGTTGGACGATTAGGAAACACAGGATAACTGGATAAAATGTCCTTAGGGCTTGCGCGGCCTGGCGCGAGGATGACGGGTGGGTTTGGATCGAGAATCCGACGAAGGCCTCTCAGCGGCGGTAGGCTATGATGAGGGAGCATCGCGAGGCGTAGACCGCATCGAGCCGTCGTCGAAAGGGGGCGTCGGGTGGCGAGGAAGGCAGGGAGCCGCAGGGGACCGGACACGGAAGAGGCCGTCGAGGTCCGAGAAATCGAGGTTGCGCCTCCGGAGCCGGTCGCGGAGGCCTCGCCCTGGCCTGCCTGGGCGCGAAGGCTGGCGACGGTCGTCCTGGCCGTGCATATCGCGGCCGTTGCGGGGGGGGCGTTGGGGGTTCCGCCGTCGTCGGTGCTTCAGCGCTGGTTCGCGGACCTCTTCACCTGGCATCATGGACTGTTCGACCAGGGTTACGCCTACCGCTACTACGCGGAGCCGCCGCCGACGCCGGTGGTCGTGGCGACCTTGCGCCGGGCTGATGGATCGGACGAGACGATCCGGATCCCCGAGCGTTACGTCTCTGGCCCGCCGATGCGGAGACAGCGGCAGCTCGCTCTGGCGAACGCCCTGTTCGCCGGCAGCCGAGCTGCGATGCACGAGGAAGGGGCCGACGCTCATGAGCATGACCTCTGGTTGGCTCGCTCGTACGCCCGGCGACTCTGCCTGACGCACCCGGGGACGAGCAGCGTGACGTTGCGGATTCAGCAGCACTTGATTCCCGACCCCGGACGCGTCCTGGAGTTCCTGGAGGAGACCGGCGGCCGCGAGCGGTTCGACCTGTTCGCCGAGTCGATGTTCACCTCTCCCCGATGGATCGGAGACTTCCCGTGCGACGGCTTCTGACCGATGCGGCGGACTATCTGTCCGGCCTGGTCGCGGGCTTCGCCCGGGGCTGGTCTCGGTTCTTCTTCCTCCCCGCCGATCCGACCCCCCTGGGCCTGATCCGGATCGCCGTGGGACTGCTCGCGTTCTGGAGCCTTTTCGTCATCGGTCTGGACCTCGACGCTTACCTGGGCTCGAAGGGCTGGACGAATGCGACGGACGCCTATCGGAGCCTGCCGCCGTTCGCCTGGTCGATCTGGTTCTACGTCCCCGACGCGATGCTCCGGCTCGTCTGGCTCGCCGCGCTGGGAGTGTTCGGCTTGATGACGGTGGGCCTGTTCAGTCGGACGGCGTCGGTCCTGGCGTGGATCGTGATCGTCTCGACGGTGCGGCGGTCGCCGGTGGCGGTCTTCGGTTTCGACCAGATCCTGTCGACCCTCGCCCTGTACGTCGCGGCCACCGGCGCGAGCGGTCAGGCGGTGTCGCTCGACCGCTTCCTCAAGCGTTGGCGAGAGGCCCGCAGCCGCGCGGCCGTCGTCCGGCCTCAGGGGGCGCGGGTCGTCTCGCCGGTCGAGCCGGGCAAGCCTCGGCCGACGGTGTCGGCGAACCTCGGCCTGCGGCTGATCCAACTCCACCTGGCGTTCATCTACGGCATGGCCGGGCTGGCAAAGCTCCAGGGGCCTTCGTGGTGGACCGGGATGGCGCTCTGGGGGACGATGACGGCCGGCGAGTTCGTCTCGCTCGACTTCACTCGGCTCGCCGCCTGGCCGGTCGTCCTCAATGCGATGACCCACGGCAGCCTCGCGCTGGAGATCTCCTACCCGGTGCTGGTCTGGTTCCGGGCGACCCGGCCGCTGGTGGTTCTCGGCGCCGTGCTCCTGCACCTGGGGATCGCCGTGGTGAGCCCCGGTCTGACGGAGTTCGGTCTGGGGATGATCGCGGCGAACTTGGCGTTCGTCTCGGGGACCTGGCTCCGCAGCCTGGCGACGGGCCGCGTAGAAGAGCAACCCGCGATCCGCGTCCTCTTTGACGGAGCCTGCCCGAGGTGCCGCGCCTCGATGGCTCTGGTCACGGCGGCCGACCCCGACCACGTCGTCGAGCCGATCGACCTGACAGCCGTCGACGTTTCGACGATCCACCCGTCGCTCCGGCGCGAGGAGTGCATGAAGTCGATGCACGTGGTTTCGCAGTCGGGGAAGGTGGCGGCCGGGTACGACGCGGTCCTGAAGATCGCGTCCTGGCTGCCGCTGTTCCGGTTGCCTGCTTTGCTGGGGGGATTGCCGGGAGTCGTCAATCTCGGGCGGATCGTCTACAATCGAATTGCGGCCTCTCGACCGCGTGACGTGGTTTGCACGGACGAAGTCTGCGGGCTCACGCCCCCCTCGACGTCGACCTCCTCGACTTCCAGCCGCAATACTCCAACGGCTGCCGGGCGCGCCCGAGACCATGCTCAACCTCGCTGAGGTGCATCCATGGGAATCTATACCTCCAGGGACAGGGACTTTGACGACGCCCCAACCGAACCGGGCCCCGAGCTTCAGCCGGGCGTGCGGATGTACGTCCATGAGCCCGGCTGGCGGGTCACCATCAAGCGCGGCAGCGATCGCGTCTTCTGCCATACGATGACCCCCGGCCAGGACTACTACCACCGCCTGCTGGACGGTGAGCTTTACCTCCATCAGGACGATGAACGCGTCTGCCTGGCCTGCGCCTCGCGCCGCGGGATCATTTCCTACGAGGCCCGCCGGCTTCCCGACGAGGCTCCCAAGTTCCTCGTCGACGCTGGGACGCTCCCCGTTTTCATCGTCGACGATCCGAAGAAGTGACCTCGATCGGTTCCGAGTCGATCTCGGAATCGCCCGCTCGACTCCTCTCCGCCGAACGCCAGCCCGTCCGACTGGCCAATGGCTTCGTTTGTCGCCTCCTTGGGGTTGGTTTGGCCACGCAAGTCATGATCTTGTAGGCGTTTGAGGTGCGATTTTCGGGCGGCTTCGTTCGGCGGCTTTTGCAACGGTACTCAACGCGTCGGGGTCTTGAGCAAAGCCGTTTTCGGGAATCGGATGGCATTCGGACTGTCCTCTTGGGACATCCCCAGCCTCGCCGGAACTCGTTTCTGGGTTGAGGGTGAACTCGGGTGCCATGGTCACGCTTGCGTGGCCATGAGAGCGGCGACCATCACGCTGTAGCCGATGCCGGTTCATGGCCACGCAAGCGTGACCATGGCACCCAGATGTGTGTCTCTGCTCTGGTTTCGTGGTATCGCCGCTGGCCGCATGCGCTTCGCGATTGGCTTTGGAATGGCTTCGTTCGCCCCAGGCGAGGGTGCCTTGAATCACGCCGAAAGTCCTATCTTGGAACGATTTGCGGCCGGTCAACTTGGTGGGTTCGTTTGGCCAGAATGATGAACTTCGCCGTCGAAGCTCAGCGTTCGGCGTTCGCTACGGACTAGCGGATTGAGGAAGAGCCGAGGCGTCGCGGCCTCTATCTGCAATATGGACTCGGCCGGCCATTTCGGATCATGTTCTGGGGCGAATTCGCTTTCCGACTCGCGGGGGACGGCGGGAGGTTGTCCCCGGAGGAGGCGTCGAACGACAATAAGGGACTGTCGACGGCCGGAGAGTTACGCAGGAGACTTTTGACGATGATGGAAGCGAGAGTGGCGGGGGCCTGGACGTGCGCTGCGATGGCCATGGTTTTTGCGGGATCCGCGAAGGCGCAGGCCGACGACCTGCCTCCGGTCTCCGAACGGGCCCGCGCCGTGCATGCCGCCGGCATGCTGTTCGACGGCCACAACGACTATCCCTGGTTGATGCGCGCCCAGAACGACCTGGGGATGAAGAAGTTCGACTTCGCCGGCCACGTCGAACCCGGTCAGACGGACGTCCCCCGGCTCCGAAAGGGGGGCCTCAAGGCCCAGTTCTGGTCGGTCTACATCCCCAGTGAGCATGCCAACCCCACGAAGACCGTGGTCGAGCAGATCGACTTCGTGAACCGGCTTGTCGAGAAGTACCCGAACGACCTCCAACTCGCCCTGACGGCCGACGACGTGGAAAAGGCCGTTAAGGCGGGGAAGATCGCCAGCCTGATCGGGATCGAGGGGGGCGTGGCGATCGACGACAGCTTCGCCGAGTTGCGGGCCTTCCACGCGCTCGGCGCGCGATACATGACGCTGACCCACAACAAGACCCTGGCCTGGGCCGACGCCGCCAGCGACGAGCACAAACACGGAGGCCTGACTCCGTTCGGCGAGCGGATCGTCGCCGAGATGAACCGGCTGGGGATGCTGGTCGACATCTCGCACGTTTCGGCCGAGACCATGGACGACGTTCTGCGGGTCGCCAAGGCCCCGGTCATCGCCAGCCACTCCAGCGCCTTCGCGCTCTGTCCGGTCCCCCGGAACGTGCCCGACGACATCCTCGCCCGCCTGAAGTCGAACGGGGGCGTCGTGATGGTCAACTTCTACTCGGGCTTCCTGGTCCCCGAGTCGGGCAAGAAGTCCCGCGAAGCGAAGGCCGCGATCCGCAAGGCCCACCCCGACAAGGCCGAGCGCGACAAGGCCCTTGCCGACTGGTACAAGAACGACGCCAAGGCGATCCGAGGCACCGTCTCCACCGTCGTCGATCACATCGACCACATCGTGAAGGTGGCGGGAATCGACCACGTCGGGATCGGCTCGGACTTCGACGGGATCGACTCCTGGCCCGTCGGCCTGGAGGACGTGTCGGACTACCCGAGGATCACCGAGGAACTCCTCCGCCGGGGATATTCCGAAGCCGACGTCCACAAGATCCTGGGCGGCAACGCCCTTCGCGTCCTGCGCGAGGCCGAGGTCGTGGCGAAGCGGCTGCAAGCCGAGAAGACGCCGCCGCAGGTGGACGACATCAAGCACGTCCGGAAGGATGAGGACGATTGATGAGACACGAGACGAGCGACGCGTGAAAGTCGCCTGCGCTCGACAGTCCTGGTCTCAACGGCCTTCCCCCCTCGCGGGGGAAGGTGGCCGCGAAGCGGCCGGATGAGGGGGGATCGGCGCGGCCTCGAAGCCGACCAATAGGGATGCGCGTTCGAAGCCGGTCGCCCCCTCAACTGACCCCTTCGGCAATACTGTTCGGCACGGGAATTGAGCTTCAGAAGAAGCGATGGAAACCTCCCTTCTCCCCTGGTGGGAGAAGGTGGCCGAAGGCCGGATGAGGGGGATCCCAGCGTCCGCCGCCGGTTATGACCCCCCTCATCCGCCCCTACGGGGCACCTTCTCCCACCAGGGGAGAAGGGAGGCAATCGCCTCCGATGGCTTATATGCAAGTCGTGCCGAACAGTATTGCCCCTTCGGGGTCTGTCTTCCCCCGCGAGGGGGGAAGACCGTGCTTATCAAAAAATCCGGCAACCTGCGGCGACCGCGGCAGGAGTGGGCCGCCACGGCTTGGCGAACGAATCTCGATCAGACGCCGACCAGATCGTCTTCGGGCTCCTCGGCGGTCGACTCGGCGGCTTCGAGACCCTGGACGAGAGCGCCGAGCTGGAGGGCCAGCAGGCGGTCTTCGGGGGTCGCGCCGCGGAGGAGGCTGAGGAAGGCTTCGGCGCCGATGAGGACGGCCTTGGGCTTGCTGTGGACGGTCAAGACATAGCGGTTCTCAGGAGTTTCAAGGCTTTCCAGGACTTTCGGAAGATCGCGGTGGAGCTCGCGGCTGCCAATGAATCGAACGCGGGACGGAGACGGAGGCATCATCATCCTCGGGGCCTCGGACGGCCCATATCGAGCGAAGGTTTCAAAGCCGGGACGGACTAACGGACGGGAGCCGCACCGGCTGCCAAATGATAGGTGTATGTAGCGTATCGGATTGGACGTTGGATCGTCAATCCGGGGCCGCATGTTCTGGCGAGGACGGTTATTCGGACTTCGGGGCCGCGGCTTCGGCCGGTGCCGGCGCAGGGGTATCGGGCGCGGCCGGCGGCTCGGTCTCCTGCGGCTGGGGAGTGAAGAGATCGCCCAGGTCGGTGAATCGGCCGTACTGCTCGCGAAGCATGGCCTGAATCTGGATCGCCTCGGTGGGGCGGCCGGCCTGGAGCGCCGCGACGGCGCGACGGAGCATGCTTTCGACGTACTCGCGACGCGTCTTGATTTTCGCGGCCAGTTCGTCGGCTCGCTTCGCCGCCAGGAGGCTCCACTTGCGGTCATCGGGATCGTCCGGCGAGAGAACTCCCGCCATCTCGCGCCAGAAGCGTTCCGCCGAGACCTCGTCGCCGCCGGCCTCGGACTTGGAGGCCAGGGCGTTGAAAGCGGCGAACTGGCGCTCGCCGTTAGTTTGCGGCTGAGAAAACGGCGTGGCGGTCGCGCTGGCGAGCATCCGGGCGCGGCCTTCGGCCTCGTCGATGATGATCTTGTCTCTCCAGGCCTTGGTCTGCTCGCGGTAGGGGTGGTTGGGGAAGCGGGAGTCGAGCGGATCGACGTATTCGGAGAGGGCCGTGATCCAGTCGGATCGTCGGGACGACGCCATGAGCGGCTCGGCGTGCTTGTAGAGATACTCGGCGCTGGGGGGCCAGACACCGTAGGCGATGATTCCGGCGATGACGAGCATGCCCAGAATCGGGCCGCCGATTTGAAGTCGCTCAGGGGTGAAGAAGCCGGCTCCTTCGTTGCCGATGGCCGCGAGGGTCGACGACTTCGTCTTCTTCTTGCCGCCGGTCTTGGCGTTGGGCCGGCTCGTCTGAACTTCCATCCCAGCGCGGGTCGGGTTGGCGGCGGCCGAGCCAGGCTCGGGCCAGACCATCGCCACCTTCTCCTTTTTCTCGTCCTTGTCGCGCAGGTCGCGGAGGATCACGGCGACGGCCTCGGCGTCCCAGGGGCGGTCGGCCGGGGCCTTGGCCATGAGCGAGACGACGACGTTGTCGAGAGCCTTGGGGATCTCCTGGACCTTGGCGCTGGGGCGGGGGGGCGTCTCGTTGAGATGGCAGTGCATCAGCATCATGGCCGTCGCCCCGGAGAAGGGGGGCTGGCCGACGAGCATCTGGTAGAGCAGGGCCCCCAGAGCGTAGAGGTCGGTCTTGTGGCTGACGGCCGGAGTGCCCCGGATCTGCTCCGGCGCCATGTAGGCGGCGGTTCCCAGGGTCCGGCCGGGAAGCGTCAACGCCGTGCGGTCGAGGTCCTTGGCGATCCCGAAGTCGGTCAGCTTGATCCGACCTTCCTTCGTCACCATCAGGTTCGACGGCTTGAGGTCGCGGTGGACGATCCCCTGCTGATGGGCGTACTGAAGGGCGTCGCAGATCTGGATCCCCAGGTCGACGACGACGCGCCAGGGGAGGTCTCCGCGCTCCTGGAGAAGCCGGTCGAGGGTGACGCCCTCGACGTACTCCATGGCGAAGTAGTAGGTGCCGCGAAACTTGCCGGTGGCCAGCCAGCGGACGATGTTGGGGTGGCGGAATTGCTTGACGATCTCGGCTTCGCGGTTGAACCGCTCAAGCATCTTGGTGTTGGAAGCCACCTCGCCCTGGATGACCTTCACCGCCGCCGGCCGGCCGGTGGTCTCGTGCGTCGCCTTGTAGACGACGCCCATCGCGCCGGAGCCCAGGACCTGTTCGAGTCGAAACGAGCCGAGCTGTTCGCCGATAAAGCCCTGGCTGCTGCTCATGGGGGCGATCCACCCTCGCCGACGCGCGGCGGCTTGGGTTCAAGTGAAGGGTGCCGTGGGCTGTCGGCGGCCGGGAAGGACCCGGCCGCCGCGCCCTGGGATGGGATCACAGGCAGGCGACGCCGCCGGCCGCCGGCAGGTAGCTCCGCTTGACGTAGTCCATGACCATGCGGTCGGCGTTGAACTTCCAGGCCAGCGTGCGGAAGGCGTGCTTCTGCATCGCCAGCCACTTCCGAGGCAGGCCCTCGGCGTCGCGGTCGTAGAAGGTGGGGACGACCTTGGTGGTCAACACTTCGAGGAGCGAGGCGTGGTCGCGCTCGTCCTGGACCTGGATCGACGCGTGGGTCGTGCCGTGTCCGATCGCGAAGCCGTTGGCGCCGTCGTAAGCCTCGGCCCACCAGCCGTCGAGGATCGAGAAGTTCAAGGCGCCGTTGAGCACGGCCTTCTCACCCGAGGTGCCGCTGGCCTCCTGCGGCCGTCGAGGATTGTTCAGCCAGACGTCGACCCCCTGAACCAGGTGGCGGGCGACGTTCATGTCGTAGTCTTCCACGAACACGATGTTGTTGCGGAACCGACTGTCCCAGGCGTTCTTGACGATGTACTGGATCAGCTCCTTGCCCATCCGGTCCTCAGGGTGGGCCTTGCCCGCGAAGACGAACTGGATGGGCTTCTCGGCGTTCCGGATGATGTCGACCATCCGGTCGATGTCCTGGAGCACCAGGCCGGCCCGCTTGTAGGTCGCGAACCGGCGGGCGAAGCCGATCGTCAGCGTGTTCTGGTCCAGGACGTTGGCGAACCGCTCGACCGTCGCATCCGGTTCGCCGCGCTTCTTGGCCTGGGCGGCCAGGCGGCTGCGGACGAAGTGGATCAGCCGGGCCTTGAGGATCTGCTGCGTTTCATTCAGCTCGCCGTCGTCGACCTTGTCGATGGCCGTCCACGTCTCGGCGTAGCGCTGGCGCTTGGCCCAATCGATCCCGAGATGGCGGTTGAACAGCCGCGCCACCTGGGGGGCGATCCACGTCTGAACGTGGACGCCGTTCGTGATGTGGCCGATCGGGACGTTCTCTTCGGGGAGGTTTGCGTAGAGCGGGTGCCACATCCGGCGCGAGACGACCCCGTGCAACGCGCTGACGCCGTTGGCGTAACGCGAGAGCTTCAGGGCCAGCACGGTCATCGTGAAGAGCTCGTTGAGGTCGTGGGGGTAGACCCGGCCCAGCCCCATGAAGTCGTCGTACGAGAGGTTGAGCGCCTCGCGAATGCGGCCCAGGTGCTCCTCGACGAGTTGAGGAGGGAAGCGGTCGTGGCCGGCGGCGACGGGGGTGTGGGTGGTGAAGACCGTCATCTGGGCGACGTCGCGGAGGACCTCGCCGAAGGGGAGGCCAGTCTCCTCCATCAACTCGCGGATCTTCTCCAGCACGGCGAACGCGCTATGCCCTTCGTTGAGGTGGAGGACCGACGGCCGAATCCCGAAGGCTCGGATCGCCCGCACGCCGCCGACGCCCAGCAGCAGCTCCTGCCGGATGCGGGTCCGGGCGTCGCCGCCGTAGAGTCGGGCGGTGAGCTGGCGGTCGGACTCGTTGTTCTCGGGGACGTTCGCGTCCAGCAGCAGCAGGGTCGTCCGGCCGACCTCGACCCGCCACACCTTGGCGTGGAGCGTGCCGTTGGTGGTTTCCACGGCCACGCGCAGGGGGGACCCGTCGGCGGCGACGGCCGGCTCGATCGGGAGCTTCTCCACGTCCGTGTTCAGATAGCTTTCCTGCTGCCAGCCGTTGGCGTCGAGCGACTGGCGGAAGTAGCCCTGGTTGTACAGCAGGCCCACCCCGATCAGCGGGATGCCCAGATCGCTGGCGCTCTTGAGGTGGTCGCCGGCCAGGACGCCCAGACCGCCGGAGTAGATCGGCAGGCTCTCGTGCAGGCCGAATTCCGCTGAGAAATAGGCCACCGGCCGGGCCCGGAGGATCGTCGCGTGGATCGACCCCCAGGAGTCGGCGTCCTTGAGGTATTCGGAGAGACGTCGGAACGCCGAGTCGATCCGGGAGTCCAAGGCCATCTCGGCGGCCCGCTTCTCAAGCTGATCGGCCGGTAGCCGCTGGAGGAACTCGACCGGGTTGTGGTCGACCTCGCGCCACAGGATCGGGTCCAACTCGCGGAACAGGTCGATGGCGTTGGCCTGCCAACACCACCAGAGGTTGCGGGCGAGTTCCTTGAGTTTGTCGAGGAGGTTCGTTTGGCCGACCATGCATTCTCCAAAGGAATTATGGAGAGGAACCTCGGAAGCCGGCCGGCGCGTCCCCGTTGATCGCGCGGCGCGACGATTTGTTGGCCGCCCGCATCGTCGTTTCGCCGGGCCGCGAGAAAAACAGTATGCCGTCGTCGAGGTTCTCTGCTCAAGCCCCAACAGGGGATGACGACGTCATAAACCTAGGACGCAGACCGGTCCGAGGCGAGGCCTTCGGCGAACCAACCGTCGACGGCCTCGAAAGTCGCGACGGCCGACCGCTCGATCGTCGCGCGGATTTCGTCGGTCGTCGCGAAGGCGTCGACCGCGGCGCCGAACGCCTTCCACATGGGGCCGACGCTCTCGCCGTAGCTGGCGAAGTAGGCGCAGCCGGACTCCGGCGTCAGGCCCAGCGTCTCGCGCACGAGCTTTCGCATGTATTGACCGCCGAGCGTCGAACCCTCCAGGACGTACATGACGCCGAGGGCTTCCGGAAGGCTGGTCAGCGGCGGCGGGAACGGACAGTTGGGCTGAGCGGCGAGTTCCGACTCGGAGACTCCGAGAGTCCGCAGGTCGGCCTCCAGCAGATGAGCCTTGCGCCGTTCGTCGGGGTTGATCCCGACGGCCGGCCAGCCGGGGATCTTGACGAGCGCGTCCTCCACGGGGCGATGGAAGCCCAGAAACCGCCGAAGGACGCGTTTGTAGCCGTCGAGCGAGCGCGTCAGCCGGTACGAGCCCAACCGGGTCTCGACGGCTTCGTGATGGAGACGCGTCGCCTCCTTCAGCCGAGACATCATCATGCGAATTCTCTTCTTTCGGCTCCGTCCCAGGGCGACCATCGACTCTATCATCATATCCACGGGAGGCTGAGAGGACACCACCTCAGGGAGGGGACCGGACCCAGGTTTCGCGGTTCTCCAACCGGTATAATCGGTGGGACGCCGCGCACGGGCCTTCTCGTCCCCCGCGGCGTCCCGGGTCGTCGACCCGGCCCTCCTCGCCCAGATTCGGGAAGACGTCATGAACCCTCGCCTGTTCGGGATCGTCCCTCTCGCCCTGATGGCTCTTACGCCGACCATCGTCCTCGCCGCCGCCAAGCCTGACCTGAGTCTTCGCTCGTTCAAGGGGAACCGCGCGACGGTTGAGCCGCTCGCCGGCACGCCTCGGGGCGTCCGAATTACGTTTCAGACCGCGGAATGGCCCAACGCGCGAATCGACGCCGGAGATGCGCCCTTTTCCTGGACGGGAGCGGGCCGGCTGGTCCTCGACCTCAAGAATCCGGGGGCCGAGGAGGTCGAATTCGGCGTCCGCATCGACGACGACCCGAAGGCCGACGGCATTCACCACTGCCGGACCGCCCAGGGACGACTCAGGGGAGGCGAAGCCGGCGTCTTCGCGATCGAGCTGGGTAAAGAGGGGCCGATGTCGCTGGGCATGCGCGGGCTCCCCGGCCGAAAGGGGGAGCAGGTCCTCGCCCTCCACGGCGACGAGTCGCTGAACCTCGGCCACGTCGTCGCCGTCCAGGTCTTCCTTCACGCCCCGAAGACTCCGCGGACGCTGGAGATCCGCTCGGCCGAGTTCGCACCGGCCGCGTCGATCACCGGGATCGTCGACGCCTTCGGCCAGTACACCGAGGCCGATTGGCCCGGCAAGGTCCACTCCGAGTCCGAGTTGAAGACCCTGCACAAGGCCGACCTCGCCGACGTCGCCGCCCACCCCGCGCCGGCGGATCGCAACCAGTACGGCGGTTGGCGGTCCGGGCCGAAGGAGAAGGCGACCGGATTCTTCCACGCCGCCAAACGCGACGGCCGTTGGTGGCTCGTCGACCCTGAAGGTTCGCTCTTCTTCTCAATGGGAGCGGACTGCGTCCGAATGAACGACGTGGCGACGATCGTCACCGGCCGCGAGAACCTCTTCACCTGGCTGCCGAAGACGGGCGAGCCGCTGGCTCGAGGTTTCGGTCGGGTCACCAACGTCCACTCCGGGCCGGTCAAGAAGGGGGAGACCTTCAGCTTCTACCAGGCGAACCTCGTCCGTCTCTACGGCACTGAGACGTTCGAGCCCTGGGCCGACGCCTCGCTCAAGCGGCTTTCCTCGTGGGGGTTCAACACGATCGGCAACTGGTCGGACGTGCGCCTCGCCCGGAAGCAGCGGATGCCTTATGTCGCGACGCTCGGCGTCTACGGCGACATGGCCACGATCTCCAGCGGCGACGACTACTGGGGCAAGATGAAAGACCCCTTCGACCCGAAGTTCGCCGAGGCCGTCCGCCGTAGCGTGGCCGAGGGAACCACCTCGACCAAGGGCGATCCCTGGTGCCTTGGCTACTTCGTCGACAACGAGCTGAGCTGGGGAGGAGCGGGCGATCGCGGCCGCGTCGGCCTGGCGCTCGGAACGCTCGACGGATCCGCCGTCTCATCTCCCGCCAAGCGGGCCCTGGTCGACCGTCTCAAGAAGCAGTACGGCGAGGTCGCCCGCCTGAACTCTGCCTGGAAGACCGACTTCAAGGATTGGTTCGCGCTCGACGCCTCGTGGAAGCCCCAGGGCGAGCCTTCCTCGTGGACGAAGGCGTTCCACGACGACCTTCGCGGCTTCGTCAAGGAGTTCGCCCGCGCCTACTTCAAGACGATCCGCGACGAGTTGAAGAAGGCCGACCCGAACCACCTCTACATGGGCTGCCGCTTCGCCTGGAAGACGCCCGAGGCGATCGAGGCCGCCGGCGAGATTTGCGACGTCGTCAGCTTCAACATCTACAAGAAGTCCGTCGACCCGGCCGAGTGGTCGTTCCTGGAGAAGATCGACAAGCCGGCGATCATCGGCGAGTTCCATTTCGGAGCCCTCGACCGCGGTATGTTCCACACCGGACTGGTGCCGACCGGCTCCCAGGAGGAACGAGCGGCGGCCTACGCGACCTACGTTCAGAGCGTGCTCGACCACCCGTCGTTCGTCGGCTGTCACTGGTTCCAGTTCATCGACGAGCCGATCACCGGCCGATCCTATGATGGAGAAAACTACAACATTGGATTCCTGAACGTCGCCGACCTGGCCTATCCCGAACTCGTCGCCGCCGCCCGCGCCGTCCACTCTCAGGCGTATCAGCGGCGATCGACGGCCAAGCGACCCTGAGCGAGCGAATCGCGGAGCCTCTCCATGACCGAGACGTCTCGACACATCCGTTACGCCAGCCCGATCGGGGATCTGCTCCTGGAGTCTCGGGGCGACCGCATCAGCGGTCTCCACATGCTCCGGGGATCGGCCGATCCCCGGCTCGCCGAGGCCCAACTGGAAGCAGGGGGCTCGCCGATCCTGGACGAGGCTCGGCGGCAGCTCGACGCCTACTTCGACGGTCGCTCGCAGGGCTTCGAACTGCCGCTCGTCATCAGCGGGACCCCGTTCCAGGAGAAGGTCTGGAAGGCGCTGGCGAAGGTGCCTTATGGAGAGACGGTCTCGTACGCCGAACTCGCCGGCAAGATCGGGAATCCCTCGGGGTCGCGGGCGGTGGGCGGGGCGAACGGGCGGAACTGCATCGCGATCGTGATTCCCTGCCACCGCGTGATCGCCGCCGGCGGCCGGCTCGGCGGCTTCGGCGGCGGGCTCGATCGCAAGCTCTGGCTGCTCCAGCACGAGGCTCACGTTCTCGGCCGCGAGGTCCCCGCCGCCTGGGCCGACGCCGCAGCGCCGGTCAAAGCCCAGCCCGTTCCAGCCATGCCACGGCCCAGGGGATGACCGGGACCAGGGCGACGTTGGCCGCGAAGACGGCCAGCGTCGACCAGACGACCCCCCGCGTCGCCGCCCGACCGACGGACTCGGCCGACCGCTCCGATTCGAGCCCGACCCAGCATCCGACCAGCCCGACCATCAGCCCGAAGACGGCCGTCTTCAAGGTCGCCGACACCACGTCCGGGAGCCGTAGGAAGACCAGCGACTGCCGCCAGAACAGCTCGGGCGAGAGCTTGCCGCCGATTCCTTCAGCCGTCAGGGCTCCGACCAGGGCGGCCGAATCGACCAGGATCGTCAGCAGCGGCGCGGCGAGGACGCAGGCGATGACCCGAGGGGCCACCAATCCGCCGATCGGGTCGGAGCCCAGGACGATCCGGGCGTCGATCTCCTCGTTCAGAGTCATGACCCCCATCTCCGCCGCGAGCCCCGCGCCGACGCGGCCCGCGGCGAGCACACCGGCCAGGAGCGGGCCCAACTCCACGACCACGGCCACCGACAGGAAGCTCGGCAGCGCCGCCTCCGCGCCCTGAGCGGCCAGGAGGCGATGCGTTTGAAACCACGTCACCAGGCCGACGCTCAGGCCCGCTCCGACCACGATCGGCAGGCTCTTCACGGCGACTTCCTCGAAGAGCCGAACGACCTCGCCGCCATGGCGGAGCAAAGCGCTCGGGACCGCCATCGCCACCCGAACCGCGAAGACGAGGAAACGGTAGAGGGCCACGATCGGCCCGATGAGCATTCTCTCCATGCCTCTCCCCGTCTCGGACCCTCGCACTGTCTGCCTTTACGATCCGCTCCAGGATACCGACAATGATGGGACGAAACCGAGCGGCGTGATCGCCGTGAACTCAGGACGGCGATCCAGAAAGGTCCGGCCACGATGGCGGAGAGCGAAAAGGCGGCGGATCTCGGGGTGGAAACGGGAGGGGACTCCCGCCGCTGGGACGTGCTGGCGATGGCCACGTTCGCACCGCTCGGCGGTTTCACGGAGGTCGGACTGACCCCCAGGCTGCTGCGGGCCGATCTGGGTATCGTGGCCGACGTCTCCATCCCCCGCGCACCAGGCGAATTCCTGGTCGCGGTGATCCGCCGGACGTCCCCCGAGGGCGTCGTCCCGATCCTGCTCACGAATCATAAACTGGTTTGGTTCGATCGGCAGCAATCGGGGGGCGGCAAGCCCACGTTCACGGGCCACGCGGCAGCCTACAACGATATCGGGCCCGACGTCGCGGCCGAGACCGGGGCCGGCGCCCCGGTGGTGAACATCGGCGGCGGCCGCCTCGTGGAGGTTCCTCCCCAGGAGCCGGGCCTCGCCGGAGCCCTCGCCGCCGCGCTCCAGGCCATCTCGCACGCCGCCCGGACGGGAGAGGCTGCGCCCATCGACGCGGCCCTCGCCCAACGGATCGTCCAAACGATCCCCCGAGCCATGGAAATGGACGCCTCGCTTCGAGTCCAGGGAGAGGACAGAATCCAGTTCCGAAGTGACCTGTTCGCGGCGGTCCCGAGCGCGTTCGTCTCCCGCTTCGTCATCACGGCTTGCGTTCTCGTCTTCGCGGCGATGGTCGCCAAGGGGGTCAATCCGCTCGATCCCACCACGAGCGACCTGATCGCCTGGGGGGCCAACGACGACCTCCGCGTGACGGTCCGAGGCGAGTGGTGGCGGTTGCCCGCGAGCGTCTTCCTCCACATCGGCTTCATCCATCTGGCGTTCAACATGTGGGCCCTCGCCGCGCTGGGGCCTCTGGTCGAGCGGCTGTACGGGAACCTCCGCTTCGCCGTCCTGTACATGGCGGCCGGAGTTGGAGGAGCCGCGGCCAGCCTGGCTCTCCCGCCATACGGCGGGACCAGCGCCGGTGCTTCGGGTGCGATTTTCGGCGTTGTCGGGGCTTTGCCGGCATTCCTGATCGTCCGACGACACGCCGTGCCGCCGTCGATCTTGAGGCCGCTGAAGAGCCAGGCGTTGGTCTTCATCGTGTTTAACCTCACCCTCGGGGCGACGCTCGCAAGGATCGACCAGGCGGCGCACGTGGGCGGATTGGTGGTCGGCTTCCTCGCCGGGTTGTTGCTTGCGCCCGGCTGGCCTCGACGTAAGCCGACCTTCGCCGACACGATGCGGTCCGCGGCGCTCTCGGCCGTCGTCGCCGTGATGGTGGTCGAGGCGACCGACTGGGCGATCCACAGCCGGGCGTTGACGATCGGTCCGGCGGAACAGTTCCTCGAGTACGATCTCCAGGTCGAGCCGATTTCCGAGAAGCTCTACAAGCTCACCGCGATCAATCAGGAAATCGCCAATCTCCTGAAGGACCAGGTCAATCGAGACCAATCGGACCGTCGCCTCGACGAGTTGCTCGCCCGCCTCGACCGGGAGGGGCGCGAGAACCTCAAAGCCGTGGAGCGGATCTGGACCCCCGATCCGAAGCTCGCGAAGGCGGTCGGCCTGCTTGCGGCGGCCCAGAGCGAGCAGATTGCGTCCGTCGAGGCCGTCCAGAGCTTTCGTCGGACGAACGACCTTGCCTGGATCCAGGGAGACGGCGGCTTCCTCAAGCGGGCCGTCGAATTGAAGAGGCTGGTGGAGGCCCGTCAGCGCCTGGAGGACGCCTATATCCGTGAGAACGGCCTGTCGATCAAGAAGAGCGAGGAGGTTCCTGGAGACGGGACCGGCTCCCTTGACCCCGCTCCGCCGGCCTCCCTAGAATCGACCCCCGTTCCGCGGCGCCCTCCCACCGAGCCGAGCCCGCCCGACTGACAGCCTCCCCCCTAGCCAAGCCGAGCGGATTCGCCCATGAGCCGTCGTTACGTCAATCAACTCTCGCACGGCGACTCGGTCGACGAGGCGTTTCTGGTCGCGGACAAGCAACTCCGGGCGAACCGCCAGGGGAACCTTTACCTGCAGCTCGAGTTGCGCGACAAGACCGGCAGCGTCGGCGCGCGGCTGTGGAACGCCACCGAGGAGCTGGCCCGAACCTTCGAGCCGGGCGACTACCTCCTGGTTCGCGGCAAGACTCAGATCTTCCAGGGGTCGCTCCAGATCATCCTGAGCCACATCGAGGTCGTCGACTCCTCGCGAGTCGAGCCCGAGGACTTCCTGCCGCAAAGCTCGCAGAACGTGGCCAAACTGTACAACCGGCTTCGCGACGTCCTGCTGGGGATGCACGACACCCACCTTCGGGCTCTGGTGGAATGCTTCCTGATCGACGAGGAGTTCGTGGCGAAGTTCACCGCCGCGCCCGCCGGGATCAAGAACCACCACGCCTATCAGGGGGGGCTGCTGGAACACGTCGTCACGATGCTCAACGTGGCCGACAGGATCGTGGAGTTCTACCCGGACGTCGACCGGGATCTGCTTCTGACGGGCGTCTTCCTGCACGACGTCGGCAAGATCGAGGAACTCTCGTACGACCGGGCCTTCGGCTACACCGACGAGGGCCAACTCGTCGGCCACCTGGTCATGGGCGTGGAGATGCTCCGCGACAAGGTCGAGCAGACGGCCGACCTCACCGGCGAGCCGTTCCCCAACGAGCTGCTCCTGCGCCTGAAGCACATGATCGTCAGCCACCACGGCGCGCTTGAGTACGGCAGCCCGAAGCTCCCGATGACGCTGGAGGCGGTCGCCCTTCACTATCTGGACAACCTCGACGCCAAGCTCCACACCTTCGGCCGAGAGATCCGCGACGACCCAATCCGGGAGTCCACCTGGACCCCCTTTCAACAGAGTCTGGGACGCCGGCTTTTCAAGGGCTCCCCGAGCCGCGGCGCTCAGGCGGAAGAGGCCTGAGCGCGGGAGCGGCGAGAGGTCACTTGGCTGCTGGAGCCTTCCGCTCCCAGACCGCGATCGCGTCTTCTGAGCCGCGACGGGGGATGCCGTTGTCCTCCATCAGTTCGGCCGTCGAGTCGTCGAGCGCCTTGCGCGGGAAGACCATCGTTTCGGCGATGAGGTCCCCATCGAATCGCAGGGTGACGTACTCGCCCTGGGCGTCCCGCAGCAGTTCGACCAGGTGCAGAAGGTTCCGCACCGGATGCCCGTCGACGTCGCGGATGATCTGGCCGAAGTGCTCGTCGTAACCCCGCGTCAGCTTGTGCTGCATCATCGGGGCGGTGACGATCACGAGTTCCTCTCCTGGGAAGGCGACGAAGTCGCCGCGACGGCTGATGATCGGGCTGCCGAGCATGGCCAGGGGGTTGGCTTTTGCGTAGATCGGAACGGCATCCGCGTAGACCGGCGAGAAGACGAGCGGTCCATGGACGAAGAAGCTCGGCTGGCGGCCCCGGTATGATTTCAGCAGCCCGACGTCTTCCGACGAGACCGGCAAGACGCCGTCGATCGTCTTGCCGTTGCGGATGAGCTTCGCCGCCACCGGCCCGGCCGCGGCCAGGCGGGGGACGACGGCGTCGAACGGCAGACGGATGCCGTCCACGTCGGCGAAGCCCTCGTTGTCGATCGCCGATCCCCCGACTTGGGTGATCACGTCGAATTCGCGCAGGGGATAGTCGTCGGTGGTCCTCCAGGGCTTCCTCACCATCACGCCGCGAACCGAACGGTCAAGGCCGAGCTTGGCGCGCAGAGCCTCATTCTCGATCGTCTGGAAGCGATCGAAGATTCCGGGCTTGCCGTCGTAGCGACCGTCCTTCATGTCGGCGAGGTAGGAGTCGATCTCCTCGTTGGGGACGACGTAGCCGACGTTCTCCGCCATGCCGAGCTGGCCGAAGGTGAGGCCGATCATCTTATCGTCCACCAGCGCCGGGCCGCCGCTGCTTCCGGGGTTCACCGCCGCGTCGATCTGGATTCGCATCCCGAACTCGCCGCTGGGATAGTCTCCGAAGTCAATCCGGGAGACCACCCCCCGAGTCACCGCCATCCCGGTGCCCCCCACGGGGAACCCGTAGACGGCCACCGCGGCGTTCGGCGCCGGCCGCACGGCGGCTCGGGGCATGGCAGGAGCGGACTTGAAGAAAGTCTCGTCCTCCAGCAAGAGCGTCGCCAGGTCGATGTCCGGCCCCGAGGTGACGACCTTGGCTTCGAAGCGGTCGCCCCCCTTGGCGCTCTGAACCGACACCCGGGTCGCATACGAGACGACGTGCGCGTTGGTCAGGATCGTATGGTCGTCGAGCACGACGCCGGTTCCGCTCGTCTCGATCGCATTCTGCCGAGCCCATGGACGGATCGGGTTCGGCAGTCGAAGCGTGGCGAAGACCCTCACCACAGACTCCTCGGGCGGCCCCGCGAGGGCGACGCCGCCGAGGAGGAAGAGCGGGAAGGCCAGGAGCGAGTACAGACGGCGGACCATGGATCGGCTCCGAATGGGCGTGACCGACGCGGAACGGGCGATTCATCATCCATGGCCTAAGTCGAAAATGAAAACAAAAAGTTCGCCATTGCGTCTATTTTTGCGTGCTTCTCCTTCTCTTCCAGACGCACGCGACCCGCGGACGCCGAGGATGATATCCTGGAACCGGTGAGACATTCCGTCGCACCCCGTCCGCGTCACGAGGGCGATCCAGCCATGGCCAGTTACGCCGAACGCGTGCTCAAACTCGTCGCCGAGCCGTCGTACAAGCCTCGGACGCTCAAGGCGCTGTCGCGTCAGCTTGAGATCGACCCCGAGGACTATCCGGCGTTCCGGGCCGAGATCAAGGGGCTCGTCAAGGAGGGGAAGCTTGACGTCGGCCGCGACAAGACGCTGGCGAAGGCGGAGACCTCGGGCGCGATCATCGGCCTCTTCCGCCGTTCCGCGAAGGGGTTCGGCTTCGTCCGCCCCCACGGGGCCAACTCCAAGGCCGAGCAGATCTACATCCCCGTCGAGGGTGCCAAGGACGCTTCCAGCGGGGACGAGGTCGCCGTCAAGATCGTCAAACGCGCCCGCCGCGAAGGGACGAACGACGAGGGGCGGATTATCCAGATCGTCGCCCGGGCGAGCGGGGCGTTCGTCGGCACGTACCGGGAAGAGGGGGGGGCGGGTTACGTCAAGGTCGACGGCACGACGTTCCACGACCTGATCTACGTCGGCGATCCGGGGGCGAAGGGCGCCAAGCCCGGCGACAAGGTGGCCATCGAGATCGTTCGCTACCCCACCCCCTACGCCGAGGGCGAGGGAGTGGTCGTCGAGATCCTCGGCGAGCGTGGGGCGCCCGGCGTCGACACGCTGACCGTCATCCGCGCGTTCAACATCCCCGACGTCTTCCCCGACTCGGTCCTGGACGAAGCGCGCGATCTGGCCAAGCGATTCCACGAGGACGACGTGTCCGGCCGCGAGGACCTCCGAGGCGTTCTCACCGTCACGATCGACCCGGCCACCGCCCGCGACTTCGACGACGCGATCTCGCTCTCACGCGACGAGAACGGCTACTGGAGCCTGGGCGTCCACATCGCCGACGTCTCCCACTTCGTCCGCCCCGGCTCCGAGATCGACGACGTCGCCCGCAAGCGGGGGACGAGCGTCTATCTCCCCGACCGCGTCATCCCGATGCTCCCCGAGGTCCTTTCCAACAGCCTCGCCAGCCTCCAGGCCCACCACACGCGGTACACCGTGACCGCCTTCCTCGAATTCACCCCCGAGGGCGTACTGACCTCGAAGCGGTTCGCCCGGACGGCCATCAACGTCGACCATCGGTTCGCCTACGAGCATGCCTTCGAGGTCATGAAGAACCCGACGGCCGAGCATGTGGGCGTCGCTCCCGAGGTCGTGAAGATGGTCGTGGACATGCTGGAACTGGCGATGACCCTGCGCCGGCGGCGGTTCACCCGCGGAGCGCTGGAGTTGAGCCTGCCTGAAGTCGAGATCGACCTCGACGACCAGGGGAAGGTCTCCGGCGCCCACCTGGCCGTCAACGATGAGAGCCACCAGGTGATCGAGGAGTTCATGCTGGCCGCGAACGAGGCGGCGGCCTCGCACCTGACGGAGAATCACGTCGGCTTCCTCCGCCGCGTCCACCCCGACCCGGAGCCGAACAAGCTGGGCGAGTTCGCCGACTTCGTCCGCAGTCTGGGCTTCTCGATCGACCTTCCCCAGAGCCGGTTCGAACTCCAGCGCGTGCTCGACGAGGCCAAGGGAAAGCCCGAGGAATACGCCGTCCACTACGGCCTCCTCCGGAGCCTCAAACAGGCCGTCTACACGCCGGAGCACGAGACCCATTACGCCCTGGCCTCCGACGACTACTGCCACTTCACCTCGCCCATCCGCCGCTATCCCGACCTCCAGGTTCACCGTCAAATCACCGCCCTGATCGACGGGAGGAAGCCGAGGAGCAACCAGGACGAGTTGGCCGTTCTCGCCGAGCACTGCACCCGCACGGAGCGTCGCGCCGAGACCGCTGAGCGAGAGCTGAACCGCGTGAAGCTGTTGACGCATCTGGAAGGGCGCGTGGGCGAGGCCTTCCACGCGATCGTCGTGGGCGTTGAAGACTTCGGCCTCTTCTGTCGGCTCGTCGAACTCCCCGTCGAAGGTCTGCTTCACGTCACCAGCCTGGCCGACGACTTTTACTACCTGGAGGAAGGGACGCACACGCTCGTCGGCCGTCGGAGCGGGGCCCGACACCGGTTGGGGGACCGCATCGAGGTCCGCGTCGCTCGCGTGGATGTGGACCGTCGCGAGTTGGATCTCGTTCTCGCGACGACGCCCGTCTCGAAAACCAAGGCGGGAGCGAAGCCTCCTCGAAGGTCGAGCGCCGGACCTCGCCCCGCAGGTCCCGGCGGGCCGAGACCCCAGCGCGGAGGGGCGCCGGCTCCCTCGCCGGCTGAGAAGGCGGCTCGACTCGAGGCCAAGAAGAAGAAAAAGGCCAAGCTCAAGGCGCGTAAGAGTTCCAAGAAGCGCAAGAAGTGATCTGAGCCCCGGCCGCCCCTCGGGGATGTCGGGGCGATCTGGGCATGTCGGTTGCTTAAGGTCATCTCGTTGGACCTCGAGGACGCGCAACGCCGATCGCCGCGTCTCGACCTTGTCACCGTCCAGACGAGAGGCACCCATGCAACCCCGATCGCTCTCGGCTCGAAGCCTCGCGCACAAAGCGCTACTGACGTCGTTGGCAACTCTTGGCGGGGCGTTCGCCGCCGGTGCGCAAGAAACCGCCGCACCGGCCAAGCGGCCTGTCGATCCAGCCGCTGAGGCCGTGGCTGTCAAGGCCGTCCCCATGGAACGGCCCGAGCAGAAGCTGACCGACCACGACCGTTCGCCGATGTTCGAGGCGGGAAAGCCCGCGCCGGTTTCGGACGCCCTGAAATCGCAGCCCAACCAGGGACGCGTGCTGGGCTTCGACTTCTCGCGCGACCCGTACGGCTCGCCGAAGCCGTTCACCTCGGCGGCTGAGGTCAAAGCCAAGGAATCCGCGGCCAAGCCCGAGATCATGGCGGCGCACCGCAAGTACCTGGAGGGCCGTTTCAACCTCACGCCCAGGCTTGACCCCGTCCTCACGATGTCGCGCGGAAAGCCCGTGCCGGTCGGCCCGACGGCGAAGCTCGCCGAGGGGCAGACTTTCGACTCTCTCGCCGCGATGGCTCCCGAACAGATCAAGGAACAGGGGCTCTTTCCATATCCGGCGCTGCCTCACCCTTTCCACGCGAACGGTGGACAGGTCTTTCCGCCCGTACAGATCGCGATGTTCCCGCGCCTTGAACGGTTCGACGTCGAATTCGACCTCCCCAACGAGTTCCTCCCCGAGTTCCCGCCGGCGATCTACCTGACCAACCGGCCGGAACTCGGAGACGTCTCGCGCGGGCAGGTCGTCGCGCTGCACAATTACTATGAGTTGTTCAAGGACCTCCTGACCCAGACGCAGCTCGACGGCCTGCGGATGCTGGTGACTCCCTTGCCGCAGGAGGAATTCAACCTGACCGACGACCGCAAGAGTCCGAATCCTCAACTCGGCGTCGCCTGCTTCGACTGCCACGTGAACGGTCACACCACGGGGCAGTTCCACCTGAACCCAGACACCCGCCCCGAAGACCGTCGGTTCCGGATCGACACCGTCAGTCTCCGGGGGATGTTCAATCAGCAGGTCCACGGATCCAAGCGGAGTCTGCGCTCGGTTGAGGACTTCACCGAGTTCGAGCAGCGTACCGCCTACTTCAACGGCGATCCGATCCGGGCCATGAAGAAGGGCTTCACAGAATTGCCGCGCGAGGTCATCCCGCATATGGCTCAGTTCCAGAACATGCTGGATTTTCCTCCCGCGCCCAAACTGACGATCACCGGCAAACTCGACCCGCGCAAGGCCACCGAATCCGAGCTTCGAGGCGAAGCCCTCTTCACGGGCAAGGCCCAGTGCGCCGTTTGCCACCCCGCACCGTTCTTCCTGGACGACAAGCTCCACGACCTGCACCTGGAGCGGTTCCTGAAGGACGAACCGGGCGACGGCCCGATCAAGACGTTCACCCTCAGGGGAATCAAGGACAGCCCGCCGTACATGCACGACGGCCGCTGCCTGACGCTGGAAGACACGGTGGAGTTTTTCAATCTCGTCCAGGAATTGAAGCTCACCCCGCAGGAGAAGGCCGATCTCGTCGCCTTCATGCGGGCGCTCTGATCGCGGTCGATTCGACGATTGGAATACGAGGCCTCGGACCGTCAAGAGAGGGTCCGAGGCCTTTCGTTGTTTGAGCTTCCCAAAATCGTCGGGGCGGAGAGAATTCCGTCAAGGACGGACCCGACGAACGCCGATACAGGTTGGATGGCGGCGTCGACGACCCCGCAAGCAGGGAGGTGGGCTTTGAACCGCTGGATGAAACTCGTTCTGTGCGGATGCGTCGGTTGGTCCGGCCTGATTGAAGGGACGGCCGCCGCCCAGACGGCGACGAGGGAACGCGACGTCTCGGTCACGGGCCCTGGCGGGCGAACCCTGGAACGCCATATGTCGGCGACTCGCGGACCGGGTTACGTCGATCGTCAGCTCTCGGTCAGTCGGCCGGCCGGAACCCTGGAGCGGAGCGTCCACGCCTCGGCCGCACCCGCATTCCGGGGCGGGCCTCCAGGCCCTGGCCCCGGTCCCGGCTGGGGGCCTCATCCCGGCCCGTGGTTCGGCCCTCCGCCGCCGCGCGGCGGAGGTGGAATGAATCCGCTGGTGTCGTTCGGCATCGGTTCACTGGCCGGCGCTGCAATTGGGGCGACCGTCGCGCGAGCGACCGCCCCTGAGACGGTCGTCGTGGCGTCGCCGCCTGTGGTCGTTCAGCAGCCGGGCTTTGTGGCTGCTCCGGCCGTGATCGCCGCGCCGCCCGTGGTGGTGCAGCAGCCGACCGTCGTCGCGTCGGCCGTCGATCCCCTCGATCCGGTCGCCCTCGCGGCGCAACGGCTCCAGAGCATCCACTACGGGACCCGCCGCGAGGCCGCCCAGTCGCTCGGCATGCTCGGAGATCCCCGAGGCATTGCGCCGCTCGTCGACGTCCTCAAGAACGACTGGTACCCCAGCGTCCGGATCGCCGCCGCCGAGGCCATCGGCCAGATCGGCGGCCCTGAAGCGGTGGTGGTGCTGGGACGCGCGGTCGTTTACGAGAAGAAAGACTCGGTCCGCGAGGCCGCCGCCCACGCCTTGAATGTCGCCCGCGCCAAGACGGCCGCGATGGCCGTCTCTCAACCGGTCCCAGGCGAGACCGTCATCGAGTCTCGCGTTGAACCGCTGCCGCGCACCGTCTCGTCGACTTCCTCGTCAACTCGACGGACTGTTCCTACCCCTCCCGCACCCGCGCCGGCTCGCCCCTCAGCCTGGAAGAAGGCCGAGGAGAACACGATCCCGCTGGAATCCCCCGTCGACATCGAGCCCCTGGGCGACCGCATCCCGCCGCCAGCGCCGACGCCGGTTCCTTGAAGACTCCAATGAGAACGCCTCTTTCGATCCTCTGGAGGTTGGTCGGTTCGACCCTCGCGACGGCGGGAGTCGTTTGCTTCGCGATTTCCAATCTGACGATCGAGGGGAGTGACGCGTTCTACGTGGTCGTCGGTCCCCTCGAAATCGTTTTGCCGGACAGTGGTCTACTCGGCGATCAAGGGACGTTTTGCGGGTTGGTCGAGTTGACGGGTCTGTCGCTCATGTTTTCGGGCTTTGTTGCGCTCGTCCTACCCGCCCTTCCCGAGAAAGGGATGCGACAGGCCGCCGGTTTCTACGTCGGAGTCGGCCTGGCGGGGGCCCTCTTTTTCTGGCCGATGCTGATCAGGTGGTAGCGGAGCCCCCGCCAAACCTGCCTCGTCGCTCAGTACGAGTCAGACGAGAGGATCTCG
Source organism: Paludisphaera rhizosphaerae (assembly GCF_011065895.1). NCBI lineage: Bacteria > Pseudomonadati > Planctomycetota > Planctomycetia > Isosphaerales > Isosphaeraceae > Paludisphaera > Paludisphaera rhizosphaerae. The sequence goes on along the minus strand of NZ_JAALCR010000004.1, from coordinate 216,967 downwards.
CCGCCTGCCCGGGTGGCCAGCGCCTGCCAGGGGATGGGGTTGATGCTGCTCTTGATGAACCGGACGGAGCCGTCGGCGAAGAGCGAGTTGACGCCTCCAGGGTGTCGGCTCCAGTAGTCCTCGACGTGAGCCTCGGGATCGTTCGGAGTCCGACCGCCGTCTTCGGTCCCGACCGGGCCGAGGATCATGGTGAAAGCCTCTTCCGGGTCGACCATGAACTGGTCGGTTCCCCCCTCGACGGACGACGTCTTGAAAAGCCACCCTCCGACGGCCCGGCCCGTCCAGGTGACGTAGCTGAGGTTGTGGCTCCGCTCGCCGACGGCGATCGTGTTGCTGGTGCCGTCGGTGATCGCCGCGAAGTTGATCTTGCTGTTGCGGAAGAAGATGCCGGCGCCCCGGCCCGGGGCGTCGCCGATCTCGCCGATCCCGTACATCCCGACGTAGTTCGCGCAGCCGACGGTGTACATCGTCTGGGTATTGGCCTCGTTGCGGACGGGAACGGTGATGGGAGTGGAATCGGACGGGCAGAGGTAGCTGTTCACCCGAAGGAATTGAGCGGTGGTGTTGTGCGGCAGCGTCAGCGTGTAGTTGAAGTTGATCGAGTCGTATAGGTTCCGCTGTTCCATCTGGGGAAGGATGAAACTGGCCCACCCCCAACCGGGACCGATGTCATCCTCGGCCGTGCCGGCATCGCCGGAATCCATCCGGTAGAAGCTTGAATAGCCCGGCGGGAAATATCCGTTCGAGTCGGTGTAGTTGTGAAGCGCCAGGCCGATCTGTTTGAGGTTGTTGACGCACTGCGCCCGCCTGGCGGCCTCGCGGGCCGACTGCACGGCCGGGAGCAAAAGGGCGATCAGCACGGCGATGATCGCAATAACGACCAGCAACTCGATCAGCGTAAAGGCCTGCTGGAGACGAACTTTCCGGTTCCTCATCTTCTCTGTAGCTCCTGACCCGTATGGATGTATGCAGTGCGCGTGACAGCGCGGGAATGAGATGGTGGATGTTGAGGCGGCAAACCGCCGGGGATGTGGGCGATCGGCGCAGGGGTGCGCCGGAACGCCTTGCGAGAGAGGACGTCAGGAGCGGGGGACGCTCGACTCCATGAGATCAGAGCGAGCGAGGTCGAGGCGCGCGAAACCCCGGCGTCCTCGGGTCAGGCGAGGGTCGGTGGAGCGCGTGGAGAGGAGGGAGCCTCGATCGGCGCGGGAGAGACGAGCGGAGGCTCGTCGGGCGGCTGCGTCGCGATGATCTCGGCGATCAGGGAGCCGTCGGCGTCGAGGTGGAGCGACGACTGGGCCTGAACATGACAGACGACGCAGTCATGATGGGCGTCGACCGGACGGGAGTCCGGGCAGGACGACACGCCGTCGCGGTGAACGCAGGAAGGGCCCTCATGCCCGAGGCCCGGGAGCGCATGCAACGCCGGTCCGGCGATCGCGACGATTCCGTACGCGATCGCGAACAGGTTCAGCAGGATCCGTCTGGATCGAGCCGGCATGGTGAGGAATCGACTCCCAGCGGCCTCGGTGGAAGGCGTGATCCGTCGCGAAGGAAAGCGACGACGCCCGAGGGCCGCCAACTAGTGTTATGCGGCCCTCGGGCGCTCGTCAATTGGGATTTGCCGACTTTGCGGGGCTTTTCAACGGATCGGGTTGAAGACGAGACCGGTGAGCAGCTTGGGATAGAAGTAGGTGCTCTTGGGGGGCATGGTCTCCAGGCCCGAGGCGATGGCCTCGACATGCTCCATGCTGGCCGGAGGAACCAGGCAGGCGAGGTCGCAGCCCTTGGCGGCCACGTCGTCGTGGACCTCGCTGGTCAGGTGGACGTATCGGATCGACCGATCCTTGGCCAACGGGGCGAGCAGATGGTCGAGGACGAGCACCTGAAGAATGCTTACGCCCAGCGAACGCCAGTCGGCGCCGTGGTCGGGGGCGAGCCGGTCCATCGTCGCGTCGGAGCGGAGCCGGGCGACGGTCCACTTGCCGTCGGCGACCGTGCCGAAGGCGAGCACGTCCTGCTCGTCGCTCCCCTCGGTCGCCAGAGCGGCGATTTCCAGACCGTCGTCCCCTTCGCCGACGACCTTGACGTCGAACTCAGGCGAGAGCCGGTTCGCCAACTCCTCGGCGGTCAGCCCGGGGAAGCCCTTCACCAGGCGATGGGTGGGCAGAATGAGCAGGCCGGGATCGCTCATCGACACCAGCATCATCAGGCAGAAGTTGGCCGGATCGTCGGGTCCGGTCAACTCGCCGGCGGCTTCCTTCTCGTTGCGGAAGCGAAGCCCGGTTTCGTAGCGGTGGTGGCCGTCGGCGATGAACGTCGGTCGGCCCCCCATCAGCCCGCCGACGGCCGAGATCACCTCGGGGTTGGTGCAGAGCCAGAGCTTGTTGACGACGCCGAGGTGGTCCTCGGCGATCAGCGGGGTCTTGTCCTTGATCCCTTCCTCGACCTTGCGAAGGACCTCGTTGGTCGAATCGGGGTAGAGGCCGAAGATCGGGCTGAGGTTGAAGCCCGTCGCATGGTAGAGAGCCAATCGGTCGGCCTTGGGGCCGGCGAGCGTCTGTTCGTGGGGGTAGATCTTCCCCTCGCCGAACGGCTCAAGCCGGACACGGGCGAAGAAGCCCTTGCGGACGTGGGTCTCGCCCTCGACCTGGTAGGTCTGCTCGTAGACGTAGAACGCCGGCTGTTCCTCGGTCCGGAGCACGCCCTGGCGTTGCCAGTCGCGGAGGAACCGGGCGGCGCGAGTGTAGGGGCTTTCGGAGGCGGAGTCGCCCGGCTCGGCCCGGTTCAGCTCCATCCGGATGCTGTTGTAGGGGCTGGCCTGGTAGAGCTTGTCCTGCAACTCGGGGCCGATCACGTCGTAGGGGGGCGCAACCACGTCGGACAGCGCGCCGACCTGGGCCACATCGTAACGGACGCCGCGGAAAGCACGTACGTCGGGCATCGCGAAGGTCTCTCGTCTCGTAAGTGGGAGGCAGGGAAACGCGACGCCCCGGACCGAGTCAGCCCGGGGCGGTCGGCGAGATTCGTGTGTTCCGGGCTCAGGCGCCCAATTCCCAGCACTCGAGGTACTCGCCCTGCTCGTCGGCCTCGTGCCGTTGGGTGGGTTTTCTGGATGAGCGCTGCGGCTCGATGAAACGACCAGTCTAACATAAGTCTGGGAGTATGTTAAGAACCCCCCTCGGCCGATTTCTCCGCACCAGGCCGCCCGCCAGACGGTTTTGACCGTTTGCGAGGCCGCTGAGTAAGATGTCTCGGTCGTCACGACACACTTGTCGCCCCGCTTCAATCACCTGCTTTCAGTCCCAAGGGAGTTCGCCCGCCGTGGTGCCCGCCAAGGATTTCAAGCGTCGAATGGTCGTCGAGATCGACGGCGCGCCGCATATGATCGAGCACATCCAGGTCCAAACGCCGTCGGCCCGCGGAGCCGCCACGCTCTACAAGGTCAAAGCCCGTAACCTCAAGACCAAGAATCGGGTCGAGAAGGCGTATCGAGGAACCGACTCGCTCAACGAGTCCAGCTTCGAGCGCAAGCCGATCCAGTATCTCTACCGGGACGCCGACGACCTTCATTTCATGGACTCGGGCGACTTCTCCCAGTTCTCGTTCAAGGCCGACGATCTGGCCGACCAGATTCCGTTCCTGACGGAGAACATGCCTGGAATCGAGGCGCTCGTCGTCGACGACGAGGTGATCGCCATCGACCTGCCGGACACGATCGAGATGACGATCGTGGAAACCGCTCCGGGAGTCCGCGGCAATTCGGCGACCGGCCGTACAAAGCCGGCGACGCTCGTAACCGGCCATGTCGTGCAGGTTCCCGAACACCTTGAAGAAGGTACCACTGTGCGCGTCGACACTCGCACGGGCGAGTACCTGGGCCGCGTCTAAGGCCGGACGGCCGCAGACTCTCCGTAAGCCTCGCCGAGAGCATGCGCCGCCGAGTTTAGCCTATCCGTCGACTCCCGCTCGGGCGTCAGAACCGCCGCGCCGAACTGCGGGAATCGGCGCGAATAGGGGCCGCTGGAGAATCGTCTGTTAAACTGGAAAGTGATAGGACGAGTCCCGGTTGAAAGACCAAATCGACCGAACTCCCCATCATCTAAGCTGCTCCCAAATAGGCGTCTGCTTCGACCCAATCCGATCCCGCCCGCTCAGGGGACCCGCCTGGCCCGGCGGAGATCGGTTCCCACGGTTATCCAGTTTCTCGAGACCACCACACGATCTCTCCGGGGCGACGATCCACCCGAGCCGAGTCCGCGATGACGCGACGCCCCGCTCCCGGCGTCCTTCGATCGAGACGGCGGCCACGGCGCGCGGCTCTCCCGGGCCAATTCGACGGAAGGGCGTTTGCCATGTCGACATCTCGGTTCCGCACTCGTTTTCTGGCCGGGGGATTCCTCCTGGTCTCCGCCGCTATGCCGGCCTGGGCCGATGACCCCAAGGCACAGCCAACGAAGCCCGCGCCTGACGCGGCCAAGGCTGACAACGAAGCCGACGTTCCTGTCGTAAACCTGCTGGACGCGATGCGCGACGGCCTGGTGGACGTGCAAGCCGAGGGCCGAGGCGACGGCCGGATGACCGTTTCGGTCACCAACAAGTCCAAGCGCCAGCTCAACGTCGTTCTGCCCCCCGGTCTCATCGCTCAGGGCGCCGCCGGCCAGATGGGCGGCATGGGCGGCATGGGCGGCGGCATGGGCGGTATGGGTGGCATGGGCGGCGGCATGGGTGGCATGGGCGGCGGTATGGGCGGTATGGGCGGCGGTATGGGTGGTATGGGCGGCGGCATGGGCGGCGGCATGATGGGTGGTCGCGGCGGCATGTCGGGGACGATGCCGCCGATGATGGGCATGATGATGCTCGCCCGCCTGATCATGTCGCTCTGCGGCGACTACGACTCGTGGGACCAGCGCAGCCTCGCTACCGGCATGATGGGCGGCATGGGCGGCATGGGTATGGGCGGCGGCATGGGTGGCATGGGCGGCATGGGCGGCGGCATGGGCGGCATGGGTATGGGCATGCGGTCGGTCGCTCCCACCGGGCTGCCCTACGCCTCGCTCAAGCCGGGCCAGAACCGCAAGCTGCCCACCCGTCTGGTCAGCCTGAGCGCTCCCAACGAGGACGGCACGGTGCGGCTGCCCGCCGAGGGCGAGCAGCTCCAACTCGGCGACGTGTCGCAGATCAACGCCGACGCTCGGGTGCAGAAGGCGCTGCGTCGGCTGGCCGCCGAGAAGGCTCCGGAGTCGATCAGCCAGTTGGTGATGTGGCGTCTGGCCCAGGGGCTGGACTGGGACGTGATCGCTCGGATGGCCGAGAAGCGGGGCAAGAACTACGAGTACGAGCTGACGCTGGCTCAGGAGTTCGTGGATCGGCTGGCCACGCTGCCCGACGATGAGACGGGGGTGCTGCTGTTCCAGGTCGACGCCAAGGGGCCGGAGTCGCAGGCGGCGGCCGACGAGTTGACCAAGGCTTTGAAGGACAAGCCGGTGCTGGGTCTGTGGGCTCGCGAAGGCGTTCCCGCGGAGCCCGAAGGGCCGGCGGTGGCCTGCCGGATCCGGGTCGACGGCAAGGAGGCGTTGGTTCAGGTGGCTTCGAGCAACAGCACGGCTCAGGCGTGGGTGCCGTTCGGCAAGTTCACGCTGCCGGTGACGGAGTCGGACGGCAAGTTCGACGCCAAGGCGACGGCCGACGAGCTGGCCGGCGGAGTGCTGAACCGTCTGGTTCGGGCGCAGCTGAGCCAGGGTCCGCGGTCGAAGGGGAAGCCGACGTACCAGGTGAAGATCGAGAACGCGTCGCCGCTGGTGCTCAATGGTCTGGCGATTGCGGGAGCCGACGATCCGTCGTCGGAGCCAAAGGAGCTTTCGGGAGTGAGCATCGGTCCGCGTCGGAGCATGACCTTCCCGGCGACCGACGAGGTGGTGAAAGGGCTGGGCTTGAAGAAGGGGATCCGGATCAGCGCCGCTGACCTCAGCGGACTCTGAGAAGTTGGCCGCTGGGCCGCAGCTCAGATCGTAAGCTTGTCGATCTCAAATCGTCGAAACGAAGGGCCGCTAATCGCGGTCCTTCTTTCGTTTACGGCGGGTTTATTATGAGGGGGGCTTCATGAGGTTTCTTAGATCGGCGTGTGCTAGGTTTGCGCCCGGACTTCTCGTGCTCGCCCTTTCTCCGGCGGGCGCGAGGGCCGGCGAGCCGCCAGCGGCAGAGTCGGAACCAGCGCCGGTAAACCTGCTGGACGCGATGCGCGACGGCCTGGTGGACGTGCAAGCCGAGGGCCGAGGCGACGGCCGGATGACCGTTTCGGTCACCAACAAGTCCAAGCGCCAGCTCAACGTCGTTCTGCCCCCCGGTCTTATCGCTCAGGGCGCCGCCGGCCAGATGGGCGGCATGGGCGGCATGGGCGGCGGCATGGGCGGTATGGGTGGCATGGGCGGCGGCATGGGTGGTATGGGCGGCGGTATGGGTGGCATGGGTGGCGGGATGGGCGGCGGGATGGGCGGCGGCATGGGCGGCGGCATGGGCGGCGGCATGTCGGGGACGATGCCGCCGATGATGGGCATGATGATGCTCGCCCGCCTGATCATGTCGCTCTGCGGCGACTACGACTCGTGGGACCAGCGCAGCCTCGCTACCGGCATGATGGGCGGCATGGGCGGCATGGGCATGGGCGGCGGCATGGGTGGCATGGGCGGCATGGGCGGCGGCATGGGCGGCATGGGTATGGGCATGCGGTCGGTCGCTCCCACCGGGCTGCCCTACGCCTCGCTCAAGCCTGGCCAGAACCGCAAGCTGCCCACCCGTCTGGTCAGCCTGAGCGCTCCCAACGAGGACGGCACGGTGCGGCTGCCCGCCGAGGGCGAGCAGCTCCAACTCGGCGACGTGTCGCAGATCAACGCCGACGCTCGGGTGCAGAAGGCGCTGCGTCGGCTGGCCGCCGAGAAGGCTCCGGAGTCGATCAGCCAGTTGGTGATGTGGCGTCTGGCCCAGGGGCTGGACTGGGACGTGATCGCTCGGATGGCCGAGAAGCGGGGCAAGAACTACGAGTACGAGCTGACGCTGGCTCAGGAGTTCGTGGATCGGCTGGCCACGCTGCCCGACGATGAGACGGGGGTGCTGCTGTTCCAGGTCGACGCCAAGGGGCCGGAGTCGCAGGCGGCGGCCGACGAGTTGACCAAGGCTTTGAAGGACAAGCCGGTGCTGGGTCTGTGGGCTCGCGAAGGCGTTCCCGCGGAGCCCGAAGGGCCGGCGGTGGCCTGCCGGATCCGGGTCGACGGCAAGGAGGCGTTGGTTCAGGTGGCTTCGAGCAACAGCACGGCTCAGGCGTGGGTGCCGTTCGGCAAGTTCACGCTGCCGGTGACGGAGTCGGACGGCAAGTTCGACGCCAAGGCGACGGCCGACGAGCTGGCCGGCGGAGTGCTGAACCGTCTGGTTCGGGCGCAGTTGAGCCAGGGGCCGCGGTCGAAGGGGAAGCCGACGTACCAGGTGAAGATCGAGAACGCGTCGCCGCTGGTGCTCAATGGTCTGGCGATTGCGGGAGCCGACGATCCGTCGTCGGAGCCGAAGGAGCTTTCGGGAGTGAGCATCGGTCCGCGTCGGAGCATGACCTTCCCGGCGACCGACGAGGTGGTGAAAGGGCTGGGCTTGAAGAAGGGGATCCGGATCAGCGCCGCTGACCTCAGCGGACTCTGAGCCGATCGGCCTGATCGCCTTATAGTTTGTTTATGCGTCGGCCGTCGTGGAAGCCTCCGCGACGGCCGACGTTTTTTGTGCGCTCAGTTTGGGGGCTCAAGAAACTTCCACGCCTGTCCTCGGCGTGTGTCGCTCGCGGCGAACATGTGGGGGGTGATCGCGGCGGCGGCGATTCGGAGGCTTACCTCCAGACGCGGCCCAGGTCGGGTGAAGAAGGACGATCCGTCCACCAACGCGACGCGGCCGTCACGCACCGCCGGAAGCTCTCGCCATTCGGGGCGGTCGACGATCGCCGCGGCTTCGCGTTCGGCGCGATCGAGAGGGAGCCCGCAGAGAGCGAGGATGAGGACCTCGGGGCTAGTCTCGACGATTTCCTCCCAGGTAACACGTCTTGAACGTTCTCCCGGTCGCCCGATCATCTCGCGGCCCCCGGCCAGTTCGACGATCTCGGGATTCCAGTGCCCGCAACTGTAAGGAGGGTCGAGCCACTCCAGGAGCAAGACGCGGGGCTTGGGACGAGTGGGCGCGATGAATTCCCGAATCCAGCGGATCGTCCGGTGGAAGCCGGCCACATGATGCTCGGCCTCGAGGGGGCGTTCCAGCAGGTCCCCTACACGTCGGAACATGGCGAAGATCTCGTCGAGCGTTCGGGGATCGACGCTCTCGACGTGCGGCTTTCCAGCGAGTTTCGCCGCGACGCGACGGACGGTCGCTTCGTTCACCGCGCAAACGTCGCACTGCTCCTGGGTGAGAATCAGGTCGGGGGCGAGTTCGCCCAACCTCGCCTCGTCGAGATCGAACAGGCCGTTCGCCTGCTCGGCGACGAGGGCGTCGATCTGGGCGCTTGTGGCGTCGTCTGGGAGGCGGCTCCGGGTCAGGCGGGCGAGTTCGGCGACGTTGCGCGGGAAGTCGCACTCGTGGGTGACGCCGACGAGGTCCTCCCTTCGACCGAGGGCGCAAACCAGTTCCGTGAGCGCCGGGAGCAGGCTGACGATCCTCATGGGACCTCTCCAAGCTCGGCTTACTTCGGCGGCTTGACCTTCGTGGTCGGTCCGACGGAGACGATGGTCATTGGCCAGAGAGGGTACTCGCGGACGAGGCGGCGGATCTGATCGACAGTGACGCGCGAGAAGGCGTCGAGTTCCTGTTCGACGGGGAGGTAAGCGCGACGGTAGACCCAGTGGAAGCCCAATGAGGCCAGACGGCCCATGGGGCGTTCGCTCCGGAGGACGGTTCGCGCCTGGACCTTGTTTTTGGCCTGAGAGAGTTCCTCGACCGTGACCCCGCGTTCCATCACTCCGCGGTAGACCTTTGCCATCCGGGCGAGGTTAGCCTGGACGTCCTGGGGCTCGCACGAAAGGAATGAGTAGAAGCCCCCCGCCTGATTGTAGTCCTGGTAGCTCATCTCGGCGCCGTCGGCGTAGCCGGGGTCGATGAGGGCCCAGTAGAGCTGGGAGCTGGTGTGGTCGCCGATGATCGTCGCCAGCAGATGGGCCGCGTAACGGTCGTCGCTCTCGAGCGGCGGCCCGTCGCTGACGCCGACGACGGTCTGCTGCTGGTCTTCCTCGCGCAGAATGGCTTCGAAGGCGAGTCGGCCGTGGGCGGGACGGGCGTCGCGGACAGGATGTTCGCCGGTCCAGGACTGGCAGTGCTTCTTCGCCAGATCGACCAGGCTGTCCCAGTCGCCCTTGCCGGCGAACCCGAGGACGATGTTGGCCGGGCTGTACCGGCTGGCGAAATACGTCCGCATGTCCTCAGCTTTCATCGCCGTGATCGAGTCGACCGTGCCGAGGATGCTGTTGCCCAGCGGATGCGCGCCGAAGTGGGCGGCCTTGGCGGCCTCGTAGGCGACCGACATGGGGTTGTCCATGTACATCCGGATTTCTTCGATGATGACCTTCTTCTCGGTCTCGAAGTCGTCCTCGCGGAGCGTGGGACGGAGGATGTCGGCCAGAACGTCGAACGCCTTGGGGAGATACTCAGGCAGAGCGGTGAAGTGGTAGAAGGTGTCTTCCTCGGACGTCTGCGCGTTGTGTTTGGCGCCGACCCGGTCGAAGTCCTTGTTGACGGTCAGCGCGTCTCGGCGGGCGGTCCCCTTGAACGTCATGTGCTCAAGGAAATGGGAGACGCCGGCCAACTCCGGCGACTCGTCGCGACTGCCGGCCTTGACGAAGAAGCCGGCGGCGATCGAGTGCGCGTCGTCGTTCAGCTCGGCGATCACTTCCAGGCCGTTATCGAGCGTCGTGTGATGGAAACGCATCAGGGCGGTCCTTAGAGGGCGGCTCAGGCCGGAATGTCGACGTTCAGGGGGGTGGGGCCGAGCGTCAGAACGGTCAGGTCGCGAAGGTTCAGGAGCGTCCTGGCGTAGTCCGAGACCGACGTGGGAGTCAGCGCGTCGAGTTCGGCGGCGATCTCGTCGAGCGATCGGACGCGGCCGAGGAAGTACCAGTCCGAGGCCAGCGCATTGGAGCGGCTCATGCTCGACTCCTGCGCCATGATCAGCGAACTCTTCAGGCCGGCCCGCATGGTCTCCAGTTCTTCCATTTCGACGCCCCCTTCGGCCAGGCGTCGGAACTCGGCCAGCATGACGTCCAGAGTTTCCTGGGCGCGGTCGGTGGAGGTGCCGGCGTAGCTGAGCATGGCTCCCCGGTTACGCTGGCCCTCGTAACTGGCGTAGACCGAATAGCACAGCCCGCGCTTCTCACGGACCTCGGTGAACAGCCTGGCGGAGGAATAGCCGCCGAGGATGGCGACGGCCGCTCGGGCTCGATAATAGTCGGGGCCGGCCACGGTCGCCGCGGGGGCCGCCATGGCGATCTGGATCTGCTGGGTCTCGCGAGTGATGTGGTCGATGCTGGGGCCTGCCGGCTTTTCCACCAGGACGGGCTCGGGAGAGGACTTCCATCCTCCGAAGAGGCGGTCGACGGCGTCGCGAAGCCGAGGCCAATCGATCGCTCCGGCAACGCCCAGGATCGCGCCGCCGGGGCGGAACATCGTTCGGTGGAAGGTCCGCAGGGCCGCCGGCGTGATCCGCGCGACGTCTTCGGCCGATCCGGGGGAGGGTCTGCCCCAGGGCTCCGGGAAGTGTCGACGCCGCAGCTCATAGATGACCTTGGACCCAGGGTCGTCCTCCAGGCTCCGAAGGTTCTGGAGGCAGAGCGCGCGAATCGGCTCAACCTCCTGATCGTCCAGACGAGGCCGCAGGACGACGTCGGCGAAGATCTCCAGCGCGGGGATCAGGTTGACGCCCAGCGTGGCCGCGGCGAAGCTCGTGTGGACCGTCTGGGCGCTCTCGGAGTGACTCACGCCCAGGTTGTCGAGGGCGTTGAGGAGGGCGCGGCTGTCGCGGTCGCCGGCGCCCCGCATCAGCCACTCGCAGGTCATGGCGGCGGCCCCGCCGCCGGCGTTGAGCCCCTCGGCGGCTTCGTAGGCGGCCCCGGCCGGAATCAAGAGCGTGAACGAGGCCGACTGGACCCCGGGCATCGCCTCGGCGACGAGCACCAGGCCGTTGGGGTACTCGTGCTGCTGGATCGTCGCGGATGGCGCCGGCACGGCGTTCCCCCAAATGCGAGCGTCGCCGGACGCCCGCCTCGGACGCCGGAATCCGCTAGAGTTTATTGTCGGATACCGATCGGCGAGCAGCGCGATCGCTTGCCGCGGCTGGGCACGGCAGCGGCGCTCCTCGGACCTCCTCGCAAGGACTCTTCTGAGGATAACCGGCCGACCGCCCGCGCGGAAGAACGTCCCGCCCAGGAGTGGTCAGCCGTCAACAGCTTTATAAAGCGTTTTTGCCTTTCGGAAACCGAGCGTCTTGTAGAGCATGACGGCCGACCGATTCTCGGCCGTCACCTCCAGATACGCGCGGCGAAGGCCCGCCTGATGGAAGCCCCAAAGCGCACGATTGACGAGGGCTCGGCCGAGACCCAATCCACGATACGCCGGCAGCACGCCCACGTTCTGGATTGCGCCGATCGGGCCGTAGTCGACGACTCCCTGGATCGTCCCCACGTAGCCGTCGGGACAGGCGATCAGCCAGGTCGCCGCGGGCAGAAAGCCGGGCTTGCGGCGGATCTCCCGCATCAGGCGTTGACAACCTTGGCGGTCTCCCAGACAGGGGAAGACGGCCGAATCGATCGCGTCGCGGAAGCTCTGGTATTTGACCTCGGCATGCTGGATCAGCAGCGTCTCGTCCCAGGGGGCCCAGAAGAACTGGCCGGGAAGAGGCGGCGACAGGTTCGACCCGTCGAGGTCCAACTCCATGCGCAGGCGTTTGTAGTACGTTATCGCCATCGGACGTCTGAATACCCGCCGTACCACGCCTCCCGACCACTCCGAACAGCCGCCTGCGACGGTCGGGACCACGACATTCTAGGAAGCGTGCGAAGGACGGTCAATCAGCCGGGACGGCGGCTCGCGGTCAGGCCACGCTTTCAGTCGCCTCAGCCGCGGTCGCAATCAGGAAGCCGTTGACCACGGCGGCGATCCGGACGGCCTGGTGAACCTTGTCCTCCGTATAACCTTCGTGCAGCAGGCTCTGCTCGTGGGCCTTGATGCACATCTCGCAGCCGGCCAGTGCGGCGCAGGCCATCGAGGCGAGTTCGAAGAGTCCCTTGCCGGCCGCCGGCTTGGCCATCCGCGACATCCGCAGACCGGCCTGACGCTGAGAATAGCTCGGTTTGCCGATCATGTGGCGGAAGCGATAGTAGACCGTATTCATTCCCATGATCGCGGCGGCGGCGCGGGCGTCGGCGATCGCCTCAGGCGTCAGGTGAACGGAACCAGCCGCGGTGAGAGCCTCGACCAACTCGCCGGCCCTCAGGAAATAGGCCGACGCCAGCGCCACGGCCCAGCGTTCGACGGGGAGCAGGTCGCCGTTGTCCAGGACGTTTCCCAGATTGAGTCGCAGGTCTTTGGTGTCGTCGCCCAGGGACGCTTTCAGGTCGTCAAGGGACCGCATCTTCGGAATCCTCATTGGGTCGTGGGAGTGAAGGCGGGGCCGCCGATCATCGCAACATCGCGGCGACGGCCCCGCTGAAATCGGTCGGGAAGGGGCTCAGACCGCGATGGTCGCTTCGCCCTTCTTCCAGTTGCAGGGGCAGAGTTCATCGGACTGGACGGCGTCCAGAACGCGAACGACCTCGTCGACGCTCCGGCCGACGTTGCCGTTGTAAACAGCCGCCCACTGGATCACGCCGTTGGGATCGACGAGGAACGTGGCGCGATTGGCGTAGCCTTCGACGGGGTCGCAGATCCCCAGCGCCGGGGCCAGCTTCTGAGCAGCGACCAGCGGATAGCCGAGGTCGTGGAGGTCGTCGTGGTCCTTGCACCAGGCGAGGTGCGAGAACTCGTTGTCGGTGCTTCCGCCCACGACCTCGCAGTCGCGGTCCTTGAAGTCTTCCAGACGCTCGCTGAAGGCCACCAGCTCGGTCGGGCAGACGAACGTGAAGTCCTTGGGATAGAAGAAGTAGACAACCCACTTGCCCGCGAACTGCTCGCTGCTGATCGTGAGCAACGCCTCGGGGCCGCTGCCAAGACTCGCCTTCGCCGTGAACTCAGGGAACTTGTCGCCGACGGTCAACATTTCGATCGATCTCCAGATCGCATTTCAACAGGGCGCTCGTTCGACGCGTCCACGACGCGCGACGGGCTGAATGAGAGGTTCCCGAGGACCGCCCTCGACGGCTCAATCGACGCCGCCCCGCCCAGGTCGTCCTGGGACGGCTCGTCCGGGAGGTCTCCTCAGTCATGGTCATCATAAGGGCTTTGGTCTATAATTCAACGCCGGGTCGAGCTATAGGATTCATAAGGTGCAATTATGGAATTCCAGCAGCTTCGGATGTTCCTCAAGGCGGCCGAGTTGGGGAGTTTCACGGGGGCGGCGCGAGAGTTCGGAGTGAGTCAGCCGGCGATCAGCCAGCAGATCGGTCGGCTGGAGCAGTCGTTGGGGCGGCAGCTCTTTGAGCGTCAGGGGAGACAGGTGGCGCTCACCGAGGCGGGCGAATTGCTGAGGCGGCGGGCGCTGCAGATCGTCTCGCTGGTGGACGACACGGCGAGACTCCTCTGCGACGACGGCGAGACGGGAAAGATCGTGGTTTCGGCGATTCCCACGATCGCCCCCTATCTGATGCCCGGCTTGCTGGAAGCCTTCCACGAGGAATATCCCCGGGCGCGAGTTGAAGTGAACGAGGAGGTGACCGAGGTCATCCTTCGCCGCTGCGCCCTTGGGGAAATCGACGTCGGCGTTCTGGCGATGCCGGCGTCGCGCGGGTATTTGAAGTTTGAGACCCTCTTTGAAGAGGAACTCCTCCTGGCCACCTCAGCCGATCATCCGCTCGTCGGACGCGATCAGGTTGAGCTGGACGATCTCCGCGATCTTCCGTTCGTCCTGCTGGATGAGGCCCACTGCCTCTCCGACGACATCCGCGGCTTCTGCCGACGCCGATTATTCCAGCCGGTGACGACAGGGCGCGTCAGCCAGCTTGCGACGGTTCAGCAACTGGTGGCTCAGGGGTTCGGTATTTCGCTGATCCCCCAGATGGCCGTCCCGGCCGAGCCCACGCCGCGGCTGCGGTTCCGCTCGCTCGACGGCGAGAAGCCGTCGCGGACGGTTACCGCCTGCTGGAACCCGGACCGGTATCAGTCTCGGCTGATGCTCAGCTTTTTGGAAACCCTGAAACACGCCCCGGTTCACCCGTCGTCGAGGACGACATGATTAGGTCCGGGGCGGTGGACGATCGACTCAGGCTCAGTTCTTCAGCGAGGCCATGTCGATGACGAATCGGTACCGAACGTCGCTCTTGAGGAGTCGATCGTAGGCGGTCTCGACGTCCTGAATGTTGATCAACTCGACGTCGCAGCCGATTCCGCGCTCGGCGCAGAAGTCGAGCATCTCCTGGGTTTCGGGGATGCCGCCGATGGCCGAACCGGCGAAGTTGCGTCGAGGGAGAATCAGGTTGAAGGCAGCGACGGGGAGGGGATTTTCCGGAGCGCCGACGAGGGTCAGAGTGCCGTCGAGCTTCAGAAGGTTCAGGTAGGCGTTGACGTCATGCTGGGCGGAGACGCAGTCGAGGATGAAGTCGAAGCTGCGAGCCCGGGCGGCCATCGCGTCGGGATCCTTGGATACGACGACCTCGTCAGCGCCGAGCCGCTTGGCGTCCTCGGCCTTGCCGGGGGATGTCGTAAACAGGACGACGTGCGCGCCGAAGGCGTGCGCGAACTTCACCCCCATGTGCCCCAACCCGCCGAGGCCGACGATCCCCACCGTCTGTCCGGGCCCCACCTTCCAGTGCTTCAGGGGCGAATACGTCGTAATCCCGGCGCAGAGCAGGGGAGCCGCGGCGGCGAGATCCTTGACCTTGTCCGACACCTTGAGCGCGAACGCCTCGTCGACGACGACGTTCTCCGAGTATCCGCCGAAGGTGACGCCGCCGAGGTGCTTGTCGGGGCCGTTATACGTGAAGACCGTGCCGCCGGTCTCGCAGAACTGCTCCAGGCCGGCTTTGCAGGAAGGGCAAGTGCGGCAGGAGTCGACCATGCAGCCGACGGCCGCCAGGTCGCCTTCCTTGAACTTCTTAACGTCCTTCCCGACCTTTGAGACCCGGCCGAGGATTTCATGGCCGGGGACGCAGGGATAGACCGTGTTGTGCCACTCGTTGCGGACCTGGTGGAGGTCGGAGTGGCAAACGCCGCAGTAGAGGATGTCGATGAGAACGTCGTTCGGGAGAGGATCGCGGCGACTCAGTGAGAACGGCGAAAGCGGGGAATCAGCCGCGCGAGCGGCGTAGGCCTTGGTGCTCATGTCGATTTCCATGAATGAGGAGAAAAGGAGCCGTCAAAAGGCGGATCAGGGGGTGACGGCGATCATGTCGATCTCGATGCCCCGGCCGGGAGAGGCGACGCCGGGGACGATGGCCTTGGAGGCGGCGGGAGGCCGGGCGGGGTCGTACAGCTTGGGGCGAATCGCACCCAACGCTGCGTCGGCGGTTGGATCGGAGACGTAATAGGTGGCCTTGGCCATGTTGCGGAAGTCTGATCCGGCTTCGGTCAGCAGGCCGCGGAGATCGTCGAAGATCCCCTGGACCTGGCCCGCCCCGTCGGCGCCCTTGGGACCGAGGAGTCCCGATGTGTAGACGAGTGAGCCGCGGTTCACGCGCGCTGATCGGCTAAAAACCGGAGACGGCTTCAACGGCGGCAACGGTGGGTATTCCACGGCGTCTGCTCCGGCCGGCGCGTCCGAAGCGGCGATCAACTCGATCTCGATGGGCGTCGTGGCCGGCGACTTCCAGCCGACGAGCACCAACGGCGGGGGCGTGTCACCCTCGTAAAAAGCGGCGAGTTCGCGCTCGACGACATCGGTCGAGTCGGCCGGTTGCACGAAGGCTTTGAACTGGGCGACATGCTCCCGGCCCAGTCCAAGCGTGCGGAGCGAATCTCCCAGGCTGCGAAGCGTCTGGCGAGTCGCCGTCGCGAGGTCGGCGTCCTGCTCGGCCTGGCCGGAGATGAAGACGCGGGGGCCTCCGGAGAGGATCGAGAAAGCCGCCGAGCCTTTCGTGAACCCGGTCAGAACGCCTTTCGTCACACGACGGCCCGGAGCGGGACTTTCCGCGACGCTCACCACGGCGTCGATCGCCAGGATGGCTCCGGGCCGTGCTGGCGTGCCGCCGACAAAGGTCCAGGCCGGGGCCTCGGCCCCTCCGAGGCGTTTCGCGAGAGCCGCCCGCAGCGGCTCTCGCCAGTCCTCGCGGCCCAGCACCACATGGAGCCGGACGACGTCGGCGAGATGAGAACCGGAGGCCAGGATCAGCCTATCGAGACGGTCAAGCGTCGTCTCGATCTGCTGGGCTTCAGCGACGACCCGGTCGAGTTCGTCGACAGGAAAGACCTGGGTCGTGTGGATGAGATTGGTCTGGAGCGGCACGATCACCGCCGCTGCGCCCGCTTGATCGGGCTCCAGGCGGAGCCGACGAATCTCGTCGCCGGCGTGTGCGATCGGTGAGGCAGCCGCGGCCGCCGTAAGCAGAAACAGGGCTGTCAAGCGTGTTGTGAGTGCCATATCGCGACGCATTGTAGGGTCGCGTGATGCGAAGTCAAAGGGGGCCGCATTCCACGACCGTCGTCCCAGCCTCCGTCACGTCGAGGACGACGGGGCGGTTCGCGGGCCTGTAGTCCTCGTTGAGCAACGAGGCGTTCACGAACGTCGTCGGGCCGATCGAGTAGACACCGTAGCCCGAGTGGACATGTCCCGCCACGGCGAGCGTGGGTTTCACGGCCTGGATTCGGCGCAGCAAACTGCGCGAGCCGACGGGGCCGCTGGGTGTGGGGTCGCCGTAGCTGAAGGGCGGTCCGTGCAGCAGGAGGATATTGGTCGCCTCGGGGATGAGGTCCCATCGGGAGGCCAACTCAGGCTCATCGAGATTGAACGCCCAGTTGTAGAAGGTCGGCTGCCAGGGCGTCCCCCAGATGGACGAACCCTCGAACGTCGTCGCCGAGTCCTGGAGGTAAGTCCACCGCAAGGGGCGGGAGAATCGTGGTTCGCCGTCTTCGAAGACGAAATCATGGTTTCCCGCCACGCCCACGACCGTCAGCCGCTCGGAGAGTCCGTCCAGCCAGACACGGAACGTACCGTCCAGCCAGATGCGTCCCTCGGCCTTGCCGTGCGCGTTCAAGGGGACGAGGTCGCCCGCGAGCAGGAGCAAGTCGCACTCGGGGATTTCAGGCAGGTAGCCGTGGAGGTCCGAGATGCAGCAGATCCTCATCGCGACGGCTCCCGATTCGACGGCGTCGGTGCGATCCTGGCGATCAGGTCGCGGACGGTTCCGACGATCGTCGCTTCGACTTCGGAGGCGAACGGGCCCGGGAGGTTCGCGTAGGAGCCGAAGATCGCGTCGCCTCCCTCATAGCCTCCTTCGGCCAGGACGCGGGCGGACGGGACGTAGCTGAAGACGTCGTCGGCGTAGGCGGCCACCCAGAGCGACCGCCCCGGCGCGGCGGCCTCGCGCTTGAGCCGCAATGAGTAGTCCACAACAACCTCGCCAGCCAGCGCGACCAGCACCAAGGAGTCGCCGAAGGAGAAAGCGTGGATCGGGTACGGATAGGTCGACGGGATCGGGCGGCCCGCGTCGATCGCGGCGATCAGCCTCCGTGCGTGGGCGCGTTGGACGGGCTTCTCGGGCGTTTCCTCGAGTCGGGCGACGTACGAGGCGCGGTCGGTTGGCCCGGCGAGCGGGAGGCCGGGCTCGGCGAAGGCCGTTCGCAGAGCGCCCTCGATTGCTCGCAGCCGATCGGGGCGAGCCAGCACATCCTCGACCGATTTCGCCAGCTCGTCGCCGTGAAGCCGTCCCAGCTCGACGGTCCCTCGAGGATTCGGATTGGCGTCGGCGCCGCATCCCATGGCGAAGAGGGCGACGACGCCGGGGTGGTCGGCTTCGAGTTTCGCCTGCGCGAAGCCGGCGTAATCGCCAGAGATCGTCATGATCTTGTCGGTTAGCGTCGTGTTGTGGCAGGCGTAGCCGAACAGCACGGCCACGAGGTTCCCCTCCGAGTCGACGGCCCGAAGCACCGGCACGGCGCGATCGACGGGGCCGTCGGGATTGAGGCCGATCTTGTAGCCGTTCGGCGTCTTCTCGCGGCGGTTGATCGCGAAACGCGCCTCACCCTCGCCGTTGGCCAACTCGACAGGCCGTAGCGAGCGCAGAGCCGAAGCGGCGACGCCGACGAGCTTTTCCTCGATGTCGCGGCGGAAGTCGTCGTTGGGCTTCGCTTGCGCCAGATCCATGCCGCGCTCGGTCAGCATCGGCCGGGCGTCGCGGACGAGCGGGGCCGTGTGGGTGTGCGACGCAAAGAGGGCGACTGACCCTCGAGGCAGCCCATGGGCCTGGCCGATCCGATCGAACACCCGGGACGCGAACCCACGATCGAAGCCGACGACGTCGGCCGTGAGCAGCACGGCCGTCGACCCGGAAGGATCCCGAAGGGCCAGCGCCTTCACCTTGATCGGAAGCGTCACGCCTTCCGACTGTGATTTGCGGGAGGCATAGCCCGCGAGCCAGACGGGTCCTGGCGGCGTGACGTCGGCCGCCGCAGCGCCTGCCGACCAGCCCTCGGCGGCTTCTGCAGAGGAGGCTGCGGTTGCGATCGCCAGAAGGTACGCCGCCGCTCGTCGGATCGTCATCGTCTACCTCCGGTCGTTCTCGAGGTCGTCGCGGCATCGTAACCGGCGCATAGCCGCGAAGCGAGCCCCGAAGCCGGCGATCTGGCCGTGCGCCTTTCGGTCGATTACAAAGAGGGGTCGCCCTCCCCTCGCGACTTATCCCCATTCGGCGCAGCTTCGGAGACTCTCATGAGCGGACGAACCTGGACGAACAGGCTTTGCGCCTTTCTGCTTCTGGCGACAGCGGCTCCGGTATGGGCCCGCGACGGCAAGCCGAACGTCGTCTTCATCTTCGCCGACGACCTTGGCAAGTTCGAGGTGGGCGTGCATGGGCAGGCGAAGATCCGGACGCCTTCGATCGACCATCTCGCCGCCGAGGGGATGCGTTTCGACCGGTTCTACTCGGGGTCACCCGTCTGCGCGCCGTCGCGCTGCACGTTGATGACCGGCAAGCACTCGGGCCACGGCTTCGTCCGAGACAATCGAGAGATCCAGCCGGAGGGCCAGGCGCCGATCCCCGACTCCGAAATCACGATGGCCGAGATGTTCAAGTCGCGCGGCTACGCCACAGCGGCGATCGGCAAGTGGGGCCTGGGCTTTCCCGGGTCCGAAGGCGAGCCGCTCAAGCAAGGGTTTGACCATTTCTTCGGGTACAACTGCCAGCGACACGCCCACAACCACTATCCAACATACCTTTGGAACGACCACGAGAGGGTGATGCTCAAGGGAAACACGGCCGGACTTACGGGCGAGACCTTCTCGCACGACCTTTTCGAGGCCGAGTCCTTGAAATTCATCCGCGAGCACAAGGACGCCCCGTTCTTCCTGTTCCTGCCGTTCATCATCCCGCACGTCGCCCTTCAGGTTCCGGAGGATTCGCTGGCCGAGTACACCGATAAGCTCGAAGACGCCAATCCGTACAAGGGCGACAAGGGATATCTGCCCCACCCAAAGCCCCACGCCGCCTACGCTGCGATGGTCACGCGGATGGATCGAACCGTCGGACGAATTCTCGACGAGTTGAAGGCGACGGGTATCGACGACGACACCATCGTGATCTTCTCCTCGGACAACGGGCCGACCCACGACGTCGGCGGCGCGGACACTGGATTCTTCAAGTCCGGCGGCGATTTGCGGGGGCTGAAGGGCTCGGTCTATGAGGGGGGGATTGCGGTCCCCTTCATCGTTCGTTGGCCAGGACGGATCAAGCCGGGGACCACGAGCGACTTCATCGGCTACTTTCCGGACGTCCCCGCGACTTTGTTGGATCTGGCGGGGATCGGCGACGCCCTGCCGCCGGGGCTGGATGGAGTGAGTTTCGCCCCGACGCTCCTCGGCCGTCCGGACGCCCAGAAGGCCCACGATTTCCTCTACTGGGAGTTCGCCTCCTACGGTGGCCAGCAGGCGGTTCGGATGGGACCCTGGAAGGGAGTTCGACAGAACCTCCGCCAGGGGAAGACGGCGATCGAGATCTACAACTTGGACGCCGATCCCAGGGAGTCGCACGACGTCGCCGCCGATCAGCCGGAGATCGTCGCTCGGATCAAGGAGATCATGGAACGGTCCCACGTCCCCTCGACGCTCTTCCCGTTGCCGAGCATCGATTCGAAGTGAGCCTCAGGATGAGGAGGGGGGGCCGCTGGCGACCGGACAGGCCCAATGGGCGTGTCCGGTCGTTCCGCGATGCGCTTCCAGAACACCTCGTCGACGGATGGCTCGAACGCTTTGAGCATGTCTTTCATGCGGGCGACTTTGCGCCAGATGATTGGATCAGCGCTGCTCCGACGTTCGACCTCGCGAGGGATCATGATCAGCCGTGAGAAGACCTCCGCCTTGTCTTCCTCGACGCCGGAGGTCGCGTAAGCCGTCAGAAAGCCGCGGGTCTTTTCGTTCGGCAGGGAACCAGAGGGGTCGTCCTGGACGTTGGCGCCTCCCGGACCGTAGCGGAAGTCGATCGGGTTCAGCGCCGACCATGCGTCGTCACGATAGACCTCGCCGTCGTCCTGGTAGTCGACGAGGTGGAAGAATTCGTGATGAATCGCGGTTCGCTGGTAAGGTGGGCTGGCGGAGCCTCGGACGACATCCAGATAAAGGTCCCCGTGCCAGTAGTCGGGGATCGCTCCTCGAAGTTCCCCGTTGAACGCCAGGTCTGAGCAGAGAACCAGCCGCCGTAGGCGAGCCTTTCGAACCAGGGATGCGGGGTAGAGGGCAAATTCCTCGGAGAGGAGTCGGGCGTACTTCGTCAGGCCGGAGCCGGTCGGCTTCGCCGTTATGGGCCCGAATGGGGTCTCGACGTCGAGATCGGTCCGAACATTCACGACCTGTACGGCTGCTTCCTTCGCGGCCCGGTCGAGCGCTGCGGGGATTTCCGCTGGTTCTTCCGCGTAGGTGGGAACCCCCGCCGAGGCCATCGCGAAGCACAGTAGACCGATCGGGCGCATGAGCGGGCGTCCGAGAGGTGAGGCGGGGGCGGCCGGCCCAGCGTCGGCCTTACTCCCGAATCTAAGCGCCGGCTCGCCTGGATGGGAACGCGGGCCTTCGGAATTCGTGGAGACGCCGTGGGGCGTCGCCGGGTACGATAATCCGCTTCATCGGCCGTCGGGCCGGCGAGATTCAACCACCAAGGGACAAGGGCGTCGCTTCGCTATGAGGGCTGGCATCGTCGGTTTGCCGAACGTCGGCAAGAGTACGCTTTTCAACGCACTGACCAGCTCCAAGGCGGCTCAGAGCGCGAACTATCCTTTCTGCACCATCGAGCCGAACGAGGGGGTCGTCAGCGTCCCCGACGGGCGGCTGGAGCGGATCAGCCGATACATCGTCCCCAAAAAGCTGGTGCCTGCGGCGCTGCGGTTGGTGGACATCGCCGGCATCGTCAAGGGGGCCAGCGAGGGCGAGGGGCTCGGAAACAAGTTCCTCAGCCACATCCGCGAGGTCGACGCCATTCTTCAGGTCGTCCGCTGCTTCGAGGACCCGGACGTCGTCCACGTCGCTGGGGCCGTCGATCCGCTCTCGGACGTCGAGACGGTCGAAATCGAGTTGATGCTGGCCGACCTCCAGACGTTGGAGAACGCCCTGCCCAAGGCTGAGCGCACGGCCAAGAGCGGCGAGAAAGAAGCCAAGCTCCGCGTCGAGGCGATCAAGCACTGTCTGGAGCACCTCGGCAAGGACCAGCCGCTCCGAACGCTGACGCTCGACCCGGCCGAGGCCGCGGCGATCTCCAGCTTCGGCCTGATGACGGCCAAGCCGATCCTCTACGTCGCGAACGTCGACGAGAACGACCTGCACGGTGAGGGACCGCTGGCGATCAAGGTCCGTCAGCGAGCAAAGGAGATCGGGGCAGGGGTCGTCGCCGTCTGCGCCAAGCTCGAAGCCGAGATCGCCGAGCTAGACGAGGCCGACCGCTTGGAAATGCTCCACTCCTCCGGTCTCGACGAGCCCGCGCTGGCGGTCCTGGCCCGTGAGGCCTACCGGATCCTGGGGTTGCAGAGCTACTTCACGGCCGGCGAAAAGGAAGTTCGGGCCTGGACGGTCCACGTCGGCGCGACGGCCCCTCAGGCGGCCGGCGTGATCCACACCGACTTCGAAAAGGGGTTCATCCGGGCCGAGGTCTACACCCTCGACGACCTGGAGACCTACAAGTCGGAGAAGGAAATCCGCGCCGCGGGCAAGCTCCGCGTCGAGGGCAAGGCCTACGTGATGCAGGACGGCGATATCTGCCACTTCCTGTTCAATTGATCGAGCGTCGATCGGTTCCGCCGCCGGCCGATTGCGGCCGGCGCGCCGGGGCCGCACAATAATCGGGCGGCGTTCGCGAACGCCTGTTGTGGACGCCCCGACGCCGCGACGGCCTCATCCCGGTGCCCGATGCTGATCGAGCTGGAAGATCTGACGAAGACCTACGGGGCCGTCACGGCCCTGTCGGGGCTCTCGTTGTCGCTCCCGGAAGGCGCAGTGGGGCTCCTCGGCCCCAACGGCGCGGGCAAGACGACGATGATTCGGAGCCTGCTGGGCCTCGTCCGGATCGACTCGGGCAGTGGACGTGTTCTGGGGATGGATCTCACGTCGCAGCCCCTGGAGATCCGCCAGGCCGTCGGCTTCGTCCCGGAGGACGAATGCCTCTTCCCCGGCGTCACGGGCGTCCAGTTCGTGGCTTACGCCGGCGAACTGGTCGGCATGCCCCCTCGCGACGCCCTCCGTCGCGCCCATGAGGTGCTCGACTACGTCGATCTCCGCGAGGCCCGCTACCGCCGCGCCGAGTCGTACTCGACGGGCATGAAACAGCGGCTGAAGATCGCCTCGGGAATCGTCCACGATCCCAAGCTTCTGATCCTCGACGAACCGACCAACGGCATGGATCCGGCCGGCCGTCGCGAGATCCTCGATCTCTGCCGCGACCTCTCGCGGGCCAAGGGGATGAACCTGCTCATCTCCAGCCACCTGTTGCCAGACGTCGAGGCCGTCTGCGAGTACGTCGTCGTGATGGGTCGTGGACGCGTCCTCGCCCAGGGGCGGATCGAGGAGCTGAAGAAGCCCCATACCAACGAATTTGAATTGCGGGTGCGGGGAGATCAGACGCGGTTCGCCGCGGCGCTCGCCGATCGAGGCGTCGACTCCACGGCCGTTGACGACCACCTACGCGTCGCCCTCCCCGCCGGCGAAGGCGTGGCGGCGCTCTGGGCGGCCGCAGATGAGACGTCCGAGCAGATCCGTCTGCTCCGCCCCCGCCGGAGCACGCTGGAAGAGGTCTTCCTCCAGGCTGTCGAGGGCGCGAGCTGATGCCGATCCTGGACCAGGGATATCAACACTGGGACGGCAAGCTCGCCGGCCACGCGTTTCGGTGGCTGGCCATCACCCGTAACGGCGTGAAGGCCCAGTTCAAGAACCGATGGCTGGTCACCACCCTGATCGGTGCACTGGCTCCCGCACTCCTGCTGGCCGCCTTCCTGGCGCTGTGGGGCCTGTTTGAACAGAAGTCGTCGATCCTCGCTCCGTTCCTGTTTCTCTTCCAGGGGCTTCCCGAGGAGATCTCATCTGGGCCGAAAGGCTTTCGGACGACGTTCTGGACTCTGGCCTTCGTGCAGTTTTTTCAGGTCCAACTCGTCTTCAGCTTCCTGCTGGTGATGCTGGTCGGGCCGGACCTCATCAGCCAGGATCTCCGGTTCAACGCCCTGCCGCTGTATCTCTCCCGTCCTCTTCGTCGAATCGACTATTTTCTGGGGAAGTTCGGCGTGATCGCCGCATTCCTGCTGGCGGTGATGCTGGCTCCGGCGATTCTGGCGTACCTGCTGGGGCTCGCGTTCAGTCTGGATCCAGCAACGCTCACGGACACCTGGCGAGTGCTTGCGGCGTCGGTCGCGTTCAGCCTTGTGGTTGCGGGCTCGACGGGGCTGCTCATTCTGGCCTTCTCGTCGCTCTCGCGCAATTCGCGGTTCGTCACGGCGATGTGGGTCGGCGTCTGGATGCTCGGAGGAGCGGCGGCCGACGCGATTCGACGTGGCGGAGCCGAGGAGTGGGCGCCTCTGGCCTCGTACTCCGCCGACCTCGTTTCGGTTCGCGACGCCCTTTTCGACTACGACGCCCAGTGGGAACGCGTGGCGGGCGTCTTCCGAGCAAGTCGCGAGGCGATGGAGGCGGCGGCGCGCTCACGCCAGCGCCCGCGGCGACCCAGAATCTTCGGCATTCCCATCGGCCCCCCGCCGCCCCCAGGTGCCCCCGACGAGGGTCCGCCTCCGCCTCGGATCCGCGTGGAATCCGCCGCTCAGCGCCGTCCTCCCTGGAAATGGTCGGCTGGAGTGCTGGCGGGGCTCGCAGTCGCGTCGGCGGTCGTCCTGTCCACGAGGGTCCGTTCGCTGGACCGTCTGAAGTAAAAGAGGGACCTCGACGAGATGAGCACGACCGCCCCCCCCGAGACTCCGGCGGTGATCGAGTTCCGCTCGGTCTCCAAGTGGTACGGCCAGGTGATCGGTCTGAACAACCTGTCGCTCCGAGTGGGGCGGGGCGTGACCGGTCTCCTCGGGCCCAACGGCGCGGGGAAGAGCACGCTGCTGCAACTGGCGACCGGCCAGCTTCGCCCTAGCCAGGGGGAAGTCCGCGTGCTGGGCGTGCGGCCCTGGAGCAACTCCGGCCTCAACCGATACATCGGACTCTGCCCCGAACAGGACGCAATGTTTGAGTGGATGACGGGCCGCAACTTCCTCCGCACCTGCGGGACGCTTGCCGGCCTGGGGGGCCGTGAGGCGCGCAAGGCCGCCGACCGGGTTCTGGAACAGGTCCGGATGACGGCCGCCGCCGATCGCCCGGTGCGCGGATACTCGAAGGGGATGCGGCAGCGGACCAAGCTCGCCCAGGCTCTCGTCCACGACCCCGAGGTCCTCTTCCTGGACGAGCCCCTCACCGGCACCGATCCGGTCGCCCGCCATGAGCTGATGGAACTCGTTGGATCGCTGGCGAAGCAAGGAAAGACGATCCTCGTCTCCAGCCATGTGCTCTACGAGGTTCAGTCACTCACCTCGCAGATCGTGCTGATGAACCACGGGCGATTGGTCGCCTTCGGCGATGTTCGTCAGATTCGCGGTCTGATCGACGCCCACCCGCACCGGATCGTTTTGAAGGGACCCAACCGCCGCGCCCTGGCCGCCAAGCTCGTTCGCTGGGACGACGTGGAGGGAGTGGAACTGCCCCGCGACGAACGCTCGATCGTCGTCGAGACCCGCGCTCCCGACGTCTTCTACCAGCGGCTGCCGGCCCTGGCGCGCGAGGCTGACGCCCCGATCGAGGAAATCTATTCCGACGACGACAACCTGGAAGCCGTCTTCAAGTATCTGGTGAACTCATGACCTCGGCTTCAACGCCCGCCGCCACCCCGCCGCCCGTCGGGGGCCCGCCCTGGGTCGATCCCGTGCCGGTCTCGAACGTCCCCTCACTTGGGGCCCTGGCGACGGTGCTCAGGATCACAGTCGAACGGCAGCTCCGCGGCAAGCGGATCTGGCTGTTCGTTTTGATCTTTGCGGCCCCGGTCGCAGTCGCTCTGCTCGTTCGTCGGAACGAGGTCCCATACGACGCCGGGGACAGCGAGCGGGCTCTGATCTTCAGACTGATCCCCCAGGCGGTCCTGCCACTGGCTGCACTGCTGTTCGCGTCGAGCCTGGTGCAGGACGACGTGGAGGAGCAGACGCTCACCTATCTGCTGATCCGCCCGATCCCTCGTTGGGCGATTTACCTGGCGAAGGTTCTCGGGGCTACGCTCGTCACCGCGGCCCTCGCGGGTCTCTTCACGACGGCCGCCATCGCAGCCGTGAACTGGGGGATCGACCACTATGGCGCGGCCGAACTGATCGAGCAGGCGGGGGCGACGGCCGGACTCTGGGCGTTGGCTCTGCTGGCCTACATCTCGATCTTCGGTTTTTTCGGGCTGCTCACGAAACGAGTGCTGGTCGTCGGCGTGGGGTATACCCTGGTCTTCGAGGGGGTCGTCTCGACGATTCCGTTCCTGGTGCGGTATGGAACGATCCTCTTCCACATGCGCGTCCTGATCCTACGCCTGCTAGGAGGGAACGGCAGCGACTGGTCGATCGATTTGGACGAGGCTCCGACCGCCGCGACTTCCATATCGGTTTTGCTTGGCGTGTCGACCGTGTTCCTCGCCCTGGGGGCCTGGCTGTTCAGCGTCCGCGAGTTCCGCGTGAAAACACCTGAGGGAAGCTGATCAAAAGAACGTGTCGCCCGGTAGGCGGCGTGGTCTTTCTCTTGGTCTTCGGGCCCGGTAGGCTTTGCGAATTCCCCTTCCAAGGGCGTCACCCCAGCCTGCAGGAGACTTGATCATGACCAGCCGCCTCGCATCTGTTGCACTCGCATTCGCCCTCGGGACCGTGTCGGCAGGCTTTGCGGCCGATACGCCGCTGCCCGTCCGGATGGGCTGCGGCGCGATGACGTTCGACACCGTGCCGGGCTGGGGCCTGGCGGCCGACGGCAAGTCGGCGATTGGCCCGTGCCATGGCGGCGTCGCAGTGGGCAAGGACGGAAGCATCTACACGAGCGCTCACGCCGGCGTCTTCGTTTTTTCGCCCGACGGCAAGGTGATCCGCACCTTCCTCGGCGACAACTATTCCGACATGCACGACATCAAGATCCGCTCGGAAGAGGGGGGCGAGTTCCTTTACGGGGCCCGCAACAACAACGCCGAGGGAGTCAAGCTCAACGCCCAGACCGGCGAAATCGTCCTGAAGCTGCCGTTCCCGAAGGAGTCGGGCCTGGATCTGAAGAAGTTCAACCCGACCGCGATCACCGTCGCACCCAACGGCGACATCTTCCTCTCCGACGGCTACGCCAGCGACCGCATCTTCAAGTTCGACAAGACCGGCAAGTATCTGATGCACTTCGGGACGCACGGCGACGGCCTGCAAGAGTTCCACACCGCTCACGGCATGACGCTCGACACGCGGTACGAGCCCCCGCGGCTCCTGATCTGCGACCGCAACCACCTGCCCAAGGGGCGTCTGTTGCACTACGACCTGGACGGCAAGTTCATCGGCGAGGTCGTCACCGGCCTGGGCATGCCGACCTCGGCCAACGTTCAGGGGGACTTCGTTTCCGTTCCCGACCTGCACGGGCGGTTGGTGATCCTGGACAAAAACAACACGATCATCGCCGTGCTGGGCAACAACCCCGACGCGAAGAAGGGGGGCAGCTACAACGTGCCGCAGAACCAGTGGATCGAAGGAGTGTTCAGCGGAACCCACGGTTCGTCGTGGGACCAGGACGGGAACCTCTACATTCAGGACTGGAACGTCTCCGGCCGAATCATGAAGCTTCTCCGCGTGAAGTGAGCTTCCTTCGGAACCTGGACCTAGCGCGGCCGCCAACCGGCGGTCGCGCCGGTTACCCGACTCGAGGTCGAGCGTCATCGCTCGTCGGGGATGCAACGGAACCCGTTGTGTTCCATCGAAGTGCGAGAGGAGGGACATGAGCCCTCATGAGTGGTCTCGACCATGGGGACCACTTCAGCACTGCTGCGAGCGGAAACGTTCCTCGTCTATCAGAGCGGTTCCAGCGGCCTTGGCTGAAGACTCGGAGGCAGCACAGGCGAGGTTGACTATGCCTGAACGGCAGTCTGTACGCGCGGCTGAGGCCGGCTCCAGGGCGGGGTGGGGGGATGTGACAAGCTCGGCTAGGCCCTCGACGGCGAGCCGTCCGAGTGCGTCGCGCGACCGCTCGGGAGGGAAGTGTGGCGGGAGTCTACTGACAATATAAATATGGAAACTGATTTCATCAGGCCATGTTTCGTCTCTTGAGGTCTCTATGTTCGTGTTGCGACAGTTGGATTGACTTGTTTTGTGTCAAATCCGGCCTCGAATCCAGTATATACCCAGGCCGATCCATTCGTGAGCGACGTCCATACAAGATTGGACCGCAGCTGCGCTAGGCAAGAGAGCTCGGAGCGAGGGTCGGAATCGGATCGCCTGGTGGTGGCAGGGAGCCGGCACGGCGTCGATTCCCTGCTTCTGGAAGCAGCGCATGGCTCGCTCCATGTGGATCGCCTCGGTGACTAGGATGACGGCCCCAGGAGGTCGAAGGCCGAGTTTCTCACGGCATTCTGCGGCGTTCTCGTACGTCGTGCGCGAGGCAGCTTCCTCGACCAGGGTCGAGCAGGGAATGCCTTGAGCCACGAGAAAATCTCGCATCAATCTCGCGCAGGTCGGGCTGGCTGGTGAGGCATCGATCGGGCCGCCGCTGACCAGGATGGGCAGATTGCCGCACTTACGCGCAACTTCGGCGGCGTGTAGGCAACGATAGAGCGTGCTGGGGCCCAGTTCAGCGGTTCGACGCCAGCCATCCGCGGCCGCAGCGCTACCGGCGAGGACCACTACCACCTTGGCCCCAGGCGGCCTGATTTCCAGGGGTGGGTATCTCCATTCCAGGCTCCCTAGCAAAGAGTAAGCCACCACCGGCTGACTGACCGTGGTCAGGCATAGGACGGCAGCCGTCAGGCCGGCCAAGCGACGCCTGGGCGGCCGGGGCCGACACCACATGCGAACGACGGCGACCCAAGTCAGAAGGACCGACAGCGTGAAAGGGTTCAGGATTCGTTCTGGAAGCGACACGGCGAACCTCCCACTCTATGCGGGTCTGCAGCTATTCCACCCGAATTGTCGCGTGGCGGAATCGAGGGGATGCTGGGCGGGTGACTCAGGGATCCGTTGCCGCTTTGTTGGCTGGCTTCGCCGCAGTGAAGTCCTTCAGGGCTCGTCAATGGAGCCGGCATCAAACACGTGGAGGACAGGAGCCGCCAAGGAGGGTTTGAACCAGCGAGCTCCAGCGATCCTGGGATTCTTGCTCCATCGCTGCGATGCGGCGGTCGAGCAGCGAGTGGACTTGAGGGTCGAGGGGCTTTGGCTGCGGGCGGTGCCCGTTGCGTGAGCGAGGCGACTGGACGGCCTGGGCTTGGCGTGGCTCAGAAGTTAAGGATCTCGAGGCTCCCGCGCGGTCGGCCTTGATCTCGGCGACTTCCTCGGAGAGCCGGCGGATCTGGTCGAGCTCCGAGCGCAGAAAGTCGATCTGGTCACGCTGCAGCTTTCCGAACATCTGGAAGGTCGCCACGAGCAATGAGCGAAACTGGTCGAACATCTGGTCCTGCATCTGACCGAACTGCTGAATAAGCGGCGCGATCAGCGCCTCCGATGGGGCCAGCACGCCGGGCGTGATGTCAGCACCTATGGAAAAAGGTCCCTCCACACACGGCGCCGCATCGTCGCGCACGCGCAATCTGAGGCTGCCAACGGATAGGGTGTCGCCCGCATCGAGCCGGGAGAATCGTACCCGATCGCCGTCGACGGCAGTCCCGCCGCGACCAAGTAGATCGACGACCCAGAGGCCATGCGGCGTCAGGACCAGGGAGCAGTGGGCCCTCGAGACGGTCGCGTCGCTAAGGCAGATACGACAGATCGGCGAGCGCCCCACCAGCGTCAGCAACCTCTGTAATTCGTGGACTGAGCTGCCTCTCGACTCGCTTCGAATCTCCAACGCTCTGCTCGGCAAGTCGTCTTTGCCGACGAATCGGGACGACAGTGGGGTGAGACCTTCCGAGTCCTCGTCGTTCACGGCCGGATCTGTGGCTGCCGCTAGGCGGAGGATGAACGGCCCGATGCCAAGCCTGTCGCCAAATACTAGCCGCCCGGCGGGACGGCTCCCGGAGCAACCAACCGTCCCGGTTCGGCTGCCGAGGTCGAACCAGAAGAGTCGCCCGAAGGCGACCTGCAGATAGGCGTGGCGCATGCTCACTTGCGGGTGGTTCAGGTAGACGTCGGCCTGTGGGTCGCGTCCCACGACGGCGAACGGTCCAGGCAGGACAATTTCTCTCGGATGGTACTCCCCAGGCACTTCGACAAGCAGGCGGAGGGGTTCGGCCGCTCCGCATGCTGCCAGGAAGGGCTCACTGGAGCGCTTCTCCAGGTTCAATGACGAACTGCAGCATGTCGACAGTTCGACGGCTCGCCCCCCGGCGGCGGATGTTGGACCGCTTAATCCTGATGCAACAGTTTCATGGCCAGTACAACATACAATAGTTCTTGTATAATTCATGATTCCACGTCCAATAGTGCCGGACGCCAGAATTTCGGCGCGTTAAAGAGGAAAGACCGCCCCCAGTCTTAGGAAGGCGCGTATCATGTACCGCCGCCGTCCGACCGTTGCGTCGTCCGGGCGGGTTCTGGCTGCCCGAACGTCCCCAAAATCTCGGCCTCGACGGCTGGTGCCGCCGTGGCCTTGCGGCACTTCGGAGCAGAGGCGCTCGTGCTGACGGCTCAGTGGCGGGCGAGGGCAGCCGTCAGGGTTCGGAGAGCGGGCCTCTCGAGCGGGTGGAGCGAGCCCTCCTGGAGCCCCAGATCGACGGCCTCGCGAAGCGCAGCCCGTGCCTCGTCGATCTTCTTCGCCATCAAATAGGCGCGTGCGAGATGGAAGTACTTATCTGGGGCAGGGGTGACGGCGACGGCGTCTTGCAGGTCTCTAGCCGCCAGGTCGGCGTGGCCCATAGCC
This sequence comes from Paludisphaera rhizosphaerae, assembly GCF_011065895.1. Lineage (NCBI taxonomy): Bacteria > Pseudomonadati > Planctomycetota > Planctomycetia > Isosphaerales > Isosphaeraceae > Paludisphaera > Paludisphaera rhizosphaerae. The sequence continues at coordinate 186,102 of NZ_JAALCR010000004.1, read as the reverse complement.
AGGTGGGCGACCCCACGCGTGTCGATCAGGTCGGGCCTGGGGCCGTTCAGCTCGATGGCCCGCTCCGCCAATTTAAGAGCCTCTGGGCCGCGTACACCCAGGGTGGCCAGGAGCCAGGCGAGGTTGTTCAGCGGGGTTCCGTTCGTCCGATCCTGCTCGAAAATCCGGAGGTAGAGCATTTCTGCCTCCTGGTAATTTCCCTGGAGGGTCCGAACGTTCGCCAACGAGAATCGGAGCGTCGCTGACTCAGGGGCCTTGTCCAGCGCCCTTGCGATTCGGTCGGCGACGCGTTGGCATTGCGGTTCGCTGGCGACGGCCGTGGTGAGGACCTCGACGCTCGTGACGGCTACCTTGTCCGAGCTGAAGGCCCCCCAGGCCTGGTCGCAAATGTCGAGCGCCTCATCGACGCGCCCCTGACGGGCGAGGAAGGTCGCCAGGCGGAGCACCGCCTCAGGGCGTCGCCGTGACGCGGCGGTCCGATAAAGATTCTCGGCCGCAGCCGGGTGGTGAAGCCGCTCGAGGAGGACCGCGACGGGTTCTGCTCTCACCTCGTCCTCGCGGGCGAAGTCCAGGAGCACTTTCTCTGCGTCGTCTCGGCGGCCCCGCGCCTCCAGAATCCGGGCCCGCATCTCGATGGTTTCCGGAGCCCGGGGCTGGGCCGTCTCGAGGTGCTGGAACCAGGCCTGAGCCTCCTCGACATGACCGTGACGCAGCAGGCCCCCGACGAGGAGGGCAAGGTACTGCGGATTCTGGCCGTCGGCGTCGAGAAGGCCGTGCAGCCGCTCACGGGCCTTGGGCCAGTCTCCGTCGGCCTCGGCAAGTTGGGCGAGCAAGAACTGGTCGTCGGGGGTGGCTCGTCGACCCAGCTGCTCGAGAAGGGCGATCGCCTCTCGGCGTCGCGCGCGGCTGGGTTGCAGCGCCAGGACCCGCGCTCGGGCGCGAAGGTCGGCGTCGACGGCAGGGCCTGACGCAGTCCCGCTTTCCGCGCCGAGGAGTTCGAGGGCCTGGATCGCCTGCCGGTGCGTGCCTCCCGCCGCGAGCAAGATCGCGAGGGTCCGACGGGCCCAGCCCGACTGCTCGGGGGCCCGCTCGCCGAGTTGGACGAGGTTTTCGAGGTGTTTTTCAGCCTCAGCCGGCCGACCCGTGCGTAGATAGTAGGAAGCGAGTCCCTGGATTGTCGTAGGGTCTTTGGGTCTCGCGGCAAGGGCCGCCTGGTAGGTCTCGAACGCCTGGTCGGGGCGTCCGACCGTCTCGTAGCACCAGCCGAGGGCCAGGGGGGCGCTCGCCGCGAGCTTGGACTGGACCTCTCGGATGGCGGCTTCAGCCTCATCGCGCCGCCGGTCGGCAACCAGCAATTGCACCAGAGCGACTCGGGGCTCCGGCACCTCTGGAGCCAGAGCCGCAGCGCGTCGCAAGGCTCGCTCGGCTTCAGTCATCCGGGCCTTCGCCTCATCGGCCCGTCCCTCGGCCGCCGCGCGGCGGCCGATCGCCTCGACCGTCTGGCCAAGCCACAAGTAATCGCGGTAGTCCTTGGAGCCCTCAGCGACGACCTTCCGGGCCATGTCGAGGGCTCGTCGATCTTCGTGACCCCGGAGCGCGACGTCGGCAGCCAATCGTTGGAGGTCGCCCGAGAGCGGGGTCTGGCCCTGCGCCTGCTGGAGCAACTGAGCCGCTTCGACGTAGCGTTGGCGGCTCATCAGCAGTTGGACTGCCCGTCGGATCGAGTCCGGTCTGCGGTCGCCCAACTCGATCGCCTTGAGGTACCCCTTGGCGGCCAGGTCGGCGTCGCCTCGCAGCTCATCGAGCCGGGCCTGGGCCAGTGCGGCTCCAGACCAGTTCGGCCGAACGACGGCGACCTCAGCCAGCAGCGTGCGAGCCCGGAGGGTCGACTCGGCCTCGTCTTGATGAGTTTCGACAAGGGCGATGAGGCGAAGTGCTTCGGCAAGGCGCCAGTGGACGCCCCCGTCTCCTTCGATCCTCCGGAGTTCGTCGATCAGACCACCCATCGCGGCGGCGTCGCGGTCTCGGGTGGCCAGGTCGAAGAGGATCAGGCGGCTACCTAGGTCGTACGACCGTCGACGGGCCACCTCTGTCCAGAGCCGGCGAGCAGCCGCCGTGTCGCCGGCCTGCAGGTGGACCGAGGCCAGCCCCGCCAGGAGCGTCCCGGCTTCCTCACCGAAACGGTCGACGCCATCGGCCAGCCGGGCTAGGGCTTCGCGGGCCTCAGGCCCTGAGCGAAGGGCCCAGGATCGCGCCGTCGCCAGCCGGATCTCGACCGTGTCGCCGAAGCGACGCCGCGCCTCATCAAGGAGCTCGAGCGCCTCGTCAGGTCGGTTTTGGCGGCCGGTCAGGTCGGCCAGGGTAGTCCACAATTCAGCTTCGTCGGGATGACTCTCCTTCGCCGCGACGAGCAGTTCGCGAGCCCGTGCCGCCTCTCCCCGGGCGAGAGCGACCTCGGCCCTTAACAGCGCCCCCTTGGCGACGATCGTCGGGGCCGTCCCCAGGCCGTCGATCAGCCGGTCCACGTCGCCCCAATTCCGCTTCTCTGGCGCGAGGCGCAGGTTTCGCACGATCGCGAGCCTCGCCATGATCGAACGGGCTTCGGGGGCACGCGGCAGTATCCGCTCATATTCGGTCAGGGCCTCGTCGATCCTGTCCAGGGAAGTCAGGGCGGCGGCCAGGCTCCACCTGATTGTGAGCTCGAGAGGATCGTAGGTGCCGGGATCGAGGTCGAGCGCCTTCCGGTAGGCGTCGTAGAGCCTCTCCTGGTCGCCGATCCGCTCGTAGCAGCGGCCGAGCAGGAGCTGGACTTGCCTGCTAAACGCACGCTGGTCCTTGGGGACGAGCACCTCGTGCGTCGCAAGTCTCTGGACGACCTCTTCGAGGCGCCGAGCCGCCTCAACCCAGTGGTTTCGCCCAACGTCAAGGCGGGCCTGGAGGTAGTCGACCATCTCCACCGGGTAGCCCTCTTCGGCCAGCCGGCCGACGATCCGGCCCGCTTCATCTCCCCGTCCGGTCTGGACGAGCACCTCCGCGAGCCGCCAGCGAAGGTCCGCGACTCCCGGCAGAGCCTCGATCCCCTTCTGCAGCCAGCGCACGGCCTCGTCGGGCTTGTGGGCCGACAACTCCAGATCGGCAAGGCCCTGATACGGGCGATGATCCTGCGGGTGGAGACGGGCGAGGCGATCAAATGCGGCGCGGGCCGCTTCGTGCTCGCCGCGGGCCAGCGCCCGCTCGGCCCCCGCAAAAAGGACGTCCGCCTCGTCGGGTGCCAGGTCCGCGGCACGCCGAACGTCCTCGTCGCCGCCGGCCAGCCCGTATTCCTGGCGGTAGCGTGCCCGTTCCAGATAGGCCCGGAAGGACTTCGGGTTGGTCGCGACAAGGCCCCCTGCGTCAGCTCGGGCGTCCATGATCCTGTCGGCACCGTCCGGATCTTTGAGGCGGCGACGCAGCAAGTTCGCAAGGCGCACATAGCTCTCGATCTGCGCCGGCGCGTGGCCCCGCGCCTTTGCGTACCAGGCCGCCGCCGCCTCGTGGTGGCCGATGCCTTCCTCGCATTCGCCGAGGAGCTGCTCCGTCTCGCCCGTCTTCGGCAGCACCGTCAAGTGTTCTCGCGCGGCGGCCAGATCGCCGAGCTCGATGTCGATCCGCGCGATCCGGAGCCGAAGGTCGGAACGACCCGGATTGTGGATCTGGGCCCGCTCCAGGACCGGAAGCAGCCGTTTGCGGTTGGCGGTGGTGGTCGCCAACTGCTCGCGGAGCAGAGCGTACCGGGCGAGCGCATCGGAGTCGTCGGGCCGGATCCCCAGGTAACGCTCGAGGTGGTCCACAGCCTTGGGGAGATCATTTTCGGACTCGGCTTCGGCGGCCTGCTGCAGCAGGCCGCCGGCAGAGCGGCGTAGTTGGTGGCCGTGCAGCGTGTGAACGCCCACGCCGGAAAGGACGAAGAGGCCGATCAGGAACCCGAGAAACCGCACGTTGAGTTTTCGTTGCATCGGAGGTCCGCCGCCTGCCTTGCAAGGTATGGTCGCTCGGGGTCGAGCCGCCTGGGACTGGGTCGCCGGTCGGCCTGGGCGGCCGTCTCAATCATCTCCGCCGGGATGGGTGGTGTGCGGGCCGGTCTCGACCGGTCGCATGAAGTCTCGCGACGCCGCGGCGGGCCGTGGCGGCGAACCGTCGGAAAAGGGCGCAGGGAGGCTCGTCGGCCTCCCCGCTCGAGGACATCTGTTTGCGTGGTCGCCGATTCGCGTCGCTTTCAGACGGTGACGCGTCGGCGACGCAGTTGCGCCAGGCCGCCGGCGAGCCCGAGGCCGATGAGTGCCGAGGCCATCGTCGTAGGCTCAGGAGCAACCCCCGTCACGAGGATGTGATCGGCGAAATTCACAATGCCGCCCCCGCTCATCTTGAGGATGGTGAGGCTCGTCAAGGAGAACGGCGTCACCGGGCGCGTGAACACGCCGGAAGCTGAACCCGAATCGAACGTGCTGCCGGACTGGGTTCCATTTTGAAGGCCGGTCGTGACGCCGCCTGGAAAAGGGGTCGTCCCGAAGAGGGTGTTGCCGAAGTCTGCCCACGCCTGGTAGATACCCATCATGCCGAGGGTGCCGGAGGTTATGCTGCCCCCCGTCCCGGCCTCGCCGAACAGCATCGGCCCCACCGGCAGGGTGTAGTCTGTCTGGGAGACCCAGAGGTAGAGCGTGTGCTCTCCGACACTGTTGTTAACGACACTCACCGTGGAAGAGAGGAGGTTGCTCAGGCTGGCGGAGTTGGTTGACGACCCGCCATAGATTGTCACTGTGAAGTCTCCGTAGACTCCAGAGAACGTTACAGCGCCGCCGGGGCCGAAGCCTCCCGAGGGGCCCACGTAATTGATCAATACCGGCGTGCTCGCCGAATCTTCAACCAGTGCAAGCTGCAGCACGGGGACGGCGTGGGCGGCCCGAGGCGAGCCGAGCAGGCACGCCGCGGACAGGGTTGTTAGTAAGAGCAGTCGCTTGCTGATCCGAGTCGGTCCGCGAAGCATGATTCACTCTCCTAATTCTGCACCCGTTAGGTCGATGGCCTCCGCGGGGTGCGAGCCGCAGAGGGTTGGTTTCCGGAACGGCTCCGAACGCGTCTCCTCAGACAGGCGGATTCGCGGGTGTGCTTGGCAAGATGATGAGCCTGCCGAGTCGTGTTCGGGACCGGACGAGGCCTTGGTCAGCGACGTCCGTCGCATACCACGTCCTCTCACTGATCCGTCAGGCGACGCAGCCCGGTCAGCCGCGTTCGACGGCCATTGCGATTCTGGTCGATCCCTCCTTTCTCCCGGCTGGCCGAGGAAGCGAACCGACGTTCATAACGGGGAGGCCTACTATCTGGAGGGGCCCATCGACACCTGACGAGCCGTTGGAACGTCGACGACAGAACCTTGGCCGGGGACTCTATGGCGAAGGGGCTCCGCGGGTGGCCCCCTCAAGCGCGGATGACATGGCCCGGCGCAACGGCGACGCCCCGCATGGCGTCGCGGGTGTCGACGATCAGCGGGGCGTGCGCGGCAATCCAGGCCCAGTCGTAGGCCGAGTGGTCGGTGACGATGACGAGGCAGTCCTGGTCGCGAAGGTACTCGGGGCTCAACTCCTGGCTGGCCATCGGGAGATGGCCGAGGCGACGCGTCTGCGGCAGCGTGGGAATGTACGGGTCGTTGTAATGGACCACGGTCCCCCGTCGTAGGAGTTGGCCCATCAGTTCGAAGCCGGGCGACTCGCGGGGGTCGTCCACGTCCTTCTTGTAGGCCATTCCCAGCAGGGTGATCCGGCTGCCCTTGATCGGCTTGCCGCGATCGTTCAGCGCCTCGGAGATCTTCGAGACGACGAAATCGGGCATGGCCGTGTTGACCTCGCCGGCCAGCTCGATGAATCGTGTGGACAGGCCGTACTTGCGAGCGACCCAGGCCAGATAGAACGGGTCGATCGGGATACAGTGCCCACCCAATCCAGGCCCCGGATAGAACGCCTGGAAGCCGAAGGGCTTGGTCCTCGCCGCGTCGATCACCTCCCAGACGTCGATCCCCATCCGGTCGTAAAGGACCTTCAGCTCATTGACCAGGGCGATGTTCACGGCGCGATAGGTGTTCTCCAAGATCTTGCACGCTTCGGCAACCTCGCAGGTCGAGACAGGTACGACCGCGGTCATGGCTCGCTCGTAAAGGGCCGAGGCCAGCGTGAGCCCTGCGGAATCGATCCCGCCGACGACCTTTGGGATTGCGGCTCCGGTGTAGGTGGGATTACCCGGGTCCTCTCGCTCGGGGCTATAGGCCAGGAAGTAGTCGCGGCCGACCCGCAGGCTGCCGCTCTCGAGAATCGGCAGGACGACCTGGCGCGTCGTCCCCGGATACGTGGTGCTCTCCAGGACCACGAGTTGGCCCGGCCGGAGCCGATCGACGATCGCGCGAGCCGACTGGACGACGTAGGAGAGATCGGGCTCGCGGGCGGCGGTCAGCGGGGTGGGGACGCAGATGATGATGGCGTCCGGCTCGTCGAGGCGGAACAAGGAGTCGGTCGCGTTGAACTGACGGGCCTGCATCTCCTGGACTGTGGCATCCGGGATGTGGCCGATGTAGCTCTCGCCGCGTCGGAGTCGGACCACCTTGGTCGGGTCGCTGTCGAACCCGAGGACCCGAAAGCCGCCGTTTGAAAACGCTCGGGCCAGCGGTAGGCCGACGTACCCCAGGCCGATGATGCCCACGAGGGCCGACTTCGCCTCGATCCGGTCGCGAAGCTCCTGGCAAAGGCCCCAGTCGGCTGCCGGCGGCACGTCCGAGATCGCCTCGTCGCTGCTGTTGAGCGGGCCCAAGAATTGTTCGGTTCGGTACAAGGCCATGCCTCCCGAGAGGACGTATCGAACGGGTCGGGTTGGCTGCTTCAGAGGGCGGCGAGCGTGCCGTCGGACCTGCCCGCTGCGGCTCGGCCGGCGTCCCAGGTCAGATGGTAGTCGAGGGCCTCGGCGACCGAGCCGCTCCAGCCTGATTCCGCGGCCCGGATGAGGTTGTACAACTCGCGGGCGGTCACATAGTGGAAGTGGAAATTCGGGTCGCGGCGAGTTCGACGTTCAAGGTCGCGGTGGAATTCGACCGTCGGCGGGCCGAGCAGGACTCGCCGGTTCTCCTCCGTCGCGCCATGCGTGTGGAGCTTGACGAAGAACCAGTCGGGGCGGGTCGGCACCTGGACGCGGGCTCGCAGCCAGAGGTCGACGCGGCGGGCATCGGGTGGCTGGCTGGCCTGGATGCAGCCGTTCTCAATACGAGGGAGGAGCCCCCACTTGCGACGTCCCCAATCGAGAAGCAGGGGGCCCTGGATCAGGAGCAGGGCGCCGCGAGGGGGACCTCCCTGGCCGACGTCCCGCCCGGAGTCGTGCGATTTGGGGCGGTGGGGATCATCGACCGCGTAGTAAATGCTATTGATCTTGCGCGTTTGGGTCGGATGCGGGGCCGACGGCAAGGTGAAGTCGGCGTAGCAGCCCGTCTCCCGGAGAATGTCGAGCTCATTGTTTACGCCGCACCAGCGGCCGTCGGGACGGGCATTGTCCAACGCCCAGTTGCCATGGATGAAGCCGTAGGCGAGGGCCCCCGTGTCGCGGTCTCTCGCCAGGAGGCCATGGCGGTCGGCCAGGGTCTTCTTGAAGTCCAGGAGCCGCCGTCGCAGGCTGGCGGCGGTCTCCCCGTCGTGGTGCAAGTGCACCTCGATCTCGCCGTAGCCGGCGCGGCAAAGTTCCGACAGGAGATCAAGGTGCTCGGGGTCGTATTCCTCCAAGGGGAAGAAGAAGGTGTGCCGGGGGGGGCGGCCGTCACTGTCCCGAAAGGATCCGAAGACATGCTGATAAGATTCCGTCCAGCAACGAACCCGCTCGCATGCGACCTCGGGCGTAACCCCTCCGCCGCGGGGTTCGAAATGATCGGCGATGCACAGCAGCAGATGGATCGGCTCGTTGGAAGTGGGAGCCCGCCGCTTAGGAGCTTGAATCAGATACGTCACGAGCCAGCGGTCCAGGTGGCGACGGCGGAGGATCCAGGTCGCGAATGCGGCCACGGCCGCAATGCCCGCCGCGGTCATTACCGAGACCAAAACGATCGAATTCATGACCGCCGTGTCCCGCTCGACGAGGGGTGCCACCCTCTCTCAGTGTGATCAACGCGGCACCCGGGTTAGCGCCCCAGATTGGGAAAGGAGCAGTCCCGGGGCGGGCTCTCGTAGTGGACCCGTCCCCAGGCCGATTCGCAGTGTCCCGAGGCCCAGACCCAGAAGGCGGCCCAGGCCGCTGCGTTGAGAGTCAGGAAGGACCCCGCCGCCGAGGCAAGGCGCCACCGGCCGCCGATGGGCGTCCACAACCCTGCCAGGCCCAGGAGGTAGAGGGCTCCCTGCCCCAACAGGGCAGCCCGGTAAAACGGGTGCGTCATCGCCGCGCTTGAGGCGAGCAGAGCCAGCATGGCCCAAGGTGCGACCAACCGCAGCAGCTTGTGCGAGACGAACTGGAGCCAGATCGGATTTCTCCAGGGTCGCAGGACGGCCGGGAGCCGGATCAGGAGTTGGTAGTTGCCCGCGAGGGTCCGGACCTTCCGGCGAAACTCGTCGCGGGTTCGCTCGGGGAGGCGGTCGAACGCCTTCGCACGGCCGTCGTGCACGACTCGCGCCCCGTTCATCGCCACGAGTAGGGGCCAGTATACATCGTCGAGGACCGTCCCCGGCGGTATCGGCCGGAAGAGGCCGCGTCGGACGGCACAGATTGCCCCCGTAACGCCGACCGACGAGCCGAAGCGGCTCTCCTGCCGACGGATCCATTTCTCGAACCGCCAGTAGAGCCCGACCCCGGCGAGGACCCCCGACCCGCTCTCGATGATCAGGTCTCCGCTGACGGCGCCGATCTCAGGGTCGTCGAAGTTCTCCAGGAGTCGCACCAGAGCGTCTGCCCCCCATCGTTGGCGGGCGTCCGCGAAGACGACGATCTCATGGCGAGAGGCGAGGAACCCTCGCGTTACCGCCTCGGCCTTGCCGGACCGGCGGGCCAGTTCGATCACACGGTGCGAAACCCCCGATCTCTCCGCCGACGCCCTCGCCCGATCGACCGTCCTGTCATCGGAACCGTCGGAGACGACGATCAGCTCACTCTCGGGGTTCGCGTCGGCGACGAGCGCGGCGAGTTCGGCAACCCTCCGGCCGATCGTCGCCTCTTCGTTATGGCCCGCGAGGATCAACGAGCACGGCGGTGTTGCACGGCCATTCGTCCCTTCAGGACTCGTCGGACGAGCGCGGAGCCGTGCGATCGCACCGATGAGGAGCGGATAACCGATATACGTGTAAAGAAGGAGGCTGGCGCTCAGGGCGAAGACCCATTCGGCGGCCATTAGAGCGACCCTCTTGTGCCTGAAGTCGCCAGGTGGAGGCGTATTTCGTCGAGCCGGGCGCCCCAACTCTCGTGCCGCATCAGCTCGCTTCGCTCGATGCGCGGCCCGGGGTCGGCCAGAGCAGCCTCGACCTCGCCAAGAAATCCCTCGCGACCGACACCGATCCTACAACAACCGAGCTCCTCCACCTCCGGGATCGCCGTCGAGACGACGGGCAGCCCTGCGGCCAGGTATTCGCGGACCTTCAGCGGATTGGCATTGAGGGTGAGTTCGTTGATTCGGAAAGGCATCAGGGCGAGGTCGAATCCCTTGCAGTAAGCGGGCAGGTCGGTGTAGGGAATCCGCCCCAACAGATGGACGTTCGGCAGCCGGCTGAGTTTCGAGACGTCGGTCGTCGTCTTGCCCAGGACTACGAGCGAGCCGTGGGGATGGCGGGCGGCGACCTCGGCCATCAGGTCGACGTCGACCCAATCCGCGATCAGGCCGAAGAAGCCAATGACCGGACGCGGCAGCCCAGCGATCCGCGCCGGCACCTGCATGCCGGGATCGAGGGCCTTGCGAAAGTGATCGAAGTCCACGCCGTGTCGTACCAGGACCGTCCTGGCATTGAACGGGGCCTTCGATTGGAGCAGGCGATCTGCCGAGACAACCACCAGGTCAGCAAGCCGCAGCAGGTGGGCTTCCAACTCCAGCATCGCTGCCGCTGAGACGCCGGTGAAGGCGGAGTACTCGTCAACGCAATGATAGATGATTGTTTCCTCGCCTAGAGCGCCGGCAACGACTGCGGCCGCTGGGTTGAACACCCAGTTGATCGGCCTCCGGAACCCCAGCCTTCGCATCGCGAGGCGGACCTGGAACCGAAGCCAGTAGCGGTTCAGTATGCGAACCGCCTTTCGGTCGTAGACCGGCACAGCCAACGGACTCAGGACGAAGAGATTCGGCTCGACCGCTCGTATCGGGCGAGTGGCGGCGGCCAGCTTGCGAAAGGCGCGGCTGGCGTCCGCGCGCGAGACAGTCGGAGTCCGATAGCCGATCGAATTGACCCAGAGCACTCGATTGTCGCGGGCGAGCAGGCGCATTAGGTGCGTTTTCGAGAGCGGGTCGCCATTCCAGTCATGGCTGAAGCAGACAATGTCCCTACCGCGGAGTACCGCAGCGGACTCGTCGGCGATCCGTCCGTGGCGGGCAGGAGCTTCGATCATCGGATCGGGACCTCGCTGAGATTGATTCTGGGCGCGGGTACGCCGGCCGATGTGCACGGCCCTGGGACTACAGAGGCGCCTTGCGCCTGGCTGCCGCGTATCACTTCTTGGAACAGGGCGACTAGCTCGTCCGCGGCGTCGCGGTGATCACGCAACCGTCGCGGATGGCGGCCGTCGAGGACGAGCCTGCCTTCCAGGCCGTCGCGAATCGCATTAGCTAATACTTTGGAGTTTCCTGGGACGACCAAGCGACTGGGCACCAGCCCGACGGCTTCCGGAACACCGCCGACGGAACTCGCGACGAAGGGAATTCCGCAGGCCGCCGATTCGAGAAGCACAATCGGGAGGCCTTCAGAACGACTCGGGAGAACGAGCAAATCGGCTGCCCGATACCAATCGGCCAACCGCTCGTGCGAGCAGGCCCCCGCCAGGCGAAGCCGGTCCGAGATTCCAAGCCGCTGAATATGGCTTTCCAACCCGCTCCTGAGAGGCCCCTCCCCGACGAGATAGCCGACGAACCGACACCCGGACTTGGCGAGCACGCCGCACGCCTCCACCAGGACGTCCAGTCCTTTGACCGGGACCAGATTGCCGACGAAAAGAAGCATCGGCTCGCCGGCCGGCAGGCCGAGTCGACGGCGTGCCTCGAGGCGGTCGCCTGGGTGGAACATTTCTGAATCGATGCCGTCATATACAACCCGGACCTTCTCCTCCGGGACACCGAACTCGCCAACCCGTCCGGCCAGATCGCGGCTCACGGCGACGACGGCATCGGCTCCACACAGGGCTTCTCGCGTCCTCCGCCGCCGCGCCGGGTAGGAGTCAAGGGCGTGGACGTCAGAGCCGTGCACCTTGACCACCACCGGCAGGCCTGCCTCACGGCCCAACTCGACGGCGGCCCAGCCGTCCGGGTAGGCCCAGGGGGCAAAGATGAGGTCGGGCTTGAGCGTGAATCGAGCGCGTTCGAAGGCCGCTCGAACCGAGGCCCGGTAGAAGCGGCCGTAGCACCCGCGGGCCATCTTCGGAATGTAGAAGTAGCGAGGGTGCTCGACTGCGACCCCGTCACACTTCGTCCGCCGATCCGCGGGCAGCGCCGCCTCGCCCCGCCACCAGGCCGATAACTCGTCAACCCAGGCGACCGGTGCGATGACCGATACGTCGTGCTGATCGGCCAGGGCTTTCACCTGCTGCCGATTGAAGGTGGCGCGGTTCGGCCGAAAGGGGTTCGGGTAAAGGTTCGTCAAGACGAGGATTCGCATGGCTGTAGGGGCGAGACGCGGGGGTCGCGGCCTCTCCCGGCTGGTCCGAAGTAGGGGAATCTATCCTTCAGGTTGTTCAGGGGTCGCTCGTAAAGAGCCCACGAGAGAGCCGCCACGAGATAGGTTGCGGCCATGACGATTAGAAACCTGCTTGCCCCATCGCCCGGCAAGGTCCAGGTTCGCGAATGCCACAAGTAGGGCAGTATCTCGTGATAGACGTAAATCCCGTAGCTGATCGTCCCCGTGTAGACGAGCGGCCGCCATGCGAGAAGGAGTCCGGAGACGCCGGTAAAGCCTTCCGCGGCGAGGCTCACGAGCCAGGCGAAGACAAGCGAATAGCCGAGATCTTTCAGGGTCAGGATGATCACCCAGCCTGTCCCGTGGGAACGGCCGACGCCGGAGAACCGCACCGCAGCGACGGTGCCGGAGATGATTAGCCCGGCCCAGAGCAGCCCGCGAAGAAACACCAGATTAGGCCGTCGCCCGCTCGCGTTCCGCATCGCGAGCAGAGCGCCCAAACCGAGTGAATCGAGACAGGATGTAGTGGCGGTCATGCTCGTGACCAGGTTCGTCGTGGCGACTGCGAGGCAAGCTCGGCTCAGGGGGCCGATCAGGATTATCGAAACGACGATGGTCGACAACCAACGAGCCGGGACGAATAGGACGATCGTAGGCCATAGCAGGTAGAATTGCTCCTCGACCGCTAGTGTCCAGAAATGGCTCAGAGACAACCCCCAGTCGCCGTCACGTCCAATATGGAAATTGGTCAGATAGGCGACGTGCCAGGGGAGATTGGCCCTGACGCCCGGCATATCGACCATGGCGCAGGCAAGTAAAACTAGATAATAGAGCGGAAAGATCCTCAGGAATCGCCGCGCGTAGAAAGCGAGGAGAACCCCGCGACAACCCAGGCCCTCCGGATCAGCCTTCCTCCTGGCTTCCAACAGGATGCCCGTGATCAGGAATCCGCTCAGCACGAAGAAGAGCTTGACGCCGACGGCCCCTAAATCGAGCGCCCAGGCCAACGCCGGGTTGCCATTGTGAGTGAAGACAACGGCGAGCGCGGCGAGGCCTCGCAGGCCGTCCAGTTGCGTCATGCGGCTCGACGATTTCGCCATGTCCAGATCCCGAGTTTCTCTCGCGGCGGGAGCTTCACCCCCTTGCGACGTCGGTCTGCGAGCCCATCGATTCTCGACGAGCCACGATCGTCAGCTGAGTCCGCCGCCCTAGGATCCGAGGGCAGCTCTGGGTCTCCTCAACCCGGACGATGCGGCAACCGAGCGGCCTAAGCATATGCTCGACCCGACCGGCAGAAGCGAAGGCGCGACCGACGCGTATGCGGCTGCCTGGGGCGACCTGCCAGCCCGCCAGAGCGTGCACCACACCGTGCCCGAGGTCGCGACAGCGGCAAGCCAGGGCGCGGGCCGACCGCGATTGGGCGATGAGGTAGGCGTCATGCCAGATTCGTTCTACTCGCAGGTAGAGGTGCCCGCCGACTGCCAGCACGCGGGCCATCTCGGCGAGGGCGCCACGCTGGTGCATGTAATTCAAGGCTACGCGGCAGAGGACCAGGTCGAAGCTCTCGTCCCGAAATGGCAATGAGTCGGCCGCGGCACCTGCGAGTCCGATCGAGACGCCTTCGAGTTGAGCGAATCGAAGCCCTAGCGCGAGGGCGACGAGGTCCGTGTCGATGCCCACGAGTTTCGCACTCCCGGCAGTTGCCAGCAGGCGTAAGGTCTGGGCCGCCCCACAGCCGACATCAAGCACCCGGATGCCCGGCCGGTCCGTCATGAGCGCGGGGAGTCCGTCGCGATCTTCGCAGGCGGCCTGCCACTGGGATTCGATCACGTGGTATCGGATGCCGGCGCCCAGCGTTGTAAGCTCTCCGTCCGGACCGACCAGGCCGTAGCTGGAGAGTTGCCGGCGGAACCCCGAGGGCAGCGGTTCCGCCTTGACGTCGTCGCCCACCCAGCCTCCGAGTGATCGGACGAATTCCGGTGGCCACCCCAGGGCGGCCCGCGCAACGGTGTCCTCGACCGGAAGAAAATTCGTCAGCCCCTGCGCGATCCGGCTGATGTTGCGACCACAGTCCGGACACCCCCCGGCCGGCGCGTCCGACGCAATCTCGCGCCGACAGTTCGGGCAGCAGAGCCGTACCTCATCCTGCCAGGCCTGTTCCGCAAGTAGAGGCGTCAACTCCCGAGGTCTCCCAGGCCTGATCGAGTTCGGCGATAGGCGAGGCGGGTCGGTGCCGAGGTCCGGTCCGTGTGGGCAAGATCGACGTAGATACGCTCATAAGTCTGGATCATTCGACTCAAGCTGTAGTCGGCCTCGACTCGCCGTCTGCCGCACTCGCCCAATTCGAGTGCAACCGTAGGTTCGACGATGAGGTTGGCAAGGGCTTGAGCGAAGGCAGCTTCATTACCGTTGTCGACCAAGACGCCGGACCGGCCGTCGTCGATCAGTTCCGGCAGTCCACCAACCCGCGTCGCCACCACCGGCAGTCCCGCCGCCCAGGCTTCGAGAACCGCCAGGGGCATCCCTTCGGAACGGCTCGACAGGCCGAACACGTCCATCGCCGCCAGGAATTCCTCGGGTCGCGGTTGATAGCCGGTGAAGTGGACGCGGCCAGCGATGTCCAGGCTCTCAGCCAGCTGCCGCAGTTCTGCGCCTTGAGGCCCGTCGCCGACAATCAGCAGGTGCGCCTCCGAAACGTGACCGAGCAGACGGCCGAAGGCGCGGATCAGGACATCCTGACGTTTGACCTCGTCGAGTCGTCCGACGGTGCCGACGACTGGGACTCCCGCGGGAATCCCGAGCGACGCGCGACAATCGGCTCGAGTCGTCCTGCCTCGGAATCGCGATAAGTCGATCCCGTTGGGCACAACCATGATCTTGCGGGCTGGAACGATCCGCCGCTCCAGCAACTCGTCCGCGATATCCTTCGATACACAGCAATAGCGCGTCGCGAAGCACCCGGCCAGTCGACCTAACCAACGCCGCCGCGGGATGTCGTCGCCCGCTTTCCCGTGCTCCGTGTGGACGATGGGCACGCCGGCCACCGGACCGGAGTAGAAGAGGGCCCCGACCTGGTGAGTGTGCACGACGTCCGGCTGTAACTCTGCGATCGCGTTCCGGAGTCTGCCGAACGTCTCGGGCCGAATTCCCGGCCGTTTATCGACGCAGACGACGCGCGTCCCCAGCGCCTCGGCCTCCGCCGCAAGACGCCCCGGGCGCTCTAGGCAGATCACGCCGGTTCTCTGCCCAGATACCTGGTGCTCGCGCACGAGGTCGAGGGCCAGGCGTTCGAGGCCGCCGAGTTCGAGCGACAGCACTATATGCGCAATCGAAAGAGCACGAGGTTTCAGAGCGGCCCCTGCGCCGAAGTCAAAAGTCTGGGCGCGGGATTTACCCATCCTTCTGCCCCCGACGCAGGGTGAGCACACTTAAGAAGAAGCTCGCGAAAATCGTCTGCAAGCCGAGCATAAGTAGCACGACCGCAGGTATGACTTGCCGCATCGTCACCCTGGGGTCTAGGGTTCCGAATCCCACGGATTTCCAGTCCCACGCCGCAAGCCCGAGGAGCGTCAGACCGGCCAGGGATGTGAGTAGACCGGCCGCCACGCCGAACTCGAGGTTGATCTCTCTTGGAACCTGGCTCAGCAGGGTCGAGGGATGCAGTCCTTCGGTTACGGCGAAGATCTTGGTGAACAGGGCGAAGACGATGAGCTGAAAGCCGACGAGGGAGATGAACCCAGCGACTAGCATTGTATGGACGTCCAACGCCGCCGGGCCGACCCAGACCGGCCCCATCCACAGGGCCAGCATTGCGACAAGGCCGAGGAGTAATAGTGCTGCGCCCGGAATGAGGAACAACCAACGAGGACTGAACAGGAGCATGAAGCGCAGATGCCTCCAGCCGTCGCGCCAACTCCTCAGATGAGGGGGGCGCGAGCGGCCGTCGGGGTGCAGCACGGTCGGCACCTCGGCGATCCTCATCCTCAACAGCGTCCCTTTGATGACCATCTCGCTGGCGAATTCCATCCCAGTGGTCTGAAGCTGCATTCGCTCATAGGCCTCCTTGCTGAACCCGCGAAGGCCACAGTGAAAGTCGCCGACCGGGCAGTGGAAGAAGAGGCGGCCGAGGCTCGATAGCACCGGGTTGCCGATCCACTTGTGCTTCCACGGCATGGCGCCGGGCATGATGCCGCCCCGGAAGCGGTTGCCCATCACGAGGTCGCAGCCGTCCCGAAGCCGTGTCACGAACGGGCCGATCGAGGTGAAGTCGTAACTGTCGTCGGAGTCGCCCATGATGACGAAACGCCCCCGCGACGCGACGATCCCGCCGCGCAAGGCATTGCCGTACCCCCTGGCAGCGATCGGCACGACCCTCGCGCCAAGCCGCCACGCGATCTCCTGTGAACCGTCGGTGCTCCCGTTGTCGGCGACCACGACCTCGCCGCGGCAACCCAACTCGTGGAACGCCCGATGCGCCTTCACGATGCAGGCACCCAGCGTCTCCGCCTCGTTCAAGCAGGGCATCACTACGGAGACCTCGGGTTTGACGTCATCGTCGGCGTCGGTCGGCGGCTCGCGAAACGTGCGGAGGGGCTCGATCAGGCTCGGCATGGTCCGATCCTCCCAGCGAGTTGAGAACCTGGCGTCGCGATCGGTGGGGAAACTATCCAGGGACGAAGTCAGCGTTGAGGGCGCCGCCGCCTGGGACGCCTCGCAAGTTGGATGCGTCAGTCGCCTCAGGCCTTCCGGCAGACGGCGACCAGTGAGAGTCCGAAGGGCGGTTTGATCCAGGCCTCGGCGAGTCGCACGAACGGCAGGAGCCGGTTCATAACCGCGAATTGACCATTACCGTGGATCGTCCGCTTCAGGAGGCGATGATGAACCCACCAGCCCGCCGCACCGACGGCGTTGAAGTAATGCATCCGGATCTCGCCCAGCCCAGTGTGGCCGAGGATTGTCCTAAGGTACGACTTGCTGTAGCGCCGGTAGTGGCCATCGAGTTTGTCGTAAGGGCCGTAGAGTGCCAGGTGGGCCGGAACCAACAGCGCGAGGACGCCGTTTGGAGCGAGAAGCCGCTCCATCATCTGCAGGGCGGCGACGTCGTCGCGGACGTGTTCCAGGACGTTCATGCAGATCAGGGTGTCGAACTCCTGGGCCTCGAGTTCCGCGAGGACCGAGCCGTCGAGGTTGCCAACGTCCGCCAGGAGGAACCGGCATTCGGGCCGGTCGCGGAACCGATCCGAGGCGTAGGCTAGCACGTCCTCCTCGACGTCGACGCCGACAATCTGGTCGCGCGGCCCGAGCAGGTCGATGATCCCGCCGACCCCGCAGCCGATTTCCAGGATCCGGCGGCCCAGATAAGGACGGAATTGCTGGACCTGCCACGCCGCGTAGGGCCGATTGACGCGGTCGAACAAGACGTAGCGATCTAGCCGGGTCCCGATTGGGTCGTTGTATCGATCGACCTGGGACATCACGTTCATGGCGTGCGGATCTCCTGCAAACCGCCATCAAAGGCTAGGGTAGGAGTCGCCCAGGGGTCGGCAGGCCGGTTCTCAGCGCCCTTGGACCTTCGTCCGTCGAGGGCGCGCCGTTCTGATGCCATCAGGTAAGCGAGAGCCTGGGCGGCGAAAATCAAACAGATCGGCTCAATCGAGTGCCGGTATCGCGCCTCGCCCCAGAAGATCAGATTCAAGACTACGTTGTTGACGATCACTAGATGGAGCAGCCAACCAGGCCGCCCCCCCCGGAGGAGACCGACCAGGGTGGGCAGGAAGGCCAGGACGAACAAGATCAGCACAGGGCCCCATGATAAGAGCATGCTGATTCGCTGGTATCTCGGCGTGCTCGATTGGAGGAATGGGGTCCAGGCCCGGACGGTCTTGGCGCGTGCTAAATACCACCATCGGTCGGGATTGTCGCGGAGCCACTGCAACGCCAATCGCTTCGCACGACGATCTCTCTCGACCTCGTCGCCAGCGGTCTGCAGGGCCTGTCGGTACTCGGGGATATACGAATCCCAGATGGAATACCCGTAGTATCTTGGGTCGGTGGCGACGATTCTATTGTTGCCCTGCAGCAGGCCAGAACCGCTCAGAGTCGAGATCGGAATGAAGGCTCCGAAGATGAGATAATTGCGGACGATCCAGGGGCTCATCGTCGCCAGGCAAGCGACGGGGATCAGCAGGCCCTCGACCCACGCCCGCCTGTCCTGACGGAACTGCCACAGAACCCAGAACCCGATTAGGGGCGCCATTAACGCCGCATGGGGACGCGTCAGGATCGCGACGCCCAGCAGGATTCCCGCGGCGACGGCCTGGTCCCATGCCGGGCATTCGGCGAATCTGAGGCACATGGCCAGGGCAGCGAGAAACCAGAACGTACCGAGGGGCTCGGAAAGCAACTGGGTCGAGAACAGAAGGGCGGTCGGATAGATGGCGTAGCCCGCCGCCGCAAGCAGGCCGACGCTCGGGGAGAAAACGCGTCGGCCGATGTCGTACACCAAGAGGATCGTCAGCGCCGAGGCCAGGCAGTGAAGCAGTCGAACCGCGTCATAGCGATGCCCGACGACCCCGTAAATCGCCGCCCAGGCCAGGGACGTTCCGGGAGGCCGGAAAGCCGTCAAGTGGTCCCGATCCGCGACATCGGCGCTCATGCCGCGGTAGCCCCGGCCCTGGGCGACGCTCCAGGCATAGGTGTCGTATTCCTGCTGGTCCGTGCCCGGCTCGGGGGCAGCGCTCAGCCCCAGGGATGCGGCCAGCCCGACTCGCAAGGCCAGCCCCAAGGCTAGAAGGCTCCCGAGACACCAGCAGCGCTGACGATCTGTCATGGTGTAAGTGCTGAGCGAGTGAAACGAAGGTTAGCGCAGTGACGTGATGGACGAGCTTTTGCGGAACCGGTGGATGAGGCGGCGGCTCGCCGCGCGGAGCGAGCTGTAGGCGTGTCGTTCCTCGGCGTTCTTATCGACCCGCTGGTCGAAGTAGGAAACGCCCTCCTCCTCGATCCCAAAGAGTTGCCGGCGGAGCCGGGTCGTCGCCAACCTGTCGAGGTCGGAGGGGACCGCGTTGGCGTAATTCTTGAGCCAGAAATGCGAGTAGGCGTAGATCAGCGACTTCCGGTCCAGGTGGCTGTCATTGTCGAGGGCCATGTGCAAGAGGTGCGTGTTGAACAGGACGGCGTCTCCCGCCCTGGGGACGATCTTCACCACCGCCGGTGATCGGTCGATATCCTTGATCTGCGGCCGGGGAAAATCCACCGGCAGGCGGTGGGTGCCCGGCAGGAATGCGAGGCATCCCTGGTCGGGCCGCAGATCCTCGAAGTAGAAGTGCACCTTGACAAAGAAATGCAGGCTGTTGGCCAGATCGATCCCAAGGACGTCGACCAGATCGCTGTGCCAGGCCGCAGTGAACGTCTTGCCCGGAGGAAAGACTCGGGCGTGCGTGTGGTTGAGCTGGATGTCTGGACCGACGGCTTCCAGAAGGATCGGAATGACGGTCGGCAGGTCCACAAGGTCGACGAAGCAGTCGTCGACGTCGAGGATGTTCGGGATGTCGAAGAAGCCCAGCCCATTCCTTCCTCGCTCGCGGCCCGCGGCGACGTCGAAGGCGCTGCGCAGGCGGCTCACCAATCCGGGTGGGATCACTCCGGGGAGGTGAAGGAACCCCTGGTTCTCATATTGAAGCTGCTGGTCGATGGTCATCATGCGAGTCCTCGGTGCGCGCAGGAGAGGGGAGGAGACGTGGCGAAGCGAGGGGAGTGCGAGCCGACGGCCGCCTCGGCTCACTCGACGGCGGCGCAGGACCGCCGAATCTTCATGACTATGAAATGGGCGATCGACCGCTCGAGGCCGAACCACCAGTCGACATGAAAGCCGGCCGCCTCCGCGAGCCGGTGGTAAGTTCGGGCCATTTCGTCAAAGCCGACGTCATCCGGGGTCGAAGTGCCGTAGAATTCCCGTCGACGCCGCAGGTGGACCTCATTGAAGAGGTGCGGCGCTCGCCTCCGGGACAGTGGCGTGGGCCTCGTCACCACGCTCAAGGCCAGGACGGCCTCGTCGGCCGCAACTTCGAACACGCCGGGGAACAGGTCGAAGTGCTCGCAATACTTGTGGTCGTTATAGTCGGCCATGGGATTGTCGAAGATGATGAAGTCGTATCGGGATTGAGTCCGATGGAGTTGGGCGATCGAGTCGGTGATGAGGATCTTGGCTGTCGGCGCCTTGCGCCGGAGGATGGGCTCGCACGCGGGGTCGATCTCCCAGATTTCCAGGGAGGCCACCCGGGCGGCGTAATCGAGGATGTGGTTGTCGCCCGTGCCCCCGAAGGCTTCCAGTGTGACCAAATCCTTCACGACGACCCCTCGCCGTTCCAATTCGGCAAGCGTCCGACGCATGGGGGTCAAGCCCAGGGTCCGTCGGGCCGTCCAGTACGCGGATCGCATAGTCCCGACCATGCTTTCCCTCGCATTCGCTGTCGGGCGTGCGAACGAGTCGCCCATCGGACCGTCCGATGAACGACCTCCGCACAGGGTTATTGGAACTCGCGAGCGGAGCGGACGACCTCGGGCCAGCGTCTGGCGTCGACACCGTGTTGCGTCAGAAATGCGTGCACCCAGCGTTCCAGGCCGAAGGCGACGCAGACGCTGTGCATCAGCCCGCCGTCGTCGAGTCTCACGTCGAACGCCCGGCCGAAGAAGTCGGTGTGGTAGTTGTGCGACCCAACGGCCAGGCGAGCGTCGTCGGGGAGCATCAAGGAGATCTCGAACTTCGTTTCCGAACTGAGTTGAAAGTAGGCCTTGGCGACCGCCTCCGGAGCGATGAAGAAGGGGTCGCTCGCTGTGCGGATCTCGCCGGCCAATCGATGCTCCTCCAGGAACCGACCCATCCGCTCAATCGACTGCTCGCGTAGCGCCAGGACCTGCTCCCGTCCACCGAGGAAGACGACCTCTCGCATCGTGAAATCCCAGAGCCGGCGGAGGTCGGACAGGTTGCTGGACTCGTACCGGAAGCACTTCCCGCTGACCCCGTAGGTCAAGCCTCCGGACGGGACGACTCGCCCGGAGTTCAGGTGGTAGACGTGGTAGCAGACGGCCGGTGAGAGGCACGCCTCGGGGGTCTCCAGGTCGGCCAGGGCCCGATCGTCGAGATCCTGGCGATCGTAGTGCCGGGCCCGGAAGTCCTCGACGCGAGCCGGGTCTTCGGGCAGGTGGCAGGCGAAGGTGACGACATTCGGGAACGACCGGAAGTAGTCGCACTTGGCCAACGCCCCGGTTGGGATCAGGGTCGGGGTCAGGACCGGCCGCGCGTCCCAGGCCCGCCCGAACTCCTCGAAGACGCGGTCGAAGTAGCGGAAAAGCTGAAGCGTCAGCCCTTCCAAAGCGACCTGTCCGGGACCGAGTCGATGGAGCCCCGGTACTTCACCGTCGCCCAGGAAGGTCGGGCGTTCAGCCGCTGAACTCCGATAGGCGACGCGGCGTTGGAGGCCGCGAAGGCCCCGTTGCACGCGCCGGGCCAATTCTTCGACGCCGCGCCCCAACGCGTCCGCCGAATCAGTCGGGGCGTCGAACTCCAGCATCGTCCCGCCCGGATCGAAACACGGGTCGGCGATCTCCTTGGATAGATAGGCGACCTGCTTAAGGATCTCCTCCTGAGCCATCTCATGTGCGGGCGTCGCCAGTCGGATTGCGGCACGAATCTTGGTCGTCATGCGGCCTGCTCCTGCTGGAGGCCGACGACCAACCCGAGCAGGGCACGCGCCGTCCTCGCTTTCATGAACTGGTCGTCCGGGATGCTCACGCCGCAGGCCGACTCCAACTCCAGGAGCAGTTCGAGAGCCTGGATCGACGGGAATCCGGCTTCATAGATGTCCTCCTCAAGGCCGATGCTCTCAAGCTTTCCGACCCGGAGAAGCGTCGCGGTGATCTCGTCCAGCGCAGTGGCCATCGGCACGGCTTCTCCTCCTCGAAAGGGAATAGATAAATCCGATTCGGACCGCTCATGTGCGGGCGACGCCGAGCCGACCGTTAGCGGCCGCCTCGGGCCTGGAGACCACGGCCCGCGGCAGGGAAACGATCTGCCTCGCCGGATTCCCTGCGACGATGGTGTTCGGCGGTACGTCGGTCAGGACGACCGACCCGGCCGAGACGACACATCCGTCACCCAGGCTTACTCCGGGATGGATCATTGCGCAGCTGCCGATCCAGACGTCGTTGCCGAGCGTGATCGGTCGCACGTCCGCGTCGTCCGCCGGCAACCCGGCCGCGCGGCGGCCGGCGTCAGAGGGATGGCCGCTTGAGTCGAACATCCAGACGCTGGATGACAGGTGACAGCGGCGTCCGATGGTGATCCGTTTCCCGACCGTGAACCTGCAACCGTGCCCGATCTCCGTCAGATCGCCGATCTCCAGAGTGGGACTCTCGCAATAACGCGCAGCGAAGCTGAAAGCGCACTTCCCGTCGACCAGAACGCCGTCCCCGACGATGATCTGACCTGGCCCCTGGATCCAGTGGATATAAACCCCCGTCCGCACTCCTCGGCCGCATCGACGACAGGAAGCCTTGAAAAAGGGCTCGCAGACGAACACTCTCACGGCGAAGTAGTAGGCGGCACGAAGCGCCAGGAAGGTCCAGACTATTGGGAGCACGAGGGGTCGCGGGGCGGGCAAGGTGAAGTCAAGCACCCGCTGGCGGATCGACCGGGCCGCCCGCGCCGCGGGGTGCCCCGACATGGCGACGAACCGATACACGCTCACCATCGCCGCTCCTCCCGGATTCACTCGACGCCTCCGACCCAGTCGATATCCGCGATCAAGGGCCTGTGGTCCGATCCTACGTCGGGGCCGACCCAGCAGCGGCGGACTCTCCAGCCCGGCCCGGCCAGGATGTGATCGATCCGCACACCGAACCAGCGAGTAAATTTCGTGTGGCCGAATCCCAGGCCGGCGGCCAAAAAGGCGTCCGTGTATCGCGACCAGAGCCGCCTGAAGATGACGCTCTCGCCGGGCATGTTGAAGTCGCCGGCCAGCAGCACCGCCCCGCCGTCGGATGGCGCTATCCAATCGCTCATGACCCGCGATTCGGCGTGGCGCTGGGCTGTGACTTCGTCGAGTTCCGGGACGCCGGCGAGGGCTCCGAGTCGCCGATTTACCACGGCCGCCAGTCCCTCTCGCGGCGTCTCCAAATGGAGATTGTAGAAAGCAACACGGCCGGCGGGCGTGACCAGGTCGACCCTGGTGACAGCCCCGTCGACCCCCGGGACGACGTTCGCCATCTGTTTGGGCGACTCGATCGGGTAACGACTTCCCACGCAAAGCCCGTCGCTCGTGGAAACGTGCCAGTCGGTCCTCCAATCGCGGCCGGCCTCCGGGAATCCGGTCTGCTCCTGGAGGGCAACCACGTCCGGCGTTGTGTCGCCTATCAGGGCGGCCAGACGATCGGTATCGACCCCTCCGCCCTGAGTGTTCAGCGAGAGCACCCGTACCGCGAACTGCGACGGCCTGCGATCAAGCCAGAACCGCCACGGGATGCAGAGGCCCATCACCGGAACGGCGACAACGACCGCGGCGCTTCCCAATTGCCAGAGCAGGCCCCACCGCCGCGCGACGACCGCTGCGGGGACGAGGGCCGCCAGCGGCAGGGCCCAGAGCCAGCGAGGGCCATAGAGGAACAGGGTCGCCGGCCACCAGCGGTCGCCAAGCGTCGCCACGACGAGCCATAATCCAAGCGTCGCCACGAGGTAGCCCCGGCAGGCCCAGGATAACGCCCGGATGACCAACCTCCACCTCTTCGACTCCAGCCCCGCCTGACGCTCAAAGAACATGGGCCGAGTCCGCCGTCAGGACGTCGACGATGCGCCCGGCTGCCTGTCCGTCCCATAGTTCGGGGATGCGTTCCTGGCGAAGCGGCCGCTCCAGGGCGTCCAATCCCGCGGCGACAATCCGCTTGGGCTCGAGCCCGGCCAAGACATTGGTGCCCTGTTCGACGGTCACTGGTCGCTCGGTGTTCTCTCTCAGCGTGACACACGCGACGCCGAGCACCGTCGTCTCTTCTTGAATTCCACCCGAGTCGGTCAGCACTAATCGAGCGTTCGCAAGGAGCTTCATGAAGTCGAGATAGCCCAGCGGTTCGGTCAGGATCAGGTTGTGGTTCGACGTGGCTCGAGTGCCGTCCAGGACGGCTCGGGTCCTCGGATGGACCGGAAAGACGATCGGCAGCGCCTGGCCGAGCCTCTCGATGGCCTCCATGAGCCCGCGGAAGACGTTCGGATTCTCGACATTGGCCGGCCGGTGGAGCGTCAGGACGGCATAGGGGCGGCTCGACAGGCCCAGGTCGGCCAGGATCGGCGACCCCTCGCTGCGGCGGCGGCAGGCCAGCAGGGTATCGATCATCACGTTGCCGACCAGAACGACCTGCTCGCCTGATATCCCCTCCCGACGCAAGTTCTCGACTCCGCTACGTTCCGAGACGAAGAGGAAGCGGCTGATCGCATCAGTCAGAATTCGGTTGATCTCCTCGGGCATCGTTCGGTCGAAGCTGCGCAACCCGGCTTCGACGTGGGCCACCGGTATGCCCAGCTTGACCGCCGCCAGCGCGGCGGCGAGCGTCGAGTTGACGTCTCCGACGACCATAACGACGTCGGGCTTCCAGTCGACCAGGACCGGCTCGATCCGCTTCAGAACCTCGGCCGTCTGGCTCGCATGCGTGCCCGAGCCAACGCCGAGGTCGACGTCGGGACTCGGGATGTTCAGTTCCTCGAAGAAGAGGCGCGACATCCGCTGGTCGTAGTGCTGGCCGGTGTGGATCAAGAAGGGCTCAACGGCGGGCCGTCGGGCCAATTCCCACATCAACGGCGCCACTTTCATGAAATTCGGCCGCGTGCCAGCAACGACGATGACTTTCATGGGCGGGCCGCCTCGTTCGCGTGGGGCCTGGACGAAAACTCCCGCCAGGGCGGCAGCGGCGGCGCGCCGCCCGATGCCAGAGCCCGCCGGAACTCGACGGCGAGAAACTTCCATCTCATGAAGGGCTCGCTCGTGCGCTGATCGTCCAGGGCCCTGGGCCAACGCCCGATCGAGCGGCACATGAAGCGCAGGGCAGCCCAGCTGTTACCTTCGAGGCGGTAGCTGTGCGCCGTGTCGTAGTAGAGATAACTGTAGGCCAACCCCCGCTGACGGTTCGCTTCAGGGTGCTCGGCGAAGAACTTTCGGAGGACCCTCTCGTAGTTGAGGTACATCCGTGCGGAGTGCCGGCTCATCTGATCGGGGTGCCGCTCGTAGTACCAGCAGGGGCAATCGACCTGGATCGCCGCGTGGCGGGACGCCACACGCAGCCACATGTCGCGGTCCTCGATCGAGCTGAGGGCCTCGTCGAAGTAGCCGACCTCGTCGAAGCAAGTCCGCCGAACCAGTGCCGAGGAAGGTCCGATCGGCGCTGAAAGCAGGAACTCGCGGACGCCTAGCTGCCGGACGACAGGATTCGGCGGCAGGTGCTCCGGCATGGTGGAGTAGTATTTAGGGGATCCGATCAGGGCGACGTCGCTCCTGCCGGCTGCCACGTTGAGTTGCACCTCGGTCTTACGGGGATGCCAAACGTCATCCGCGTCGAGGAAGGCCACCCATTCACCCCTGGCGAGCCGGATCCCGGCGTTCCGCGCTGCAGACAACCCCCGATTTTCCTGATAGAAATACCGGATCCGGTCTCGGTAAGGCGCGAGCCGCTCGGCGGTGCCGTCAGTGCTGCCGTCGTCGACAACGATGACTTCGATCTCGCGGTAGGTCTGCGCGAGCGCGCTCTCGACGGCGCGGCTCACCAGGTGGCCGTAGTTGTACGCCGGGATCACGCACGACACTAGCTGGCTCGACATCGCCATTGCTCCAGGGCCTGCTCGTAGACCCTGAGGGTCCCGCGGGCCATCTGCTCGACGGTGAAGCGCGTCTCGACCCGACGGCGGCCGGCCTCGCCGAGCCGGCAGCGCAGCGATTCGTCGGTCAGCAGATTGACGATCGCCGCCGCGAGGCGTTCGGGATCCTCTGGAGGAACCAGCAGGCCCGAGCGGCCGTCCTCAACGATCTCCGGGATGCCGCCCGTGGCGGTGCCAAGCACAGGCGTCCCCCATCGCATGGCCTCCAGGAAGATGAGCCCGAAGGACTCGTATAGCGAGGGCGCGACGAAGAGATCCGCCCGCTGGAGCCGGCGGTCGACCTCGTCGTCGGAGAGCTCGCCCGTCAGCTCGATCCGCGCCCTCGCCTCGGCGGGCAGTTCCTGGGCGATGTACTGGGCATGGGTCCTCCCACCGGGGCAGTGCGGCCGGTCGGCGCCGATGAGGACGAACGAGGCCTCGGGCACCCGGCGGATCACCTCGGGGATGGCCCGGATCAGGTCGAGCGTTCCCTTACGTCGCTCCATCCGACCTAGGTAGACCACCGTTAGGCCGGGGCCCGCCCGCGGCGGCCGACGGAACTTGGGGTCGACCGCGATCCCGTGCGGTACGACCGCGATCCTTTCCTCATCAATCCGTAGCTCTTGCGCGGACTTGCGGCGCTGGGCCAGGGAGTGGGTCACGAGAGCGTCGGCCGCGAGGGAAAGCCAGCGCTCTCGCCGCGAATCCCAGCGCGCGGCTCGCTGTGCAGTGAGGCCGTCGATTTCGCTGCTCGTCAGGGATGACGTATGGAGCCTGACGACGACAGGGACAGGCCGACGGACCACGAACCCGAGGCCGTCTCCCCCCCAGTTGGGGAACTCCACCACGTCCGCTCGATAGCGACGGGCCCGACTCCTCATCGAGGACCTGAGCCTCATGCAGGCACCCGCGCCCGGCACCACCCGATCGAGGATCGGCAGATAGCCGGCTGGGACCGCCTCGACCTGGACCGCCCCGTCACTAAGATGCGACCTCGGCGAACCGTCGACATGCGTTACGACCTGGACCCTCTGCCCTAGGTCGGCGAGCGCATGGGCCAGGTGCTTCGTGTAAGTGCCGATCCCCCCGGGCCCATTCAGGGTAGGATAATTTGTCGAATATATTAGGATATTCATCTAAGATTTCAGCCGGATCAGGAATTCCATCTGTGATCCGAGGCGGGTTCCCAACGGAGTCCAGGCGAGCGTGCGGAGAGGCAGCGATAGGAGTTTCAGAGCTCTTGCCCGTCCTTCGTCCTCTTGGTGAGATCGTCGGAATCCGATGAGTTCGAAGCCGGCGCTCTCGAAGCAGTCGAGCGCGGTGGCTCTCGTGAACTCCCAGATATGGCCGGGGATATAGCACGTCGCCCACAGCCAGGGCCGCCGGGCCAGCTTCGCGATCAAGTGGAGGTATCTCGACTCGATGGAGTTGATATCCGGGAAGGAGATGAGAGCGATCCCGCCGGGCTTCAGTAGCATCCCGGCCCTTAGTAGAAAGTCCCTCGGGTGGAGTGTGTGCTCCAGTACGTCCGTCAGCGTGATCACATTGAACGACTCGGGGCTCAGGCCGCATCGATCCAGGGGCCCGTCGTGGATTGTGACTCCGTAGTGGCTGCGCCCCCAGGCCGCGCTCTCTTCGTTGATCTCGACTCCTTCAGCCTGGAAGCCGCGGTCGGCCATCATCCTCACTAAAAGCCCGGTCGCGCAGCCGATGTCGAGGAATCGACCTCCGTTTGTATGCCGCATGATCCAGTCGGCATACCGCCGATACTTCCTTCCGAAGGCGTATTCCGCCCCGCCTTCTCGTTGCAGCTCTCGGTGGTATTCCCCGCAATAGTAGGCCGCCAGGAACTCTTCCGTCGGCCTCGGATCGGTGTAATGAAGGCCGCACCTCCGGCATCGGGCCAGCTCGAATCGCTCGCCTCGCGACTCGACGGCGTGAAGGCGAGTCGCCTTCGGCGAACCGCACATTGGGCAGACCTGCCTCAGCGTCGTGGCTTCGACCGACATGATTGCTTCGCCCTCGACACATTCCGATCGCCGCTTATCCCCGCCTCGCGCTTCAGGTGAGGGCAGAATTCTCCGGAGCGCTTGCCGATCACCCGTTCGCCGCCGGCTTCCGCCCGGCTCGCCGCCAGACTGAGGCGATCTTGGAGCCATCCCGATCTTCGTCGGCAGCCAAACGGTCTTCGCGCCGCCGGAATCTCGCCGGAAGTTGGCCGCGGAGGGCTCCGAAGAACGCAAAGGTGTGCCAGGCCACGAGCTCGCATCCGTCGAGCGCCTCGGCCATATCCGGAATGCCGACCCCGCCAGCGGAGTGGTCATGAATGTCGGTGACGGACCAGATCTCGTCCTCGGTCAAGGGAACCCGGATGACCCCTTGAGCCAGCAGGGCCCGATTGACCTGATCGAGGTAAGCGTAGCTGTCCCCGGCCGTCGTCCGGATGCTCCCGAGGCCTCGTCGGACCCGCTCACGACAGGCTCCAATGCCACTGGCTAGACGGGCGGGGAGCGAGCAGGACGCCGCGGCGTTGTAGGCGCTCAACTCCCGAACGCGTTCCGGCAGGACTTTCCCGGAGAGAGCATCGGAGTGGGGTTCGTTCATCTGGAAGTAATGTCCGCCTGGCGACAGCAACTCGACGAAGCACGCCAGCATCCTGGGCGGGTCGGGAATATGATGGAGGACTGAGTTCGTCAGGATGAGGTCGAACTCGCCGGCCCCGTCGAGGTCGTCAACGCTACCGACATGCGACGCAACCGAGACGGGCCAGGACCGCGCCCTGTGGAGAGCCTTCTCGACCATCCGTGCAGACGTGTCGAGCAAGTCGACCTGGCTGACCCGAGGCCCTAGGGGAGAACGCAAGATCAGGGCCGTTCCGCGGCCCGTGCCGCAGCCGACATCCAGCAGCCTCAGCCCCCTTCGGCCGGCCCCCAGCCCAGCGGCTCTGGCGAGTCGCCCGAATTCTCTCGGTAGATCGATCCACCCTCGACGGTGCACAACGTCGTACACTGTCGCTTCGATATCATGAAAGATGAGGTTGATCGCCGCCTGGAATTCCTCGAGCGTCACCGCTCCGCCCTTGGACTGGTGCAGCGTCGCGATTCGACTAAGCCCCGATATCATGAGATGCCCTCCAGCGGGCACTTTGACGGCGGCTCTGCCGCTGCTTGGCGAGCCCAGGAGTCCGCGAGGCGGCGTAAGGAACTGCCGTGATACGGCTTGAACGCCACAAGATTGAGCACGACCTCGCCCTGCCAGGGCATCCGCTCCACCACTCGCCAGGAGTAGCCGAGCGTGTCAAGGAGGTCATACAGTTCTGTTGGATGGCTCTTCGCGGCCCGAAGAGCCGGGGAATTCGCCTCGACGATCAGGACCGGTGCTACAGTGCCGCTGAGAACACGTCGAGCGCCCCTTAGAACACGCACTTCTGCCCCCTCGACGTCGACCTTGAGCAAGTCGATGCGCCGCAGCCCTTGCTGATCGGCGAAGTGGTCCAGCGTGGTAACGTCGACCTCGATCGAATTGCCTCCGGGCTCTGCCGCGAAGAGAGAGTTCCCCTCGCAGTCGTCTTCCGAGAGGTGGAGTCGGAGCGTACCCTCGTCGTCGCTGGCGGCGATCTGGTGGATGGAAACCTGGTCGAACCCATTGAGGGCCACATTCTCGCGGAGCCGAGAGGCGGTCGAAGGCGTTGGCTCGATCGCATGAACATGCCCTTTCGGTCCAACGAGATCGGCGGCTGTCAGAGTGAAGTAGCCGATGTTCGCCCCGAGGTCGACGACAGTCATCCCAGGCCGGAGCAACTCCGCGAAGAGACGGATGGTGCCGGCCTCCTTGAAGCGTCGGCCGAGGATCTGCCACTCGAAGTCGGAGACCCCCGAGACCCGGACCCAGGGGCCCGTGTCAAGCCGGGCGACCAGGAAAAAGGCCGTTGCACGCAGAAGGCGAGTCTTCCCTCGTTCGATGGGCGAGGACTCAAGGTAAGAGCCAACGAGGCGGCTTCCAATCCGGGCCAAGATTGGAGGTTTCGACATCGCAGGTCCCCATCCCAGGCCATGTCGTCCCGCTCGGGTATCGCCAGGAGGCTGTGCGGGCTGATCGCCCGTCTTGATCGGTCGGTTACCTCATCGCCTCTAGCGCGACCTCGCGGCAGCAGAGGCGGATGAGGAGCCGAGACAGGCCTTCGGACTTCCCCGAAATTCGACCGAAGCCGACCGGCCAGCAGAGGGATCGCTTTCCCGAGAGGCTTCGACGAATCAGCAGCCGCGCCAGCCTCGCGATGCTGGCCAACCGCTCGGCCCGCGAATGACCGGGGAAGGGAACGCCCCAAAACACCAGGCACTCCCGGCCCTCGGATTCGGCCCAGTTCAGATCCCAGATGTCATGCGAGAGCGAGCGTAGGGCCACTCCCCTATCCGCCAGCCGAAGAATCACGTCGCGGTGAGCCTCCACCAGCTCCCGAGACATGGGGACGACCGTCAGCACACCTAACGGGGCTCCCCGTGTCACTGCGTAGTCGTAACGCGACAGGCCGTCAGAACAGAGGAACTCTGCCGCCCTAAGCTCTTCCGTGGGGAAGAGCCGTTCCCAGGTGCCGAGACGCGTCCTGTCGATCGGCTTGCCGGCATCGGCCTTCCACCACTCGATCGGGCTGACTAGCGCCTTGGCGGATTCGGCGGTGTCGAGCATGCCGGGATCGAATTCCTCGCCGATCTGCGTGCAGACCGCCCTTAGCGTACCCTCGGGATCGGTGACCAACTCCTCGAAGCGGATCGTCATGCTCCTTGGATCGGCTTCGAAGAACCGCCAGCTCGCGTTGTCCCAGTTCTGCCAGAGGCTGATGTTCGCCAAGGGCGACAGGCTGCCCCAAGGCACCCGGCACATCGAGAGCGCCACGTCACGCGGATCGCGTACGATCCGGAGCACGTAGGCGTCGGGGAACGCGCGGCGAAGGTCCTGGAGATGAAGCAGGTGATTCGGCGTCTTCTCGAGCCAACGGGGCTTCCCCTCACGCTGAGCGTTGACGCGAGTCAGGCTCTCCAACATGGCGGCGATCGAAGGCTCGCGCGAGGCGAGATAACCCCGAACTTCCTCCAAGGTCAGGCCGAACGCTTCATGGACCGGACGACCTAGGGTCAGGTTGGATGCGAGGAAGGCAGTTGCTGGCCCGGGCCAGCAGCGGGGATCTAGAAGCTCAAGCGTCGACGTCCGCGCGAGGCGGTTGAAGAAATGGGTCTCTTGCCCTCCCTGGATGCGGGGATGCGCCGAGAGCATCGCTGCCAGGAGCGTCGTTCCGGAACGCGGAGCCCCGACGACGAATAAGGGTGAGTTCTCGCTCATCGCAACGGCCCCGGTTTTCAAGCGGGTTCAGCTCCGAAAGGTCCAGTTGGCTCTGACAAGCATCGCCCCGTGCTCGGGAAGGGGGAGGTTGCCGGTGCCAAAGAAGTCAGCCCGTTCGATGGTGATCGCAATCGCCCTCTCAAGAAAATCCAGCCTCCTTTGGGGCATGGAGCATCCCAGCGATAAGTAATAAGTCCCGGGCGCCAGCGGCAGTTCGGGCACGTGGCATTCCACCACGCCACATCGCGGCAACTTTTCGACCGAGCCGTGCTGAAGTAGGGTCTGGAGGCCGAAGAGGCGCTCACCAAGAATGGTCTCGACGAAGATGCCAAAACGGGGCAAATGCAGCGGCACGGGCGAGTGGTAGTGGAGGCGAATGGTCAGCGACGAGCCGGCCGGGACGCGGTGCGTCGGCTGGTCGTCGGGGCCTAGGATTTCAACGGCCCGGATGACCTCGAGCCAACCTGGTGCCCTCCTGGCCGATAGGTCGGTGTTCGTCTTCGCGTTCCCGTCGACGCTCTTGAGATAGGCCGCGACGACTTCGGTGGTTGGGCCAGGCGGTTCGGCCTTACCGTTGCGGAGCAGAATGGCCCGCGTGCAGAGGTTTTGCACTGCGGCCATGTTGTGGCTGACGAACAAGACTGTGCGGCCCGAGCGTGCGACCGAACCCATCTTGCCCATACACTTGCGCTGGAAGTCGGCGTCGCCGACGGCTAGTACCTCGTCGATCAGCAGGATTTCGGGAGTCAGATGCGCCGCGACGGCAAAGGCGAGGCGGACCTGCATACCGCTGGAGTATCGCTTCACGGGCACGTCGAGGAAGTCCTCAACGCCGGCGAATTCAACGATTTCGTCAAATCCCCGGCGGATCTCCGCGCGACTCATGCCGAGGATCGAGCCATTCAGGTAGACGTTCTCACGGCCAGTCAGTTCGGGATGGAATCCGGTCCCCACCTCGAGCAGACTGCCGACCCGGCCGCGGAGTTCCACCCGACCCAGGGTCGGCCGAATGATCCTCGCCAGGATTTTCAGGAGCGTGCTCTTGCCGGCGCCGTTGCTCCCGACGATGCCCATCACCTCGCCTTCCTCAACTACGAGATCGATCTCTTGAATCGCCCAGAAGTCGTCGCGTCGAGTCGGCGTCGCCCTACCTAGCCGGTTGATCTGAGTGCTGACGAAGCGCGTCAGGTCCTCGCGCAGGGTCCGGTAGTTACTCGACAGGTCCTTCGGCAAGGCCCTGTCGACGCGATATCGCTTGCCCAGTCCTACGATACGGATGGCGGGCGTCATGAGTCATGCAGATTCATATCACGTCGGCGAAGCGATCTTCGACCCGGCGGAAGTAGAGGCAACCGACCGCGAAGGTTGCCAAGGGCGCCAACGTCAACCAGCCGAGGCGGCTCCAGGGAATCACCCCTCCCAGAGCCACGGTCCGGAAGGCGTCGACCAGGCCTGTCATCGGGTTTAGAGCCAGAAGCGACCCCAGTAGCCCCCCACCGACCTGGCTCTCCGGCAACTGCATGTACACGGTAGGGGTTGCGAACATCCAGAGTTGGAGAAGGAACGGCGTCACATATCGAAAGTCGCGGTAGGCCACGTTCAGCGCGGCCAAAAGAGTTCCGACCCCTAGCGCCATGAGCACGATCAAGCTGAAGACCGCTGGGACGGCGAAGAGACCAACGCCGGGGGAGACGCCATACCACAGCATCATTATGAATAACAGGCTCAGGGCGACGGCGAAGTCGACGACCGCCGCCCCGACGGCGGCGAAGGGGATGGCCAGGCGTGGAAAGTAGATCTTCGTGATGAGGCGCTCCGAACTCACCACGCTGTTGCTGGCGCCTGTTACCGCGGTGGCGCAGAACGTCCAGGATAGGAGACCCGCATAGGCAAACAACGGATAGGGTAGTCCGGCCGAAGGCACGCCGGCCATCCTTCCAAAGAAGACTGTGAAAACCGCCATCATCATTAGTGGCTGGAGGATCGCCCAGGCGATGCCGAGGACGGTTTGCTTGTAGCGGACCTTAACGTCGCGCCAGGCGAGGAAATAGACCAACTCGCGAAACCGCCAGAGTTCGGCAAGGTCAATCCACTGCCAGCCTTCCAGCGGGCCGATGACTGCCACGCACGGCCCCGCGCCGGCGTGAGGGGGGGACACAGCCCCTGTGTCCGGGTGTCTTTCGATGGCCGCGATCGGGCTGCTCACGGGCAGGGTGCTCCGGGGCAGGGCGGACGTGGGATTCAAGCCCAACGTACGAAAACCCTGATGTACGCATAGAGTAAGGCCAGAAAAACCAAGCTCGCGGCGCAGGTGTGGCACACGAGCCGCGCGTCCAGTCGTGGAACCGAAGCTCCCCTTTGTTCGCCCGCGAGGCGAAGAAACACGGCTGCCAGTCCAAAGAGCATGAACGTGGGGACTTCGTAGTTCCTGGACAGCGTCATCATCCCCACGAAGGAACCGGAGAGAATCGACATCAGGACGGGCTGCAGAGCCCTGAGGCCCGGATCAACAAGCCCGGACCGACGCCCGCCGAGACGACCCAACGTGGTCAGTGCGATCCAATACGCCCCGAAGAACAGCGTGCCGCCGAAGATTCCCGTTTCCACATAAGCATGGACAAATGAGTTATGGGCGGCGTGCAAGATAACGTCCTCCAGCTGGCCCATGCCGATTCCAAACACGGGGGCTTGTGGCAGCAGGGCCATGGCCATGCTCCAGATCTGGACCCGGCCTTGGCCGGTATCCTCGCTGGCGGAGATGTCGGTCTGCCGACCAGCAAAGAGCAACGCCATAGCAGGGAGGACTACCAAGGCCATAGGGAACGCCTTCCGCCAGCCGAATCGCGCCTGGAATAGGGCGAGCAGGCCGGCCAGAAGGGTAAGAAAGCCCCCACGCGAGTGCGTCATCGCCAATCCGTGGCCGAAGAGGACAAGAGGTGCAACCCATACGACGCGCCAGAGATCGGCAGCCGGCGATACGATCCGGTAGATGCAAATCAGCATGCACACCACGAGCATGATGGCCAGATCGTTCGGGTCGTTAAAGATTCCCGTGCTGCAGAGGCGCATCAGGATGTATTCCTCGCCCGTGGCAGCATCGATCTCCGAGTCCCCCACGGCCGCAAGGGAGGGCAGGTAGATATAGCCGTGATAGTTCAGCAGGGCAATGACCGACAGTATGACCCCGAAAACGACCAGCGACGTCAAGAAACGCTTCAGGCGCTCGGTCGTGTCGACCACTCCGACGAGGAGGAGGTAATAGACAATCACCTTGGCGAATTCGGGCCCCTGGATGCGTGCGTAGTAGATGGTGAAATGGGACAGGTGCGACAGGACTACCGCGACCCACATCCCAACGACGCACGCTGTGATCGGCCGTTCTCGAAGCGACCGTCCGCTCAATTGTCCCAAAATTGTCG
This sequence comes from Paludisphaera rhizosphaerae, assembly GCF_011065895.1. Lineage (NCBI taxonomy): Bacteria > Pseudomonadati > Planctomycetota > Planctomycetia > Isosphaerales > Isosphaeraceae > Paludisphaera > Paludisphaera rhizosphaerae. Next base: position 151,594 of record NZ_JAALCR010000004.1, on the reverse strand, counting down.
GATATTTGATTGCGATGCAGGTGGAAATCACAATGTTGTATACGGGGATCGTCGAAAGGGCTTCGACGATCTCCGACGGCCGGACGAAGAGAACGGCGTTCAGCAGGTTCAGAAGGTAGAAGTCCACGAGGCCTCGTTGCCATACGGCGAGGTCAGCCTGGTCTGACGGATGTCGCTAGGCGAAGAGAGTTCGGTAACCTATCTCGAAGCGCGGCAGGCGCCTGGCCAACTCGATGGCGCTGCAGGCCGCCAGGCACAGCGCCGCAATCGCGGCCGTGACGAGGGCTGCGGGCAATGCCGACGCGGAGGGGGTCGCCAACCCGCTCGCCCGCACCGCGTTGAGGGCGACGATCTGCAGCACGTAGGCGAATAGGGAATGCCGGCCGAGCAAGGCGAGCACGCGGACTATCCCGCCCGCAGGCTCGCCGCCCAGGTCATGGCGAACCAGCGTCGGGCCCCCCCAGAAGCAGACGTTGATCACGACGGATGCCAGGTTCCCCGCCATTGTAAAGAGGGCTGCGACGTACCAGGCTTCATGAGTCGTCACCCCCAACTGGAGCCACAGATAGGCGAGTGCGGACACCGCGAAGGCCGGGCCAGGAAGCCGCTGCAGAGCGGCTAGAGCACGCTCCCGGTTTTGGGCTAGACCGACGCCGATCAGCGTCCCCCAAACACCCAGTAGGAGGAAGTGCCAGAGGTACGGCACTCGCAGGCGCAGAGTCGGCTCGAGAGCCAATGGGAGGGCGGCAGCGAACACGATCGCCGCGAATCGTCTGCCCCGACACGCCTCCACGACGAAAGGTGCGAGGAGTAAGACGGCGGCAATCACGACTAGGACCTGAAGCGGTACGTCCCAGCGACTCACCATCCCGAGCGAGCAGATCTCCCATAGGGGAACAAGGACGAGGGATGAGGACAGCACCCGCCCCTGAAGAGCTTGTTTCGCGATCCCTGCCGCCAGGCAGATCAGCAAGAGCCGGGAGGCACGCCACACCGAGGACGCCGGCAGTAGCGGGCGCTTGTCGGCCTGGCCGCGCAGGCCCAGGATAAAGCCCGTTACGAAGACGAAGAGACCCGTCGCGTAGTGTGTGAATCGGACCGCCGGTGCCGATTCGGCCCCTGACTGGTGAAAGTAAGCCATCGCGTGCCAAAGTATAAAGCTCAGCACGCCGACGCCTTTCACCATATCGAGGCTGAGGAACCGCATGCGCCGGACGCTTCTCGTCACATCATCGGCCGGCCCCAGCGAAGGGATCGATTCGTCGTTGGTGGGCGTCGCCATCATTTCTTCCCGAAACGGCCAACAACGGGCGCGACGAGCCAAGTTCAAGCCGTCCGGACTTGCGTGTGGGCGTCGAGTTCGGTGGACATCGAAGCGAAGGCCCCCTCGACCTCAAGTTGGTCCGGCACTCGGAACAATGATCGGGTCAGCGCGAAGGGGATGCCGCCAAGGAAGCACGCGGTGCAAGCGAGGATTCTTAGATCAAGCCATAGGTTGCAATGATAGACGTAATACAAGTCATAAGTCAGCTTGCGGCGGACGTCGTCTACATCCGAGTCGGGCGGCAGGAGGATCTGGGCCAGCCCGGTCAGCCCCGGGAGAACGTCGAGTCGCTGCCGGTAATGGGGGATTTTCTGCTCGAGCTCACAGACGATCTCAGGCCGTTCCGGGCGCGGGCCGACCAGACTCATCTCTCCCCGAACGATATTCCAAAGCTGCGGCAGTTCGTCGAGGTGGGTGCGGCGAAGCAGGCGGCCCAGCGGCGTGGCGCGGGGGTCTCCGACTGAAGACCAGCAGATTCCGCTGCTGCGTTCGCAGTCGTAGACCATCGTCCGGATCTTGTACATCACGAACAGGCCGCCGCCGAGACCGACTCTCTCTTGCCGGTAAATCGCCCCGCCGCGGGAGGTCAATTTCACCGCCAACATTATTATCAGCACCAGCGGGGACAACGTAAGGAGTATCAGCGCGGCCAGTATGCGGTCGGCCAGGCTCTTGCTGGTGGTATAGCTCTCGACGATGTCTGACGAGACTGGCTCGGAGTCCCAGCGTACGTTCAGTCGGCGCGTAGCCTCACGGGCCATCTCTGCCTCCTGGTAGTCGTCTGTTACACGGCGTGTCCGCCGCTTCGGGAGCCTTATGAGATGTCAGGACGATGTGTCGGGGGCAACGATTGGGGCAAGGGTAGGCAGAAAGTCGCGAAGGAAGCGAGGGACCGGGTCTGCCTCATCTTCCCGGACGGTGTCCGCCAGATCGCGGATGATATATAGCTTGAACAGCACCGGTCGTCCGGCGTAGCTGAGCCGGGGGTGCTCCGGCGCCAGCCACCCCCCCCCGTCGGACCAGGCCCAGCGAATCTGCAGGGCTTCGGGGACGGCCGACGTTGCAGGCTTGGAGAAGCTTGCGATCAGAAACTCGGTTCCCGAAGCTTCGGGCCGTCTCTGGGGAGTTCCTCGCAGCTCGAGACCAGCGGCGACAAAACAGGCGTCTGGCGTGTGGACAGCCAGCGGCCCGGGTTGTCCGCAGAGGAGCATGATCACCACGCGTTCGCCCTGCGCATTGGTGTATCGACGGATGCGAACGCCGCCGACTCCGGCGTTGATGAAGTCCCGGACGTTGTACTCCAGGTCCACCCCTCGCCACTCGCCGCAGTTCGATGGGATCCGGCAGAGCCGTGCTGCAGCGGCAGCCACGGCACGTGAGGTCCCCACACGGTCGGCGCGCCCGCGGGAATAGGTGCCGGCGGCGGCTATGAGACCGATGGCGGCAACTAGCGTTAGTTCACGTGTCATGGTGGTCTCGGGGCGGGACCAACCGTGCTCTTAAGCCTCAGCCGTTGCCGAATCGTAATACCCGGGCCCCCCGGCGTCGTACTGGGTGCCGCTGACCACGGCGCCGATCATGCGCACCCCCAGGACGGACAGGCGTTCGCAGGCTGTATAAACCAGGGGCAATCGACTCACTCCGCGGAGGATCGAGAAGAGGACGGCGTCGACGTGCTGACTTACCAGCAAGGAGTCGACGACCGGTAGGACTGGTGCTGTATCAACGATTACAAAGTCGAACGAGCCGCGCAGTTGATCCATGACCGGCTGCAGCCCATCCTGGGCCAGAGCCTGGACGGCCAGCGTATCGCATCGGCCGGCGGTGATGATGAACAATTCGCCGGCGAGGACCGGCCGCGTGACCTCGTCAAGGTTGGCCTCTCCGCGCAGGAGCTCGGCCGTCCCGGGGACCTGAGGGATGTCCAAGAGCCGGTGGGCCGATGGGTTGCGTAGGTCGCAATCCACCAACACCGTGCGTCGACCAGCCCGGGCCAGGCTAGTAGCGAGGTGGCCGGCCAACGAGGTCTTGCCCTCCCCCTTCTGTGCGCTCGTAATCATAACGACTCGGATTCCCGAAACGCGGGCCAGGTGCAGGATCATCGTCCGAGTCGCGTCGACGGATTCGACGAGCAGGCTCTGCCAGCGGCGGTCGGCCTCGGCGGGTAGCGACCGGAGTCGGCGGCCCCGAGTCGGCGGCGCCGGCAGGGAACCGATCAGCCGCATCCCAAGGCCGTTGACGACCTCGTCGGTCGTCGAGATTCGGCGGGCCTGGAACTCCCAGAAAGAGATCCCGAGCAACGTGGCCGCGAATGCGGCCAGGGCCGCGATGCCGCTCGCCTTGAGTTGCTTGAGCTCGTCCTTGGTCCGGGGGACCTCGGCTCGGTCGATCTGGGTAATCCTGGGTTTGGCTCCCAATTCCACCTCGAGCGCTTCGACCTCTCCTCCGACCTTCTTCGCGACCTCACTGGTCAGGACGATTTCATCCTGATGCGTTTGGAGATCAAGCGTCCCCCTGTTGATGGCCTGGGACTCCTGCCCCATTTTGTCGATGTCCGCCCGGAGGACCTGATCGATCTGCTTCAAGATGGCCACCCGGTCCTTCAAGTGGTTGAGCTCCTCCTCGTGACGGTCGCGCATATCGCGTTCGGCTCGGGTTGTAAGGTATTGCCGGCGAGCGTCCATGGTCTTCTGCATCGCGCGTTGGCGTTCCCGGAACGCGATGACGATCGGGTCGTTACCCTTCCGCGACGAACGCGAGGCATCCGCGAGTTGGCGGGTGATCGAGGCGAGGTCCTCGCGATGGTCCCTCATCTGCTCGTCCTGTGCGAGCAACTCCTCGATCTCCGCCGTTGTGAGCAACTTCGGGACCTCGTCCGCATCGCGGGCCTCCAGTAACGCCATCTCGACCTGGGCCCGTCGCAGCTCTGACTGGAGCGACATGAGATCGCGGCGGGCGGAGGCGACCATCTCGAGGTTGTATTGCTGCTTCAGGGCGAGGGTCTCTTGGTCGTTCGACCCGACTTCCTCCGCGAGCGCCCGGATCCGTCGCCGCTTCTTCTCGAGAGACTGCATATAGCTGTCGTACAGCTTCTTGAGAGAATCCAGCCTCTCGCTACGGCCCGTCCGTTCGGCCGTCTCGACCGTCCGGAGGTATGCCTCGGTCACGGAATTGACCAGCGTGGCCAGGTCCTTCGGCCGTTTGCCGCTGAGGGAGATCTGGAGAAACTCTGAGCCGCCGGCGAACTCGACGGCGAGTTCCCCTTCGAGCCACTCGATCGGGTCGTACGTCTCTCGGACCGTCTCGAGCTCCGCGACCGACGGCGTGCTCAATGCGGCGCCGAGCACCCGGCGGCTCTTGATGAGCGTCACCTGGGAGCGCTGGTACGTGTGGTATTCAGCCCTGCGTTCCGCCGTGTCGAAGATGACTTTGGGCTGATAGGTTGACACATGGAGGAGCGCCCTCGCTGTGTACTTTGCTGGGGGGATCGCGTACCAGACCGAGAACCCCGCAGCGTTGGCGAGCAGGACGCCTGCGAACAAGGCAAGGACCCACCGTCGTCGTAGGGCCTGGAGCAGCGACAGAAGGTCAGGTGTCGATGAGAGGCCCGGAGGCCGCCCCGGGTCCTCGGCACGGGCGTGGGACGAGAAACCGGCGCGCACGCTCCTGCCGGCGGGCAGGTTGACGGTCGCCGGATGCGGCTCCGTACCGAAGTTGTCGGGAGTGATCTCGGGCTGGTCCATGGTGTTCGCTCCTTCGTTAGCGGGAGACGACAACCTCGTTCAGGAACTTCCGGGGGCCGCCGGCGTCCACTTGGGCACGCCGACGATCGAGGGCCGAGGCGCGATTTCGCCGCCAGCTATCGGAAGAGCTTGGCTCCGTCCGTCCCCGTGCTCAGGCTCGCCCAGGTCCCGGAGCTGGGACTCGACGCGAGTCGCCCCCGTTTCGAATGAGGACGATCCGGGGATCGACGTGAGAACTCACGGGTTCGATGGGCGTGAATAAGTGGTCGAGAGCAGCAACCTCGGCCCGCAGCATCAGCAGGGCCAGCGGCATCATCAACCAGCCGGCGAAGTCGTGGTAGAAGTATTCCGCCCAACGACTCCCGGCCACCTGGTGCAGCAGGCCGGTGACCGTGATTCGAATCACGTTGGCCGCCAAGGCGATTGGTGCGGCGCTGAGCAGGATCAAAACCCGGTCCACGGTCGGTCGCGCCAGCAGCAGCGCCGCCCCCGTGGCGAACCCGAGGAACATATAGAGCATCCCCAGCCCGTTACACGCCTCGACGACGCCGATGCGGTGGGTGCCTAGGTGAATGACGAACCCTTCAGCAAAGGCCGGTTGTCCCAGGGTCTGCAACGCATACGTGCTGGCCTCGGTCGCTACTCCCTGGAGCGGAGCACCCAGGGCGACTTCGATCCGATAGGGGAGCGGGATCATAAAGACAAGGAAAGCGATCGCCGGCCAGGTCCAATCCAGCACTCGTGTGCCGCCGACCAGCAGAGCGAGGCCCGCGAGGATCGGCAGAATGGCCACGGCTTCTAGCCAAGGTTGGAAGAGGTACGCACCGGCGATCTGCGACGCAACGCCAGCGGCCAACGGTATCAGTCCCCAGGATGTTGGCCGGGTCGGGGGTGCTTCGAGCCGCTCGCGGCGAATCCAGAGCAAGTAGCAGGCGAATGGTGCTACGAGATAGCCATGCGAATATCGAGGATCCTCCGACCAGCGTGCGGCCATTCCCGATAGGACAGGCCACCAGAACCACGCCCCGAAGACCAGCATCGCGGCTGGAAGTAACATCGCGCGCCGGCGGCCCGGCTCGACGCTCGCACTCAGCTCGTCCGTCATGATTCCCCCCGGCGGCGGGCTTGTTAATCCTGGTGCTAGCCCGGCGAGTCGTCCGCACTCTGCCAGCCGGCTCTCGTATCTCAGCACACGGTGGCGTCGTCGACCGCCCTACCGACGACCGTAGATCCAAGTGGGCTCAGGTCGGAGGTTGGCCGAGTACTTCGGAAATCCAATCGGCCGGCGACCAAAATCCGGGTATCTGGAGATTTCGGCATCGGTTATGCTCGAACCACGCCTAAGTGATGAATAAAGAACCGATACTCTCCCCGAAGTCCGGCGGCCGACCAGCCTCGAAAACCGATCCGAACCGAAATCAGCCAGCGACGAGGCATCCGGCCCGAGGAACGCCGATGAATCAGCACGACTCAACTGGCTCTACGTTCGTCGAACTTCTCTTCGCCCAGGCCGTGATGGTGATCCGCGCTCTAATGCTTCCGCTCTGGCTCATCGCTTTGGCTGTCTGGTTGCTGGTGGCCCTCGCGGCGGCGGTGGCTCTAAGGGTCATCGCCGCCACACGGCGTCTCGTCGTCTTTTGCCGGGGGGCAAGCCTAAGGCCGACCAGGTCGCCGGCCCCTCTACCCCATCAGAGGCCTGCCCGCCGTCGTCTGTAATCCATTGTCCGACGGCTCAGTCAGTCCGAACCAGCAAAGGATCGTAGAACGGGTTGGCACGGCAGCTGACGTTCGCAAAACCCTGGATGGCGCGCAGGTTGTGGCCCGCGATGGAATGGTTACTCGCCGACGGCACGCTGCGAGAGGTCACGTGAGGCGGCCTCGCCTCGGGCGAGTGCGGCCGCCTTATGGATGGCTCGTTCCCGCTCAAGCCGGGTGGCCTCGAACAGACCTTCATAGAGGCGTTCTTCTTGCTCGGTGAACTCCAGACCGCGCCGCCGCTTAACAGTCCGAGCAGTGGCGAACTTCTGCTCTAGCGACGGGCCGGGTGCAACGCGGCCGAAAGCCACCCTCACGAAGCTGGGGACGTGCTTCGGCAGCAGGATACCAGCCGGCAGGACGTCACACATCACGCCGATTGCTGCGCCCGTATTTAGCATCGAGCCCAGCCCGGTGCGAGTGTGGTCGCCCACGAAGCAGCCGACCTTGTTCTGCCCGGTGGCGATCGGATCGCCTTGCAACGGGACGTGGACCTCGCCGTAATCGTTGCGAAGGTCCGAATTCGATGTAATGGCCCCTAGGTTGACCCACTCGCCGACATAGGCGTGGCCGAGGAAGCCTTCGTGGTATTTGTTTGAGTATCCGTGAACGATCGCGGCCTCGACTTCTCCGCCGACGCGACAGTTCGGCCCGAGGGTGACTCCGCCTCGTAAGTTAGCCCGGAAGAGATGAGTGTCGCGGCCAATAAAGCAGGGTCCTTCGATCCGTGTAAACGGCTGGACCCAGGCATCGGCCTCGACAGTGATCGGCCCATTCGTTGTGTCGAAGACGGTGTAAGGGTCGACGCGAGCCGACTCGTGTACGAAGAGCCGATCTTGCGAGCCGACGACAGCGACGTGCTGCAAATCGCTCAATCGCAGTCCGTCCTGACGGCCGGGGCGGAAGTCAGAACGTAACGCCTCGGCGTTCCCCGACACGAGATCCCACGGCCTCTCGATCCAGCGACCTCCTACATCGAAGACATCAACGGAGGAGACCATCTCGTCAAACCAGTCTCCCACATTGCTGAGTTCCAGCCCGACCGCCTGCCCCGGTCCCGCCCACGCGCATGCTGGTCGTCCCTCGCAAAGACCGACCAGCGGTCGCCTCACCTCAGGCGGCTCGAATTCGGCAGAGGGCACCCAGCGGCCATTAACAACGAGCACCGGGCTACGGCCCAACCAGGCCCGATCGTTCAGAGCCCAGAGCGGATCTCGCCGGTGCCACAGGTCGACGAGATGAGGCCGGACGATCGCACCAAATCGGCCCCCGCCAGGGGCCAGCCCGAACGACCGAGCGACCCGCGCGCCGAGTCTGTCGGCGCCGAAGCGCAGATCGAAGACGGGACGTGTTAGAGTCAGCGGCTCGAGGTTGCTGACCCCGCCATCCTCCACGATACAGAGGCGCATGGCCTGCTCCCTTGGGAACAATCCGCTTTCAACCGCGTCGGTCATCGACCCGTTCGACCTGCCAATCCGCAAGCTCGATTGTGGCGCCCCTTCCCAGGAATCTGACGACCGCGACGAATTCGTCGCGACCCTGCCGCCGGACGACGGTGCCCCTCAATCCTTCCAGCGGCCCGCTACTGACCTGAACGACGGCGCCGACAGGAATACTCGGCTCGGCTTTAACAGTCAGGCCCGAATTAAGGAGCCTCTGGATCTGACGCAGGTCCCCCTGGATCTCGTCCTGATCGTAGACGGCTAGCACGTTAGCCAGATGGCCCCCCTTCGTCGCCTCGACCCGTTCGTACTCGTCGCTGAACAGGAAAAGGTATCCCGGAAACAGCGGAAGGCGGGAGCGAATCTTACGCCCATTAGGGGTGTGGCTAACGTGGTCGACCGAGGGGAGGTAGTGAGGGAGCGCCCGCTTTCTCAAAACCCTGGCGGCTTGCTTCTCTTGCCGGGGTTTCGTGTGAAGGCACCACCAACACCGACCTCGTGTGGGGTCAGCAGGCAGGTCAAGTAGGTCAGGAGGATAGATGTCGGGTTCTGCGGCGAGGATGGTCAATCTCAGCTCCCTTCAATGTCGCAGAGGCGACGCGGCCCCAGACCGCGACGGTCCGGTTGCGCTCGTTCGCGACTACACGTCGAGGCGACCGGGATCGCCCCCGATGTGCTCGCGTCAAGCGCGTTCCTTGGGCCCGTCGGTTGCAGGCCTTTGCCCGCCGATATATATGGCGCAATCCTTGCGCAAATGATGATCCGCCGCCCTAGCGGATAAATCGGCTCGCAACCGGCTTCGTGCCGAATCCTTGATCGGATTCCCGGGACGAACCGTCGCAGAAGTGGGGAGGCTTTCGACAGCCTCCTTACGACTCTTTATTTACGAATTCGAGTCGCTCTACAACCAAGAAACCATAAATCCATCAATTCGGCCTAAGTTAACAAAGCTTGCAGCCTGACAATTATAGTCCGCTTACGCTTATTTATCGCCTGCTGGCTGACTCCCAGGATTAGAGCCGCCCTGGACTCGCTCAATCCATCCCAGTAGAGGGCCTGGAGGACCTGTCGATCGGACAGGCTCAACCTGCCGATGCTGGCATACAGGATTTTGAGCTCATCCTCGGTGAACTCTCGCTCGCTCAGCGGCTGGAGGTCGAGGACGTCCTGGGACTTCTCATCGATCAGAAACCTGGCCGACCTCCACTCGGACCGCAGGCGGGTGATGAGACCAGCCATGAGCCGCGACCTGAGAAAAGAGTCCCAGGAGACGCCTCTGCCCGAGTCGAAGGCCCGCTCCGCGGCCAGCAGGATCAGGGCCGCTTCCGCCCGATTCTCCTCGCACCATTCCCGGCTCGACCAGCGTGGTGGGGGACGCCACCGGCGGGCTCGTTTCAGGCAGCTCTCAACGATCGCCTGACTCGTCGTAGGTATCCTTTCCGGGGCGGCGGGCCCCAGGCCCGATCGTGGCGAATCGGCTTCCGTCAACGAGAAAGCTGCGTCGAGCAATTGGGGCCTCGGATGGGTCATGGCTCTGCTCCGTGCAGGTTTGTTCGGCCACCATCTCAAGAGGGTTTTAGGCGACTTTTGCTCAACCCCCTTCGCCGTCGGGAGTTCAGGAGCTATCGCCTCTCCTTGACTCTAATGCGGTCCGCATCATCCGGCATTCGGCTGGCTAACCGCCTTGGATTGAAATCAACCGAGATCGGCACTCGCTGGCAGAGAGCCAATGGGTTAAGCCCAGGTTGCTGCGGGTTGAACGTCTCGATTCGCCGCCACCCTCGTCTCCGGTCCAGGCGAATCGAGCGGTGAGTCGCCGCCGGTTTGGCCTGATCCCTGGGGCCTGAAGCCCTGTTGAGGAGACGTAGCTCGATTCATGAGCCCTCCTGCCTTAGCCCAGGGCCGATGTCGAGATTCGACTGACTGGAGTCCTGCTCTGGGTGCCGCGTCGGTCCAGGTCCGGATGTCGACCGCCGCCATTGAGGGCCACAGCCCAGGCTACCCTAAGTAACGTTAATGTCCTAGTTCTGGGATCGAAATCTCGCGCACTCAGGCGACCACACTCACAGCGGGCTCCAGGCTGGGGCACTACCGACGGACCGCCCACACTCGCTTCGACATCTAACTTCCAGCTGGAGTGGATCACGAAATACCATAAGAATTTGCTGCAGGCGGACGTAGTCGTCCGTCGGTGGCAGATGGTGGTCTTACGGTTCACCGACCAGCCCTCGGCCCGAAGCACGCCTGCAATTCGCCGATGGCCGTAACGCGGGAGTTGGACCGCCAACTCCTCGCGCTGAGGGAGCAGGGCGTCGTGCTTGCTCAGCCCAGATTGGACATAACGCAGGCTGGACCGAGCCTCCCCCAAGGTGGCGACCGTGCACAGCGAGACGCCGAAGTCGCGAGCGACCTCGGCGGCGATGATCCGACGACGGATGGCACTCATGGCTTTTTTTACTGCCTCCTGGAGCATGCGGCGATCCAACGCCAATTCGGCCACCAACGTCTTGAGCCGGACGACCTCGTCCTCCAACTTGACCAGCCGCAACCGCTCGCGGGAGATGGGTTTGGCCTGTCGGAACTTCCAGCGATAATACGTCGACGAGCAGACGCCGATCTTGTGACAGGACTATTCGACGGTCAGCCTCGCCGCGACGTCGGCCTCGACCTCACGAATGACGGCGGCGATCCGTTCAGAGGGCGGTCGCTTCTCCATGGAGTCACCCTGGCACTCAGCCAGCTGGGCGTCTCCCATTACGCCTGGACCAGAATTCACGGGGCACTCCAGTCACAGTCACCGTGACCTGTTCTATAGCGTTGGCTCCCCGACCCTGGGATAAGCTCGCTCGTCCGAGCCGCCGCGAAGTGCCACGATGGCCTTGAGAGTTCCCGACCCTCACCCTACATCGTCAGCCGGGCCATGACAGTCAGGGACGAGGTCGATGGCAATGTAGGGGAAAGTCCTACTCGGGTCGTGTAGCCGTCACTCGATCCGAAGCGGACCCACGAATTGGAGCGGCCGGAGGTCATACGACAGGCGACGTGCGGCACGATCCCGACAGAAGCACAAACCGTCATGGCGACTGCGATCTCGGCCTTTCAGACCCGGATCGCCGAATTCAAGGCGAGGCCGACCAGAACACACCTCGCGAGTGCTCAGGGCGTCGCCGTCATGGGCAGGCCGGCCCCCCCCTCAGGCGACAAACCCCTTTCGCTTATCCCAATATCGATGTGAGCGGGCCTTCTCTAGTTAGTCGCTTCAAAAGAACCGGGGTCGGAGATAGAATGCCTACGATTCGATCCTTGTGATCAGCATCTCATCATTTCTGCAGGCTTTATTAAGGACAATCAGATGCCCCCCTCGCCCGCGCATGGGGCGGCTCATCTTCACGCGCCTACCCCGGGTCGACTCGTTCAATACATCGCCGCCGTATCGGCCACTGTGGCAGCATGCGGAATTCATCTGCTTCTTCGAAGCATCGGTATGGGGGCTGGACTCGAGCCGTTCAACCTGGCCGTTGCGCTCGTCGCTATCGGCTACGGCGGGAGTTCGGGGATCCTCGCAACAGTCTTGAGCGCCGCTGCGGTCTCCCTCGTTCCGATTGTCGGCGCCACCTGGTGGGAGATCCTCCTCTTTGGTGCGTCGGGGCTAATCATCAGCGCAGCAGCGGAGACATCATACCTCTCATCGCTGCCATTGCTCGGTGCCGGCGTTCGAGGTTCTCGCCCGAGGCTCGTGCACGCTTGGGGCGTGAAGGGGCTTCGGCGGCTACACACCGTAGCCAGGACGGGACGGAGTGCGGTGGTCGCTCCCGGACTCATACAGGACGAAGAGGCCGGGATCGACCGAGCGGCCGTCGAGGATTCCTACGACGCGTTGCGTCATGGGCACCCTGACCGGAAGGGCCTGTCGAACAATGCCAAGGATAGCAAACCCGTTGCGGCTCGAGTGAGCACCGTTTCGACTGCTGGCCCCAGCGGGAATCAGTCATCGGTACACGCCATTCGTACCGAAGCCCTGAACCACTCGGCACAGGTTGACTGCCAGCTAGAATTGCTGCTCAACGCCCCCCCGTCTGTGCTGACCGCGTACATCAACCGCGACGGTTGCTCTGGACTCAACGACGAGGCTTACCAGCGATGTTTCGCGAGTACCAGAGAGGCACTCTCGGATCGGCATGGATCAGGGGCCATTATCGATTCAGATTTCGAGATGGTCAGCGCGTCTATCGAGGGGTGGCTAGTGAGCCAAGCCCGATCGTTCGAGGCTCTGCCTGAGCGCCAGGACCAGATTGGTTACGTCCACACCGAATCTGTCAACAGACGTAACGAGTGCAAACTTGTTGCCGGTGTCGATTCTATCGTATTTGACATTGCCGGTTGTCGCCGAACCGAGTCCGTTCGCCGCTGCGCCGAGGTTGCCGGCCACCAGAGCGAGACGGGGCCGAGTCGAGCCGAGAACGCCCTAGGCGCCTCCGAGAGGCGGTTCATCGCGGCCTTCCGGAATAATCCGGACGCGCACATCATCAGTCGCCTGGACGACAGCCTGATCCTCGAAGTGAACCCCGCCTGGGAATCCCTCTTCGGGCTGCCGCCCGATCAGGCCATCGGCCGAAAGCTCTCCGAACTGATCGTGCAGGTCGCTCCGCTTGACCATGAACGCGTCCTAACCCATTTGAGTGAGCACGGCTCCATTCGAGGCATCGAGTTGTCCGTGCTCCAAAGCTCAGGCGCCATTCGCCATGCCAGTCTTTCGTGCGATCGAATCGAAATCGGGGAACGGGAATACATGCTGACCATCGTCCGAGATCTAACGCGGCAGAAGCTCATCGAGGAGGCATTGAACCAGCGCGAGGCTCGACTTACGGCGATCCTCGACGCAGAGGCCGACGCGATCATGACGATCGATCAACGGAGTATTATCGAGACGGTCAACTCGGCCGCCGACCGAATGTTCGGCTACGAGCCGGGGGAATTGATCGGCGAAAGCCTCTCGCGCCTGCTGGCGAATCCCTTCGATAAGCTCTCCGAAGGCCATTCGGCTGATGCCACGGACTGCAGCCTGGGCCGGCAACGCTGGGCTCGCCGGGAGGGGGTCGCCCGACGGAAAAATGGGACCTCGTTCCCCATCGAATCAGCCGTGAGCGAGATGGGCCATGGGAGGCGATATACAGTCGTCATCCGCGACGCGAGCTTACGTAAGGATTTAGAGCGAGAGGTTGTGGAGGTCGCCTATCGTGAACAGAGGCGTATTGGGCAAGATCTGCACGACATGATAGGACAAGAGTTGACCGCCCTGAGCATCCTGGCGGGCGAACTCTCAGACACCATGGAAACCGTTCCCAGGGACGCAAACGAGTTGGCCGGTCGTCTGACCCGGGGCTTGCAGCGTTGCCAGAACCAACTCCGCGTTGTCATTCGCGGCCTGCTCCCAGTCCCGGCCGAGCAGGACGGTTTGATGTTGGCATTGGCCGACTTGTCCGAGCGCGTCTGTCGCGACAACCAACTTGTATGCACCTTCGAATGCCATAGCCCCGTCGCCATTGTGGACAACCTCGTCGCCACGCATCTTTACCTCATCGCTCAGGAAGCGGTCCACAATGCGGTCAAGCACGCCCGACCCAGGACCATCCGAATCGTCCTCGAGGCTCGCGACGGAGTGGTTCTGCGCGTCGAGGACGACGGGCGAGGACTGGTCCCCTTAGAGAAAGACCTACGAGGCCTGGGTCTAAGAATCATGAAAAATCGTGCGGCTATTCTTGCCGCGCGGCTGACTATCTCGCCAGGCGTCCACGGTGGCACGGTCGTCACCTGCCGATTAGCGAGGAACCACGATGACTGAAGCTCAAAACTGCAGGCCGACCCGGGTCTTAATCGTCGACGACCACCCGGCGGTTAGAGAGGCCCTGGCTATCCGGATCGGACGACAAGCGGACATGGCGGTATGCGGCGAGGCCGCTGACACGGGGGAAGCACTCCAAGTGCTTCCAGCCTGCCGTCCGGATGTCGCTGTAATCGACATTTCCCTCAAGTCAGGAAATGGAATTGATTTGATCCGGAGGATTAAAGACAGAAATGCGCTTGTTCAGATTGTTGTTTGGTCTATGCATGCTGAGACCCTCTACGCTGAAAGGGCCCTCCGCTCCGGCGCGCTGGGGTATGTCAACAAAGACCAGGCTACCGATACCATTGTCGAAGCGATCCGCAAAGTCCGCCGAGGTGAAGTCTGGTTGAGTGAGGCAATGACCCAGCGTATGCTCCACCGTTCTGTAGGCGTCCGTCATCCAAGTTCCGCATCGCCGCTGGAAGACCTGACCGATCGCGAGCTGGAGGTTTTCCGTTTCATCGGCCGTGGTGTGAGGACAGGGGAAATCGCTCAACGAATGCATCTGAGCGTTAAGACGGTTGAGACGTACCGAGATCGCATTCGGACTAAACTGGATATCGTGGATGGAGCCCAGTTGGCGTGTATCGCCGCTCAGTGGGTCTTGGAGAACGAACGCGTTCCCCGGTGAGTGACGGCGATCGACGTAATGAGCATGGTTCCGAATATGGCCGGCACCAGAGCAGTATGTATTAGGCCTTCATAACGCAGCGAGGGTGCGAAACAGTTTAGAGCGACCTGCTGGACTTCCCCACGAAAGGCGAGCGCCCGGAAAAACGCGCAAGCTTATCTTGAGCAGGGCAGCGTTGTCCAGGAGTTGAAGGACGTTCACGGCCGAGGCGGTGCGTCGGACCTTGGAAGGGGGGCAACGGCCTCTCCGAGGTCGCGCGGGAGTTTAAATTCGGCGAGAACCTGCTCCACGGCTGGAATCAGGCCTTGGCCGCCAAGGTCGGCCATGCCTTCCCCGGCCGCGGGATCCTCCCGGCCGTCGAGGAGGAGCCGCATCGCCTCCGGGCCGAGGACCAGCGGCTCCGTATGGAGTGCGATGTCTTAAAAAAGCGGCGGCCTTCTTCGCCAGGAAGTCGTCGTGAGGTTCGCGTTCGTCGAGTTCCACTGTGGGGATTGGCCGGTCCGACTGATGTGCCGGGCCCTGGGCGACTCTGCCGGTGTGCTCTACGACTGGCGAGGGTACCCGCCGAGCGTCGGCCATCGGCGACGGGAATCCCTGGCCTTCGAGGTCGAGGCGATACATCGACGGACGAGGGCCCGTTACGGCAGCCCCCGGATCCACGCCGAATTGGCCGCCGCGAGCGGACGTTGCAGCGTGAACACCGTGGCGAAGCTGATGCGGGAACGCGGGATCGCCGCCAAGGCCAAGAGGAGGTTCCGCCGCACTGCCGACTCGAACGACCACCGCCCCGTGGCGGAGAACGTCCTCGGGCGATGGTTCGACCCGGGCGCCGTCGACCGCGCCTCGGCGTCCGACATCACCTACATCCCCACCCGCGCGGGCAAGCTGTACCTGGCGGCGGTCGAGGACCTGCACTCGCGGCGGATCGTCGGCTGGTCGATGTTGGAGCGGATCGACAGCCGGCTCATCGTCGACGCCCTGGAGATGGCGATCGCTCGGAGACTCCCCGAGGCGGGCTGACGGCCCACTCCATCGGGGCAGCCAGTACGCCAGCGAGCACTACCAACGCCTACTGGCCGTTCGCGGCATCACCTGCCACCTGAGTCACTGAGGCGACTGCTGGGACAACGCCTCGATGGAGAGCCTCTTCGCCTGCCTGAAGAAGGAGCCGGCGACGACCGCCCGTCGACGAGAGCGTTGTCGGAGTGGATATAACTGAGGTCGTGGCGTGTCCCTGGGCCTTGCTCGACCTGGCCCGCTTTTGTCTGGAGCATCGCGCCGACGCCGAAGGAGCTTCACCATGCCCGACCGAATCGCCTCCGTCCCCCCCCCGCGCCTGAAGCCGCCTCGACCGACCGGGCCTCGATGGCAGGACCTGCCGGAGAGCCGCCGGGAAGAGTTGCTCCGTCGACTCGGCCGGATGCTGGCGGAGCGACTCGCCGACCCCGACGCACAAGCGGAGGGGACGCATGATTCGCGATGACGCCCATCCGTCCGCCCACAAGATACGGCCTCGGCACTGCGACCGACTCGCCGTCGTCTACGTCCGTCAATCCACCCCGCAGCAGGTCGCCGGCAACCGCGAATCGTCCGACTTGCAATACCAACTGCGTCGACGGGCGGTCTCTCTGGGCTGGGCCGCAGGCCGCGTCGTGGTGATCGACGACGACCAGGGGCTCAGCGGGGCGTCCGTCGAGAACCGCCCGGGGTTCCAGCGGCTGCTGGCCGAGGCGTCGCTCGGGCACGTCGGCGTCGCGTTCGGCCGCGAGATGAGCCGGCTCTCGCGGTCGTGCAAGGACTGGTATCAGCTGCTTGAGCTGTGCGGCCTGTTCCAGGTGCTGCTCGCCGACGCCGACGGCGTATACGATCCCACCGACCCCAACGATCGGATGCTGCTGGGGCTGCGCGGCATGATGAGCGAGGCGGAGGTCCACGTCCTGAAGACGCGGATGCACCAGGGCAAGTTGAACAAGGCTCGGCGGGGCGAGCTGTTCACCTGCGTGCCGGTCGGATACGTGCGATCGCCAGACGGCGGGATCGCATTGGACCCGGACGAGCAGGTGCGAGCGGTCGTGTCGCTGGTGTTCGACAAGTTCGCCGAACTCGGCTCGCTGACGAAGGCGCACGCCTACTTCGCGGCCAACGACGTGCAACTCGGGCTCCGGGTGTACAAGGGCCCGGGCAAGGGACGGCTGGAGTGGCACCGCCCCCGACGCAGCACCCTCTACGAGATGCTGCGGCATCCGATGTACGCCGGGGCCTACTGCTACGGCCGCTCCCCCTTCGACCCGGCCCGACGGATCGCGGGGAAGCCGAAATCGGGCCGCTGGAACGCGCCGCCCGAAGAATGGGTCTGCCTGCTCCGGGACGCCGCGCCGGCGTACATCTCGTGGGAACGGTACGAGGCGAACCGACGGCGGCTGGCCGAGAACGATCGCGGGCCGGGCTCGAAGAAGGCGACGGGCCGGGCGCCGACCCTCCTGAACGGGATCGTTCGGTGCGGTCGATGCGGCCGCCCGATGGGGGCGAGGAACGCGCGAGCCTCGGCGAACCCGTGGTACGTCTGCGATTGGGAGTTCCACGAGTATGGCGGGCCGCGCTGCCAGAGCCTGGTCGCCGCGTACCCGGACAAGCCGGTCGAATCGCTGGTGCTCAAGGCCGTGGAGCCGGCGTCGCTGGAACTGAGCTTCCGAACCGCCGAGCGAGTCGAGCAGGACCGCGAGCGTTTGCATGCGATCTGGAAACAGCGAGTGGAGCGGGCCGAGTACGAGGCGGACCGTGCGCGCCGACAATACGACGCGGTCGAACCCGAGAACCGGCTGGTGGCGCGGGAGCTTGAGCGTCAGTGGGAGCGGAAGCTGGCCGAGCGGCGACGGCTGGAGGAGGACTACGACCGATTCCAGGCCGCGCAGCCTCGACGACTCGACGCGTCCGATCGAGGGCGGATCGCGGCGTTGGCGGCCGACCTGCCAGGGCTGTGGCACTGCCCGACGACGACCGGGGGCGACCGACGGGCGATCGTTCGGCTCCTGATAGAGCGAGTGGACCTGACTCGCGACGGGGAATCGGAGCGGATCGACGCGGCGATCCACTGGCGAGGGGGGACGACCACGCGACACGAGATCCGGCAGGGCCTGCGGACCTATCGGTCGCTCGGCGATCTGGAGCGGCTTCGAGGGCGCATCCTGGAACTGCGCGGAGCGGGATGGACTGCGGATGCGATCGCCGAGGCGCTCGACCGCGAGGTATATCGGGCGGCCCGAAGCGACGGTTTCACAGGTCATCAGGTGCGTCAATTGCTGGCGCGGTTCGGACGGGCGGGCGTCCCGGCCGGAATCCGCGACTCGACCGATCCGCCGGGGACGGGCGAGTGGTGGCTGCCCGCACTGGCGGCGGAACTCGGCGTGAAGCCGATCGTGATCCATCGATGGCGGTGGTCGGGATGGCTACACGCGCGGCAACTGCGAGGCGAGAATGGACGGTGGATCGTGTGGGCCGACGCCGATGAGGTCGACAGGCTTCGCCGACTGCGGACGTTCGAGATCGAGTCCCGCGGCCGACGGTCGCCGCCGGCCGAGTTAATCAGTCGGCCGGAGCGAACAGGCGATCCCGGCCGGACAACGCGATCACCGAGTGGAGGTGAATGATGCCTCGTTCAAGAAGGAACTGGTCCACGGCGAGGGCGAGCGTCTTCGAGTACATCGAGGTCTTCTACAACCGAGTCCAACGGCATTCGTCGGTCGGCTACAAGTTCCCGGACAAGTTCGAGCGATCCTGATAACCGTTAACCCCACGATCGCCATTCGTAGGGAAGTCCTCCGAGACCTTACCTGGGGCGAACGTGCCCCGCCATCCGGAGTGGAGGGGCTGGCAGAGCCAGCCGTCGCCTTTACCTTGGATTGAGGCCTTCGGAGCCCCCCAACGTCAGACCAGCCCGGCCCGGGAGAGTGCAGAAGAAATGCAGAACCCCGGATCGACCGGCCCTGAGGTCGTCGCCATAAGCCCTTTTGATTCTGTCGATTGCGAGAGGAGGGACTCGAACCCTCACGCCTTGCGGCACAGGAACCTAAATCCTGCGCGTCTGCCAGTTCCGCCACTCTCGCGGGGCGGCCCGTCGCGATCGGGCCGGTGGGAAGTTATCGTAGCAGGATCATCTGGCTGTCCCAAGAGGTTTTGGTATGACGACGCGTCGTGAATTGCTGCGCCAGGGTGGAAGAGCGTTGACGCTGCTGCCACTGCTGGGTTCTTCCATGTCTGAGCGGCAGGCTCTAGCAAGGCTCGCAGCGCCTCGGGGAGAGATCGCCGCTGATCTCGTCATCGTCGGCGGTGGAGTGGGGGGAGTGGCTGCGGCCCTGGCGGCTTTGAAAGCCGGCCTTCGCGTGGTTTTGACAGAACCCACCGACTGGATCGGCGGGCAGCTTACGAGCCAGGCCGTGCCGCCCGACGAGCACCCCTGGATCGAGCAGTTCGGCTCGTCGGTCTCCTATCGAGCCTATCGTTCAGGCGTCCGCCAGTATTACAAGACCCATTACCCGCTGACGGTGGAGGCGCTCGAGAATCCGTTCCTCAACCCGGGCGGAGGCGGAGTCTCCCGCCTTTGCCACGAGCCGCGCGTGGGGTTGTCTGTCCTGACGGACATGCTTTCGGCGTACGCTTCCACAGGGAAGCTCCTCACGCTTTTGGAGCACCAGCCGACCCGGGTCGACGTCCAGGGGGATCGCGTTCGAGCCGTCTTCGTTCGCAATCTGCGAACCGGGGACGAGATCGCGTTGACCGCCCCGTACATCCTCGATGCCACCGAACTCGGCGACCTCTTGCCGATGGCCGGCGTCGAACACGTCGTGGGAGCCGAATCGCAGGCCCAGACCGGCGAGCCCCACGCCCTCAGCGAACCCGCTCCGGGCATCCAGCAGGCGTTCACCGTCTGCTTCCCGACCGAGCACAGGCCCGGCGAAGACCACACGATCGACCGTCCCGCGGAGTACGACTTCTGGCGCAACTACGTCCCCGAGCTGTCGCCCCCCTGGGCGGGGAAGTTGCTCAGCTTGACCTATTCGCAGCCGATCACCCTCAAGCCCATCACCCAGGGCTTCGACCCGACCGGCAAGGGGAAAGGGTTGTGGCTCTATCGAAGGATCCTCGATCCGTCGATCTTCCGTCCCGGCGCCTACGACGGCGACGGCGTAACCCTCGTCAACTGGCCTCAGAACGACTACCTGCTGGGACCGCTCGTCGCCGATGGGCAGACGGCCGAACAGGCCGAGGCCCACGTCCGTCGGGCGAAGCAACTCAGCCTGTCCCTGCTCTACTGGCTTCAGACGGAATGCCCCCGTCCGGACGGCGGCGTCGGTTGGAAGGGCCTCCGGCTCCGTCCCGACATGGTAGGGACCGACGACGGGCTCGCCAAGGCTCCGTACGTTCGCGAGTCGCGCCGAATCAAGGCGGAGTTCACTGTCACCGAAAACCACATCGGCCTTGAGGCTCGTCGCAAGGCGCTGGGGAAGGACGACGTCTCCGCCGAGCCGTTCTGGGATTCCGTCGGCGTGGGGAGTTATCGGATCGACCTCCACCCGGCGACCGGCGGCAAGAACTACGTGGACGTCGGCTCGCTGCCGTTTCAGATCCCCCTCGGGGCTCTCCTGCCAGTCCGCGTCGAGAATCTTCTGCCCGCCTGCAAGAACCTGGGCGTCACCCACATCTCCAATGGCTGCTTCCGTTTGCATCCCGTCGAATGGTTGATCGGCGAGGCCGCCGGCTCGCTTGTGGCCCATTGCCTGGCGATCAAGGAATCACCCCGGGCCGTCCGGGGCGACCGACAGAGGTTCACGGCGTTCCAGAATCGTCTCAAGGCCGAGGGCGTGGACGTCGCCTGGCCGCACGCCACGGCGCGATGAAGAGAACTGGAGACCATTGAACGCGATTGATGGATTTGGTCCCCGGTCGAATCCGGCGAACTCGGGGCCGAATCCCGTCGTATAGTGGAGATATCGAGGCAGTTCCGCGCGACGGCGGTTCTGCTTGCCAAATGGGGAGGGGGAGTCGAGAATAGGCCCGTTGACGGCCCCGGCCCCCGAAGCTTGGCCGACCGGCTGAGTCCGTCGCGTTTCACGAAGGAGACGATTCCCGTGGCCTACGACAAGTCGCTGTCCTCCAGCAATCCGGCCTTCTCGCAGGATATGTTCGCCGGTTACGACCAGGTGTACGGCGCGCCTCGGAGCATGGTGACGACCGTTCAGGGAACGGTCAGCAAGACGTTCCTTCTGCTGGCTATCCTCTCGGCGACCGCCCTGTGGTCCTGGAACGCCGCGGGGTCAGGTCAACTGGCGGGTGCCGTCGTCGGCGGTTCGGCGCTGGCCGGCTTCATCGTCGGCATGGTCACGATCTTCAAGCCCACGCTCGCTCCCTGGACGGCCCCCATCTACGCTGCAATGGAAGGCGTTTTCCTGGGCGCCGTCTCGCAGGCCGTTGAGATGGGGCTGCGAATGAAGTACGGCAACGCCTATCAGGGCGTGGCCCTCCAGGCGGTCTCGCTCACGGCGGGAACCACACTGGTCATGCTGTTCCTTTATGCCAGTGGCACGGTTCGGGTCACGGACAAGCTGAGATCCGGCGTCATCATGGCGACCGGCGCGCTGATGCTGTTCTACGTGGCGACGATGCTGCTCCGCCTTTTCGGCGTCCAGATGCCGCTGGTTTGGAGCGCGACGCCTTTGGGCATCGGTTTCAGCGTCCTGGTGGTCGGCCTGGCGGCGTTCAACCTGCTGCTGGACTTCGACTTCATCGAAGAGGCCGCTCGCCGCGAGGCCCCCAAGTACATGGAGTGGTACGGCGCCTTCGGCCTGATGGTCACCCTGGTCTGGCTGTACCTTGAGATCCTCCGCCTGCTGAGCAAGCTGGCGAACAGCCGCGACTGAGCGACGGCCCATTCTCCCCGAGTCTCCGATGAGGCCGGCGGCCCCTGCAGATCGTAGGGGGACGCCGGCCTTGTTCGTGCGCCAGGCCCGTTGCAGGTTGGCCTTGCCGGAGCGGGGCGGTCGGAGTAATCTGCGGCCCACCTCGAATGAGCCTCAAGTTCCGGGTCGCATTCGCCGACTGGGACGCATGAGCTGACGACGACGCCGGAGTCGTTGGTCCAACACCGACGACGACCGGACGATCAGGACGACCGGGGCCCGGTCGATCGAGCCGGCGCGATGCGATGCGCCGGGGCGGTCGGGCGACCAGACGACGGACGGCCCAGGACGGGTCGGCCGGCCCTTGGAGAATGGAGTCGAGCCGTCATGCGAATCAGGTTCTGGAAGGCGTCGGCGCTGGCAGCGGGGATCGTGACCGGCTCAGTCCTCGGCGGCCCGCTCTTCGGCCAGGAAACGAAGAACACCCCCGTTCCTCCCGTCCCAGCCACGGGGAAGGCGACGGCCGACGAGCCGGCCAAGGCGACGCCCAAGGGGCGAACGATCGCGCTGAAGCTCGTCGTTTCGGACGTCGGATCGAAGGGCTGCGAGGTCGAGGTCAAGCCGGCGAATCCTTCGTGCGTCTTCAAAACGCAGAGCTTCCACCTGGATCCCCTCACCGGCCTCGGCGAGAGCAAGAAACTCGTGACTTTGACGGACGTCGACATCCGCGGCGCTGACCGCAACTGCGCCGTCGCCGTGACGGTTCGTCAGGACGGGCTGCCCCCCAAGACCATTTACCGCGGCTTCCGCGTGGCCGCCAGCCCCAAGCCCGGGGCGGTCGAGTCGTTCGAGACCTGCATGAGCTGCCCGACGAAGGCTTCCTCGATCGCGACGACCGACAAGCCGGGGGCCCGTCGCTGAGGGTTTAGGACCCGTAGGCGAAGCGGAAAGAAAGAGTGTGGCGGCAGGCCGTGCGATCCCCGAGAATGCTGGGGATCGGACGGCCATTCTTTCGCGCGCCGAGCCGCGGCGGCCGTCGACGGTGGATCGACAGGTTTTGAGAGGTGGAAGTCTTCGCATGCGCCGACCGATGAACCGCCGTTATTTCATGGGGACCACTGCCGCAGCCAGCCTGAGCACGCTGGCGATTGGGGCGACCGAGCCGAAACCGATCGGCGACCGCAAGCCGATCGCCGTTTCGAGCGGCAACGGCCTGCGGGCCGTCGAGAAGGCCGTGGAACTGGTCAAGAAGGGGATCGACCCGCTCGACGCGGCCATTGAGGGCGTCGCGATCGTCGAGGCCGACCCCAAGGACAATTCGGTCGGTTTCGGCGGTCTCCCCAACGAGGACGGCGTCGTCGAACTGGATGCGGCGGTGATGCACGGGCCGACCCACGGCGGCGGATCGGTCGCCTCGATCCGCAACATCATGCACCCGGCGGCCGTCGCCCGTCTGGTCATGAAGCGGACGCGACATTGCCTGATCGTCGGTGAAGGGGCGTTGCGATTCGCCCGCGCCCACGGGTTCCCCGAGGTCGACCTGCTCACCGACGAGTCGCGGCGGATTTGGCTCCACTGGAAGGAGACCCGCGACGCCAACGACGACTGGGTCCCGCCGCCGCAGACCGAAGCCGCCCACCTGGACGAGTACATCAAGAAGCGCGTCACGGGTACTATCCACTGCTCGGTGCTCGACACCCACGGCGATCTGGGCTGCACGACGACCACATCGGGCCTGTCGTGGAAGATTCCCGGTCGCGTCGGTGACTCGCCGATCCTGGGGGCAGGGCTCTACCTGGACAACGAGGTGGGCTCCGCCGGCTCGACGGGAGTCGGCGAGGCCAACTTGTTGCATTGCTCCAGCTATCTCGTCGTTGAGAACATGCGCCGCGGGCTGGCGCCGAAGGACGCCGTCATGGAGGCGCTCAAGCGGATCGCCGAGAGCAGCATCCGCGACCCCAAACGTCGGCGGCCCGACGGCAAGACGACGTTCAACGTCTCGTTCTACGCCGTCTCCAAGGACGGCCGATTCGCCGGCGGCTGCATGTATCCCGGCGGCAAGATGGCGGTCCACGACGGCGACTCGGCGAAGGTTGTGCAACTCGACCCGCTCTTCGAGAAATGAGCGCCGAACGCGCATGAAAGAGCCCCGGTCGGTCGTCGAGTGACGAGGCCGCCGGGGCGTTGTCAGCGCGGTGGAGAGGAATCGACGACCCTATCCAGGATCAGTAGGAGTCGGCGCTGATGACTTCGCCGCCGCTCTTCGTGACCAGGCCGCGGAGCGTGACGACGCTGATCGAGTCCTTGATGAAGCGGACCGAGCCGTCGCCCATCAGGACGTTGACGCCGCCGGAGTGGAACGAGAACAACTCGTCGTTGGCGCCGGCGTTGTTGCCGCCGGTGGCGCCTGTCTGGAGCCAGGGGGTCGCCTCGTAAGCCGGCTTGAACTTATTGTTCGGGGCGCCGGAGACGCCGTAGGCGTTGTCGGGCTCAGCCCACCGCCAGTAGCGCCGCTTCATGCCCGATCCGCCGGCCGGGCCCTGTTCGCCGGCGTAGTAGGTCGAGGGATAAGCGGTGCCGTCGCCGTACATCTGGCCCTCGGTATAGGGGCTGATGAAGCGGGGATCGCGGCCGGCGTCTTCACCGATCAGGATCGTGTTGCTGGTGCCGTCGGTGATCTCGGAGATGGTCGTCTTGCCCTGCTTGAGGGCGCCGTCCTGCCTAGTGGTCTTGTCACGGTACGGAGTGGCCGTGGTGGGGGAGAGGGCCACGCCCGTGGGGCTGATGTCGGTGTAGCAAGTCGGGCCGTAGTCGGTGTAACCGTAGCCGCGGCCGTACTTGGTGGAGATCGGGTCGTTGGGGTCGGCTCCGTCCGAACCGCCGGCCGGCGAGCGGTTGGCCGAGGGGCAGAGGAAGACGTTCATGACCGTCGAGGCTCCGGTGAAATTCATCCCGGTCGCCTCATTGTATTCCTTGACGTTGAAGTTGAGGGAGTTGTAGATCGTGCCCCCTTCAATGAACGTCAACACCCGGGCGAGAGTGCTCCAGCCGCCATCGACGAACTGAGTGCCCGCCGTCGGCGTCAGGCTGTAGTTGGTCGATTCGCCGCCGGGCGGGAAGGCGCCGTTGCCGCTCTCGTAGTTGTGGATCGCCAGCCCGATCTGCTTGAGGTTGTTGACGCACTGGGCGCGGCGGGCGGCTTCGCGGGCGCTCTGAACGGCCGGCAACAGCAGGGCGATCAGCACGGCGATGATCGCAATCACGACCAGCAGCTCGATCAGCGTGAATGCCGATCGGGCGGACTTCTTCTCAGACGCAAACATGAAAGCCATACTCCCTGTAATTCGAATCGGACGTGTTCGTGGTGGCGTCGGGGGCGGGATCGGTCACTTGACGAGGACGAATGGGTCCAGGGCGTTGTCGGCGGGCTTGACGGCCGCCGTCAGCCCCGAGGAACTCTCGTCGCCGTACTTGGCGGGGTAGGGGGCCGGCGCAGCGGACTTTCGGCCGCCACGAGCCTGGGAGTCGGCCTTCGATGGGTCGCGCTCGATGCGCACCTTGTAGGTCCCCTCCGGCGCGCCGTCGCCGTAGGAAGACCTGAGGACGAATGAACCGTCGTCGCCGAGGGGGGACGAGAACTCCATCCCCATTTCAGGGGCTGCGAAGACGACGACGCCCGAAGCAAGAGGCTTGCCGTCGGCCAGCTTGACCGACCCCTTGACGGGGTAGGTCTTCATCGTCGGAACCTCTCCCGACTCCGAACATCCCTGCAGCGCCGCGATCGCGATCGTCGCCGCCGCCAAGAGGCACCGCGGGACGATCCGCCCGCGGGGAGACTTCACTTTGAACATTGATCCTGGCTCGTTGGCCCTGGGTAATCCATCACGATGACTAACAGGAATTAAGGTACTCCCGCTCGATGAGGGGGCGGCGAGGAATGAGCGAAACCCGGATGTGCGATATGTGAAGATTTCGCAAGGAAGGGGGAGGGTGGCTTCAGTCGTAGGGCGGCGGCTGGGCAGCCGCTCGACGACCTTCCCAGTGTCGTGCGCTTGATAAACTTGTCCCTGGGGATTCTAATAGGATCGCGCTCCCGACGGGTGCCCGTGAGGTCTGATACGTCAGGCTTCGGGGGAGAATAGGGAAGCCGGTGAAATTCCGGCGCGGGGCCGCCGCTGTGATCGGCCAGGGAACGGACGAAAGACCACTGCCGCGAAGGTTGCGGCGGGAAGGTCGTCCGGGACCGCCAGGAGCCGAGAGCCAGAAGACCTGCCCGTCGGGGGATCGATCTGAAACGGCCTCATCGCGTGGCGATCGGCCGCCATCCCACCAGTCGCCCGGCCCGGCGGAAAGGTCTCCCTTGGTCTCTCCCTGCATCGGCGTTTGCCGATTGGACCCCTCGTCCATCTATTGCGTTGGTTGCGCCCGTTCGAGGGCCGAGATCGCCGCCTGGGGTCGGTCCACGGCTGATTACCGGGATCGCGTCATGGCTGAACTCCCCGAACGAAGGATTCGGCTTGGGCTGACGCCGGTTCGGGCGAACGTGGCTTCATGCGAGGGCGATGCGCCGTGAAGTCGCGCACCGGCCGACTCATGGGCCTGCTGACGTTGCTCGTCGCCGTGGGACTCTTGAGCCTGGGAGTGGGTTCCGTTTGGCTCTCGCCCGGGGAGATCTTCGACGCTCTGCTGGGGCGAACGTCTTCAGACTCGATGCAGACGGCGACGATCGTTCGCGAGCTTCGGCTGCCGCGGATTCTGTTGGGGAGTCTCGTCGGGCTGGCGTTGGGAGCGGCGGGAGCGGCCTATCAGGGGCTCTTCCGAAACCCGCTGGCGGATCCTTACGTCATCGGGGCTTCAGCCGGCTCGGCGCTAGGGGCGACGCTCGTGATGGTGGCGGGAGGGGCGGGGGCCCTGGGCTTCGGAGCCATTCCCCTCGGCGGGTTTCTGGGGGCGATGGCGGCGGCATGCCTCGTCTACCTGACGACGACCTGGTGGGGGCCTGCGCCGATCGTCTCACTGCTGCTGGCGGGTTCTGCCGTGAGCAGCTTCCTGGGGGCTGTCGTCTGGTTGTTGATGGTGCTCCATGATGAGGATCTGGCGCGGATCGTCCTCTGGATGATGGGGAGTCTGGCAGGCCGAGGATGGTCGGCGGTGCTTGGCGGCGGCCCTTACATCGCGGTCGGTTTCCTGGGACTTTGCGCGTTGGCCCGACCTCTGGACGCGCTCTCGCTGGGCGAGCAGCCGGCGCAGGCCCTCGGGTTGCCGCTGAAGTCGATCAGTGGCCTGATCGTGGCGGCGGCCAGCCTGGCGACAGCCGCCGCTGTGGCCGTCGCGGGGGTAATCGGCTTCGTCGGTCTGATCGCTCCTCATCTGGCGAGAGCCCTTGTTGGGGCCAGGCACCGCTACTTGATTCCAGCTTCCGGACTCGCGGGCGCCATCCTTCTCATCCTGGCCGACGACCTGGCGCGGACCGTCGCCGCGCCCATCGAACTTCCTGTGGGCGTTCTGACGGCGATTCTCGGCGGTCCCTTCTTCCTCGTCGTCCTGCGGAGGTCGCTGCGATGACCGCCGCCGCACCTCGTCTCCGAGTCGAAGGACTTTCCTGCGGATACGGACGGGGGTTGCCCGACGTTCTGACGGGGGTCGACCTGACCGTTGAATCGGGCACGGTCCTGGCGCTCCTGGGGCCGAACGGATCGGGCAAGACGACCTTGCTGCGAACGATCGCCAGGATCTTGCCGCCCCGAGGTGGGAAGGTTCTCGTCGATGGCGAGGACGCCTGGAAGCGCGGTCGCGCCTGGGCGCATCGCCGCGTTGCGATCGCCCTTCAGGACGATCCCCAGGGATCGCGGTTGACCATCGATGAGGTCGTCCGGCTCGGCCGCGCTGCGCATCGAGGGTGGTGGCTTCCCATGACCACCGAGGATGAGGCCGTCGTCGACCGAGTCCTCGATCGCACCCGGCTCTCAGGCATGCGCGACCGAACCGTCGACGCCCTCTCCGCCGGCGAATGGCAGCGGGTCGCGCTCGCCCAGTCGCTGGCGCAGGAGCCGCGCGTCCTGTTGCTCGACGAACCCACGGCGCATCTGGATTGGCACTATCAGTTCGAGATCCTCGACATGGTCGACCGCCTGGCGCGAGAGGAGGGGTTGGCCGTCGTCGTGAGCCTTCACGATCTGAACCAGGCGTCGACCTGGGCCGACCGGATCGCCCTGCTCTCCGAAGGGGGCGTAATGGCCGTCGGCGAGCCCGAGGTCGTTCTGACGCCCGAGATCCTCGCTCGCGCCTACCGCTGCCCGGTCCTCGTCGACCGTCATCCCGTCTCCGGCTCGCCGATCATCCTCCCGGCGCCAAGACCTCGCCGCGATGAAGTGAGAAAGTAAGTGATGAATCGATATCGACGTATCGCCTGGTCGCTGTTGCCGGTCGCACTGGCCGTCGCCGGCTGCAACCGAGGTCCGACCGCGCCGACTGCGAACCAGCCCAAGGCCGCCACGCAACCGCGCCTACTCAGCCCAGTCCGTGTCGAGGGCGACGGCTGGCCGAAGCGTGTGTCCGACTCAACAGGGCGACAGGTGACGATTCCCGCGCCACCGAAACGCGTGGTCTCGCTGGCTCCGTCGAACACGGAGATCCTGTTCGCCGTCGGTGCAGGGGACCTCGTCGTAGGCGTGACGATGATGGACGACTACCCCCCTGAGGTGAAGTCGCGAACCTCGATTGGCGGTATGGCTCCGGGGAGTATGAACCTGGAGACGCTCACGGCGCTCAAGCCCGACCTTGTCCTGGCGACGGCGGGCGTCCAGCAGCCGGTGATTGAGCCGTTGCAGCAACTTGGGCTGACTGTCGTGGCCTTCGACGCTGAGAAGCCCGCCGACGTTGTGCACAACATTCGGGCCGTCGGCCGGGTCGTCGATCGTGGGGAGAACGCAGAGCGTTTGGCTTCCGAGTTTGAAACGCGTCTGGAGGCCGTCCGTAAACGCGTGGCCGATCGTCGAGAAGCGCGTCCGAAGGTGCTCTACTTGCTCTACGACGATCCGCTGATGACCGTCGGCCCCGGGACATTCCTCGGAAAGATGATCGAGGAGGCCGGGGGCGTGAACGTCTTCGCCGATGTTTCCTCGAACTACCCCACCCCCAGCGACGAGCAGGTCCTTGTCCGTGCGCCGGAGGTCATCCTGGCGACGTTCGGCCTCATGGGGGGCGGGGGCAGGTCCGAGGAAGAGAATCAGAAGCGCCTGACCAATCGTCCCGGCTGGCAAGACGTCCCCGCCATTCGCAACCGTCGGATCCACGCGCTCGACGAGAACCTGACGACCCGCATCGGCCCCCGATTGGTCGAAGGCCTGGAGGCGATCGAAAGGGCGCTGACCCCGCCGAGCCAGTGAATCAACCGCCGGGAGGCGTTGACGGCGGGGTGACCGGAGGCAGAAGCACCTTCTTCTCCTGGAACTTCTTCTTCAGCCGCTTGAGGAACTCTCGCTTGACGTTCCATTGCTGGAGCGGCAGCGTCTTGATCGAGAACAGGATCACGACGGCGTTGTCGGTGAGTGCATCGACGCCCATCATGTTCAGGTCGTCGACGATCATCAGACGGAGCTTGGGGTCCTGGCGGATCTCCTTGCCGAGCTCCTGAATGATGGCGATCACTCGATCGACGTCCTCCTCCCAGGCGATTCGGACCGCGAACGAGGCGCTCGACCAGCCGTGAGTCATGTTGATGACTGAGGTGGTGGCGCCGTTGGGGAGGAAGTGCAGCCCGCCGTCGCCGTCGCGCAGGGCCGTCATTCGGAGCGTGATCTGCTCCACCTGGCCGCTGTGCTCGCCGATTTTGACGACATCCTTCAGCTTGTATTGATTTTCGAGAAGGATCATAAACCCATAGAAGAAATCCTTGATGAGATTCTGGGCGCCGAACGCCACCGCGACGCCAGCTACCGCGGCTCCGCCCAGCAGCGGAGCGACCGGCAGTCCGACCTGACTCAATAAGGTTGAGGTCCCGCCGATCAGCACGAGTGCGCTGCCGGTGTTTTGAAGTACGCTGACGAGCGTCTCCATCCGGTTGTCGCGTTCGGCCTTCGAACCGCGCAACCCCCGCGCGGCGAAGATCTCGACCAGCTTGTGAGAGTAGCGGCTCACAAGCAGGTAGAGCAGGGACATGATGACGAGCGTCCCCACGACCGACGGCCCGTGCATCCAAAGCCAGGACCGGATGTTGTGCGAGGAGAAGGGGCTTTCCAGGGCTTCCACCTTCTCCTGGGTCTTTTCCAACCCCTCCTTGGCCGATTGGGCGCGAAGACTCGTCTTCTGGAGGGCGTCGGCGACCATCGCCCGTTCTTCGACCATCTCGTCGAGCCGGGCCTGCAGTCGCTTGACGTCTTCGGAAGCCGTGAGAATCCGGCGGTTCATCTCGCCCATGGCGTCGGTGCCGTCATGGGTCCACGCCTGGAGAGCGGCCGATGGGCGTCCCGACTGCATCTCGGCCTGGAGGAAGTCTCGCGTTTTGGTCGCGTTCTCGACGCTCTCGCGTGAGAGCTGCACCAGTTCGCGAATGAGTTCCAGCGATCGGGCGAGACTCTGCACCCGCGCGTCCAGCGTCATCGTCCGTTCCTGGAGCTTCTGGACGGTCGTGCTCTTGGCCCGGAGATCCTGTTTGGCCGAGATCAACTCCTTGCTGGGAGGGAGGGCGGCCTTCTTCTCGGCTTCGGCGGCGGGCGTCTCGGCTCTCTTTTCGGCGTCGGACTTGGCTGTTGCGTCCTTGGCCTTCGCCTCGTCCTTCGCGGCCTGCTTGGCGTCGACCGCCTTGGGAACAAGAGGCTGGCCGGGGACGATCGGGATCTGAACCACGGGGGGCGCGGCAGCCGGCGCGGGGGCGGGCTGCGCCGGGGCGGGCGCGTCGGTCGATGGCTCGGTCGATGCGGGAGCGGCGGCCGGCGCGGCGTCTGGTGGGATCGCGGTTGCTCCGTCAGCGGGCGAGGGCGTTCCCGGCGCGGCGGGCGTCGGGGACGCCTCGGTTGCGGGCTCGTCGAGAAATCGGCTCAGATCGCCCGTGGCCAGAACGGCTTTTAGGCGCCGACGGTCATGGTCTAGGACGCTCCGGAGGATGTTGACCCGCTCCAGGGCCAGCATCCGCGTACGGAGGTCCAGGTCGAGCCGTTCACGCGCGAGCTTCCAGGGCTCCTCCAGACCTTTGGCCTGGCGTTCGATTTCGGCGACGCGGTCTTGTTGACCCTCGGCCTGCGCCTTCTTCTTTTCGCGTTCGAGGCTCTTCGCCAGGTCGTCCAGGTGCTGGAAAACGTCGCGGGCTGCCTCGCTCTCCGCTTGATCTTCGAGCCGCGGAGCCAGGTCGTCCAATTCAAGCTGGTTGCCGCGGATGATCCGCTCCAGCATCGCCACGACCTCGGCCGGGGAGAGTCGCGCCGCTTCGCCGGTGACAGGATCGACTAGATCGGCCTTCTGTCCGAGGGGGCCGGTCGCAAGTGGATCTGGACCGACTCTCGAGGCCGCATCTTCGGGCTTGCCGGGCTTGAGGTTAGCCAGCCGCTCCGACGTGAAATACTCGCAGCCCGATGTGAGCAAAACGGCACCAGCGATGCAGACTGCCAGCATCAGTCGGAAGGCGAGGTGACGGATGGGTCGGGCATTGGCGCGGTCGAACGAGGGAGTCAACGGCGTCCTCGATGAGATGACTGGCCACGCGACGGCGTCCGTGATTCCGTCGCAGAAAGGGTGGGTGGTCGGCGGCGACCGACTATACATTGGGATTCCCGAGGTTGCCAAGGGCTGCAAATGTCGCGCCGGAGGGAGCCTCGCAGCGGGAACGACATCAATGTCTCGAACTTTGAAGCTGTTCAAGCCTTACGACGTCCTCTGCCAGTTCACCGACGACCTGGGACGGGCCACGCTCGCGGACTTCGTTTCCATCCCCAACGTTTACGCCGCGGGGCGCCTGGATCGCGACAGCGAGGGGCTGCTGCTTCTGACCGATGACGGCTCGCTCGCCCACAGGCTGACCGATCCTCGTTTTGAGCATCCCAAGACGTATCTCGTTCAGGTCGAGCGAGTCCCAGACGAACCGGCGCTCGAAGCTCTCCGCAGCGGCGTCACGCTCGCCGACGGCCTGACCAGACCGGCCGAGGTGGAACTACTCCCCGAGCCCCCTGAACTTCCCGAACGTCCCGTGCCGATCCGGTTTCGTAAGAACGTCCCGACCGCCTGGATCCGCTTGACGCTTCGCGAGGGCCGGAATCGTCAGGTCAGGCGGATGACCGCCGCCGTTGGCTTCCCGACCTTGCGGCTCGTCCGATGGGCGATCGGCGGCGTCACGCTGGAAGGGCTGGAGCCGGGAGGATGGGCGGAACTATCCGCGGACGAGAGTGCGGCCCTTCGATCGATCCTCGGCTCGCCCGGGACACGTTCCCGACGGCCTCCGCGCCGGCGATGATCACGCAGCCTCTTGCCTTACGCTCTACGATTCATTCATCAACCCCATGAAATCCCACGCCGATCCTCCTCCCTCGGCTCTCTGAACCCCGCCGGAATTGTTCTCCTGATGACTCACGACGAGACGCCGAACCGCCTCGACTCCAAGGGGGCCGGCCTCGGCCTTCGCTTTCTGATCTTGCTCGGTCTGCTGGACGCCTTCGGGCCGCTCGGGATCGACATGTACCTGCCGGCCTTCCCGGAGATCGGCCGCGACCTGCACGCCGGCGGCGGGCGGGTCGAGTTGACTCTCTCTTTGTTCCTCGCCGGCCTGGCGATCGGCCAGCTTATTTGCGGGCCGATCTCCGACCGTATCGGGCGACGCAAGCCACTCCTGTTCGGCGCTGCGGCGTTCGCGGCGGCGTCGGTCGTCTGCGCCTTCACGCGGTCGATCGAGGCTCTGATCGCCGCTCGGTTCATCATGGGACTGGCCGGCGCGACGGGGATGGTCGTCGCCCGCGCGGTGGTTCGCGACGTCTATGAGGAGGGCGATTCGGCTCGGGTCTACTCCATGCTCATGCTGGTGATCGGCGTCGCGCCGATCATTTCTCCCTCGCTCGGTGCGTGGGTCATGGTGTTCGGCGGTTGGCCGGCGATCTTCTGGTCGCTGGCGCTCTTCGCCTGCGTCTGCGGGGCGGGGGTCCTTCTCGATATGCCCGAGACCCTGGCGGACGACCGCCGTGATCGTGAGCCAGCGGTCTCGATCGCCCCTCGCTATGTCGAGGTCTTCACCGATCGACGCTTCCTTGGCTACGCGATTCCCTCCAGCCTGGCGCTGGGGATGATCTTTGCGTACGTCACCGCGGCGCCGTCGATGTTCCTGAAGCACTTCCAGCTCTCGCAGACGGCGTTCAACGTCGTGTTCGCGGGCAACGCGATCGGTCTGATCGGCGCGGCGCAGGTCAATCGTCGCCTCTCGCGGTATTTTGACACCCACGGCATCCTGCGAGGTGCTTCGAGAGTCAATGCGGTTGCGGCCGTCTTGATGGCGAGCCTCGCCTGGACCGGCGTCGGCGGGTTCTCGATCTTCCTGGCGACGATCTTCTTGTCGCTGTCGATGATCGGCCTGATCCTGCCGAACGCCACGGCGGCGGTGATGGCCCCGTTTCCCGACCACGCCGGGGTGGCCTCGGCCTTGCTGGGGGCCTTGCAGTTCGCGGTCGGCGCGGCGGCCGGTGCGGCGGTCGGATTGGCCAGCGACGGCACGCCCCGGGCGATGGCCCTGACGATGGCCTGCTTCGCAACAATTTCCCTGGCGGTCTCCACGGTGGTCGAACGTCGCCGGGGGCAGGCCGAAGAGACCGAGTGGGCTGTCGCGGCCGGGTCGTGACGACGTTTCATCGAACACGTCGCCTCTCTTCATCGATCGTCCATCTGGCCTTAACAGGCTTGTGCTATCTCTATCTCCGTCTTACCGACGCCTGCCACCTGGGCGCTTGGTCCTTTGTTGGACCTTGCGTCCAGGCCGAGACATGGGAGTACGAGATAGTGTCTTCGCCTCGCCCCTCCGGGTCGAACCGCAACGGGTTCACCCTCATCGAACTGCTCGTCGTCATCGCGATCATCGCCGTCTTGATCGCCTTGCTCCTGCCCGCCGTCCAGTCCGCCCGCGAAGCCGCCCGCCGTGCGCAATGCACGAACAACCTGAAACAGATGGGCCTGGGCGTCGCTAATTTCGAGAGCGCCAACGGCCACCTTCCCCAGGGCCCGTACGACGGCGACCCCTCGACGCCCGCGGACCTCGCCAACTACACCAAGACCGGCACCGACGTCTGCTGCAACGCGACGACGGCGAGAGGCTGGAATCAGTTCTTTAAGATCCTGCCCTACATGGAGCAGCAGAGCCTCTACAACCTGGCCAACCTGACGGCCACGCCGACCGAGCAGGCGGCGGCTCCCAACGCGGCCCTCGCGACCCAGGTCGCCGCGACGGCCGTCCCGGGGTTCTACTGCCCCTCGCGCCGGACCAACGCCCGCTATGGGACCAACCCGACGACAGCCCGCGCCATGAACGACTACGCCGGCTGCGCCGGCTTCCGTCAGGGGCCCTACTTCGGCTGCTCGGGCACCGCGTTCATCCCGGCCGCCCCGAACGGCATGTCTCCTGAGCTGGGCATCCGCCTGTACGACAACGGGGAAATCAACCGGGGCAACAAGCCCGGCTACCGCGGCGCCATCGTCTGGTCCGGCCTCGGCGCAAAGCGCTACTGGGGCGACTTCAAGGACGGTACCTCGAATTCGATCGTCTTCGCCGAGAAGAGTCTCCCCGAGAAGGCGCAGGGGACCGACGGCGGCGACAACGAAGCCTGGCAGAACAGCGGCTGGGACGAGGACTGCATCCGCTGGCACTTCTTCCCGCTGCCGGACAACCAGGCTCCGTACCTCAACGGCGTTTGCAACACTCCGACCTCGCCCAACACCGGCTCCACCCTCTGGCGGCACCAGTTCGGCGGCCCGCACCCCGGCGGCCTGAACGCTCTCATGGGCGACGGCTCGGTCCACTTCATCAAGTTCTCGGTCAATCCCACGGCCTTCCGGAAGCTGGCCGTCATCGACGACCAGGAAGTCCTCAGCTCCGACGAGTTCTGAACCCGTCGAGATACCCTCTGGATCTAGAACCGAAGAACGCCCAATGAACCGTACGAACGCCCTGACTGTCGTCGTGCTGCTGGCCTCCATCGTGGTTCTCTTCGCCGGCTGCGGCGGCGAAGAGGCCCCGAGCTATCTGAAGGACCCGAACTCGGCTCCTCCCATCAGCGCCGACGCTCTCTCTGAATCCCAGTCCGAGCAAAACGCCATCGCCGACGCCGAGCGATCGGAAGCCGCTCGATCCGCTCCCGCCCGAGGCAAGGCCAAGCGTTGAGCTTGTAAAACCGAACCCAAGGATCCGACCAACGACCCTGGCTCGTCTCCCCGACGCGCCAGGGTCGTTCTCGTTTCGCGACCTCGCTTTCAACGGCTTGTCAGCTTTCTTTGTCTATTCAGTTGTACACTGATTCAGGGCGTGGTAGACTCGCCTCGCCGGGGGAGGAAGGCGCGTCGTCGAAAGGATTCCCGGAGCGTCGGATTGATCGCGAGGTGCAGCTATGAGCGGCGAACGCATCCCACCGAAGGGCCGCGGGGCCGGCTACAACCCCCCGAACCGCTTCGATCCCCTTCACAGCGAGATCGAGCTGGAGACCGTTCAGGATGACGCCGAGTACCTGGAGGGGCTGCGCCGTCCCGAGACTGAGTTTCTCGACGACCGTTCCCGCTCGATCATCGCCGAGAACCAGAGTCCAGACGTCGGTTTCGACGCCAGCGTCAACCCGTATCGCGGCTGCGAACACGGCTGCATCTACTGCTACGCCCGGCCGACGCATGAGTATCTCGGCATGTCCGCCGGTCTGGATTTTGAGACCAAGATCATGGTCAAACGCGACGCCCCGGCATTGCTGAGGGCGGCGCTCGAATCTCCGAAATGGCGACCCCGCGTTCTGGCGATGAGCGGCGTCACCGACCCCTATCAGCCCATCGAGCGAAAGCTCCGCCTCACCCGAGGCTGCCTGGAAGTCATGGCCGAGTATCGCCAGGCGGTGACGATCGTGACCAAGAACCGACTCGTGGTTCGCGACATGGAGGTGCTCGCCGATTTGGCCCGGGACCGGGCGGCGGGAGTGTTCCTCTCGATCACGACGTTGAATCCGGCGATGGCCGCTGATTTGGAGCCGCGCACCAGTCGTCCCGCCGGAAGGCTGGCGGCGATCCGGGCGCTCTCGGAGGCCGGCGTTCCGACGGGGGTCCTCGTCGCGCCTGTGATCCCCGGGCTGACCGATCATGAGATGCCGGCGATCCTCGAGGCCGCCGCGAAGGCCGGGGCTCGCTTCGCCGGGTACGTCGCCGTTCGCCTGCCAATGGCCGTGGCTCCGCTGTTCACCGACTGGCTCGAACGGCACCACCCCGATGCGAAGGACAAGGTGCTCGATCGAATCCGCTCGATGCACGGCGGCAAGCTCTACGACTCCCGTTTCGGCGAGCGTATGCGGGGCGAAGGCCCGATCGCCGACGTCATCGCCCGACTCTTCAAGACGACCTGCCGCCGGCTCGACCTCAACGTGACGCCGTGGCCGGTCTCGGCCGGTGCATTTCGCCGGCCGACGAAACCCGATGAGCAACTCCGGCTCTTCGACTGACGCGCCGCTGGATTGCCTCGCTCGCGAGCAGCCCCTACCATGTGGCTCGGCGGTCGGCTCAAGAACCGGCGGCCTGCGTCGAATACCCGATCGACCTCCCGCGTCGCGGCGCGTCCGCGGGCCGGTCGACGTTCGGGTGCATGGAAGCTGAGCATGACGCGCGAATTCATCGAGGACGATCACCCATGACGAACATCGGATATCGAGTCCGCCTGGCCTTGGCCTTCGGGCTCGCCGCTGCGGTCGCCGCCGGACCATGGATCGGCAAGGCCGCCGCTCAGGAGAAGCCGGCGGGCGAGTCGAAACCCGCCGAGCCTGAGAAGAAACCGGAACCGCCCAAGGCCCGAGTCGCTGTCTTTCGGCTCTCCGGCACGATTCAGGAGACGCCCCGCGACGA
The DNA here is from genome assembly GCF_011065895.1 of Paludisphaera rhizosphaerae. NCBI lineage: Bacteria > Pseudomonadati > Planctomycetota > Planctomycetia > Isosphaerales > Isosphaeraceae > Paludisphaera > Paludisphaera rhizosphaerae. Next base: position 114,871 of record NZ_JAALCR010000004.1, on the reverse strand, counting down.
GGTCCTGAACCTCGGCGGCGAGACCTCGACGCCGCTTTGGCCCCTCATCGAGCGGCTCGACAAGGCGGCCAAGGATCCGGCGGTCAAGGCGGTCGTCGTTCTGGTTGAGAGTCCTACCGTTGGTTCCTCCCAGGTGGCTGAGATCCGCGCGGCGTTTGAGCGTGTGAAGGCCGCGGGCAAGCCGGTGATCGCCCATGCGGATCAGGTCGGGAGCCTGAGCCATTACGTCCTCATGAGTGCGGCTTCGCGGGTGAGCGTCGTCCCGACGGGCGACCTCTGGATCACCGGACTCTACGGCGAATCGCCCTACATCCGCAACCTGCTCGAAAAGGTCGGCGTCCGGCCCGACTTCCTCACCTGCGGGGATTACAAGAGCGCCGCCGAGATGTTCATGCGCGACGGCCCTAGCAAGGAGGCCGACGCGATGCAGAACTGGCTGCTCGACAGCCTCTTCGACACGATGGTCGCCCGGGTCGCCGCCAGCCGGAAGGTCGATCCTGAGTTGGTCAAGGCCTGGATCGACAGCGGCCCGCACACGGCGGAGAAGGCCAGGGCGCTCGGCGTGATCGACGCCGTCGAGCATCGCCAGGACCTGGAGGCGTACCTCAAGAAGACGTACGGCGGCGACGTCGTGATCGACCGCAAGTACGGCAAGAAGGAGGAGCCCAAGCTCGACGCGACGAACCCGTTTGGGATCTTCAGGTTCCTCGGCGAGGTGATGGCGGCTTCGAAGGTCGACAAGCAGAAGCCTGCTGTGGGCGTGGTCTACGTCGACGGGCCGATCGTGCTGGAGAAGTCGGGGGGCATGTCCGTCTTCCAGGACGGCGAGGCCGCCGGCGTCTCGATTCGCCGCGCCCTCGATGATGCGGCCAACGACGACGCCATCAAGGCGGTCGTCCTGCGGGTGGATTCGCCGGGTGGCTCGGCCCTGGCCAGCGAGATCATCCTCGACGCCACCCGTCGCGTGAAGGCGAAAAAAACCCTGGTCGTTTCGATGGGGAACGTCGCCGGCAGCGGCGGCTACTATGTGGCCTGCGGCACTGACGCCGTTTTCGCCGACGAGACCACGATCACGGGCTCCATCGGCGTTGTCAGCGGTAAGGTTGCGGTCAACGGCCTCTTCGATCGGCTCGGGGTGACGTTCAAGCCTTACCGCCGCGGCCAGAACGCCGGCATGCTCTCCACCGGCGATCTCTTCACGCCCGCGGAGCGGCAGAAGATGCAAGATTATATGAACGAAATCTACGGCGAGTTCAAGGGACACGTCGTCGCCATCCGAGGCGGCAAGCTCAAGAAGCCGATCGACGATCTCGCCGGCGGCCGCGTCTACACGGGCAAGCAGGCCCTGGAACTGGGACTGATCGACCGCCTCGGCGGCTTCCACGACGCTGTCACGCATGCCGCCGGCCTGGCCAAGATCACTGAATACGACGTCCGCGCCGTCCCCAAGGCGAAGTCGGTCATCGAGGAGATTCTGGAGCAATCCTCGGACGACGACCGCAAAGGGCTGGTTCGTACGCCCGCCTCAGGTTCGATCCTCCTGGAGGCCGCGGCGCCGCTGTTGAAGGCGATCGACCCTGCCCGCGCCGGAACCATTCGTCTGGCGTTGGGGAGGTTGGAACTGATCCGCCGCGAGGGCGTCGTCGCGATGATGCCAGAACTGGGGCTCGATCGCTGAACTGGGGATCGACCCGCGTATAATCCCACGAGGCGGGCGGAGACGGTCGCACCGACTTCGCCCGCCTCGCTCTTTTCAGGAGCCCTCTCGATGTCCGAACCCCGCCCCAGGATCGCCGTCGTCGGCGCCAGTCGCGATCGTTCAAAGTTCGGCAACAAGGCCGTGCGCGCGTTCGTCGCCCAGGGCTGGGAGGTTTTTCCGGTCAACCCGACGCTCGACGAGGTCGAGGGCCTTCGCGCCTATCCCGATCTGGCCTCGATCCCTGGCGGCCGGCTCGACCGGGTCTCGCTCTATGTTCCGCCCCAGGTCGGCATCCGCGTTCTCGACCAGATCAAGCTGGCGGACGTTGGCGAGGTCTGGCTCAACCCCGGATCGGAGTCGCCCGAACTCGTCGCGCACGCCGAAGCCCTTGGACTCGACGTGATCCAGGCGTGCAGCATCATCGACCTCGGCGAGAATCCACGTCACTACTGATCGTCTCCTCTCGCTGAATTCCGAAACGGACGGTTCTCACACGGCGTTGTTTTTCGGCAACGCTCGTCGGATCGCGCTGCGGCATTTCAAGGCTGCGACTGGCGTGCCGCCGGCCCTGGCGTCGGCGTTTCGGGTCATCGTAGGCGGGGTCGCCTGATCAATCAACGATCTTTAGTATGGCCATCTACGAATGCAGCTTGCCGAGTTTCGATGGTGCGTGGAAACATGGGTTTGAGGATCGGCGGCAGTCCATCGATCCTTGACTCAACCACCTTCGATCACTCAGGCAGGCCATGAATCTCAAGGATCTTCCGCTGCTTGCGCGGATGGGGAGAAGGCACCTGGCGACGATCCTCCCGGAGGCCCTTTATCTGTCGACCGGGATCGACCTCACCCGTCCGGCGCTGATCGGAGCTTCGGTCACGAATCGCTGCAATTACAAGTGCCTGCAGTGCGCGTGTTGGAGGATGCAGCCCGAGGCGGAGATGACCGTGGAACAGTGGAAGGCCGGACTCGACGGCCTTCGAGAGTATCTCGGTCGTTACCGTGTCCAGTTCGTGGGCGGGGAACCCTTTGTGAAGCGTGGGTTCCTGGACCTCCTGGAGCATTGCGATCGCCTGGGGGTCGATTTCGGGGTCATGACCAACGGGTCGGCGTTCGTCAATCGTCGTGTGGTTGATCGGTTTGTGAAGGCGGGGCCGATCCTCGTCACGATTTCCGTGGACGGACCGACGGCTGAGCTGCACGATCGGCTCCGAGGGCACCCGGGATCGCTGGAGGCGATTGAAGTCGGTATCCACAACCTCCGGGAGTTTCGCGAGGAGCGCCGCCGTTCGTTCCCGATCCGGATCAAGGCGACCCTCAACGCCCGCAACTATCGAACCGCTCCTGCAATGGTCGATTGGGCCGCAGCTCAAGGGGCGACCTCGATCGACTTCGAGCCTGTTCGCGAGTGGACTGAGGAGACTCGGGGGGAACTCTGGCCGACGATGGACGACAGCGACGAGTTGGAGGGCATCGTGAGCGAACTCCTCGAGATGCAGAAGGCTGGAGCGCCGATCGAGACCTCGAATCATAAGCTGCTGAGCATGCCCGATCACTTCCGTCGACGCCCGCCCAGTCCAGAGGTGGAGGTCTGCCGGATTGGGTTGCGAGCCTTCTCGATCAACCCGCAAGGCATTGTGTCGCACTGCCACTACTTCGAGCCGATCGGCGATCTGACACGGCAAACCGCTCGTGAGATTTGGACGGGCGAGCATGCCCGCGCGGTCCGGAGCCAGACGATCGCCTGTACTCGGGGATGCTCATACGGCTGCTACGCGACCAAGCCGGTGCTGCACACCATCAAGCGGGGCCTCAAGGTCTTCGCCCGCCCCGTCGTCGATCCGACTCCTCGGGTTGAGACCGCTCCCGGTACCTGATCGATCTCGGGATCGGCTACGATGGGGTAGAGGGTCGACGCCGGCCCGATGGAGATCCCCGTTCATGAGCCGATCCCGCGACCTGGTCCTCACCCTACTGGCGGCGGCCTTCACGGCCGCTGCGCCTGAGGAACCCCACGTCGACTTCAAGGTCGTCGCCTGGTACGATCGCGCCTCTCCTGTCGCCACCTTCCGCTACCAGTCGTACGACCTTCGGAAGGGCGATTACACGCCGGCGGTCGACCAGTGGATTGCCATGATGCGCTCGACTTTTCCGCACTACGAGGTTGTGGTCCGCGACGTCGATCTCTCGCACGAGGAGGGGCCGACGGATACTCGCAAGGTCGGGGCGGTGATCCATCGTGAGCTTCTCGCCGCCGCCGCGGCCGAGGGCCTGTTCCTGAACGCCGCCCCTTCCGTCCGGGACGTCGTCGCCCGCGAGCCGTTCACACGCCGCCTTGCGCCGATCGAACAGCCGTCGACCGTGCGGTTCGCGCCCCCGACATGGTACGCGATTCCCTGGAACTACCCGTTTCCGGTGCCGTATCCTCGGCCGTTCCCCTGATTCGAGGGCGTCGACCCTGGGACGCGGAGGCTTGCCAGCGCGAGTCGGCTCGGTCAGACTACCGAGAATCATCGGATGCGAAATCGACCGACGCCTTGGGAGCGACCCGCCATGAGAACGACGCCTGCTTCGATCGCCCTCGCGCTCCTCGCCCTGTCATTCGCCGGGAGAGCCGTTGTCGCCGATCCGCCTGGCCTGAAACCTCTCGACATCGGCGCGCCCGCCCCGGACTTCAACCTGCCGGGCGTCGACGGTCGGAACCACACGCTGCAGGATTACGGCTCGGCCAGGGCGCTCGTGGTCGTCTTCACGTGCAACCACTGCCCGACGGCCCAGGCCTACGAGGCCCGCCTCGCCAAGCTTCACGACGACTACAAGGATAAGGGCGTCGCGCTGGTGGCTATTTCACCCAACGACGCCAAGGCGGTTCGGCTCGACGAGCTGGGCTACACGGACCTCGGCGATTCGCTCGAGGACATGAAGATCCGGGCTCGCGATCATAAGTATGCCTACCCCTACCTATACGACGGCGACACGCAGGCGACCTCGAAGGCCTACGGGGCGCTCGCCACGCCTCACGTCTTCATCTTCGACGCTGATCGGAAGCTCCGCTATCAGGGCCGGTTCGACGACGGCGAGGTGAAGGCGATCAAGTCGCACGACGCGCTCGACGCCCTGCAGGCCGTCCTGGCAGGCAAGACGGTTGAGCGTTCCACGACCCGCGTCTTCGGTTGCTCGACCAAGTGGGCGGAGAAGCAGGCCGACGCCGTGAAGTCGCTGGAGAAGTGGGACGCCGAGCCCGTCGCGATCGAGCCGATCTCGCTCCAGGGCGTCGCCAAACTGGCCAAGAACGAGACCGACAAGTACACCGTGGTCAACGTCTGGGCGACTTGGTGCGGCCCCTGCGTTCAGGAGCTTCCCGAGTTCGTGACGATGAACCGGATGTACCGCAAGCGGCCGTTCCAGTTGATCACCATCAGCCTGGACGACCCCGCGAAGAAGGCCGAAGCCCTGGCGACGCTGAAGGAGAAGCATGTCTCCTCGCTCAACTACATCCTCGATTCGGCCGATCGCGACGCCTTCGCCGAGGCGCTCGACCCCAAGTGGCCCGGCCCCGTCCCCTACACTCTGGTCATCGCCCCCGGCGGCGAGGTCGTCTATCGCAAGAGCGGCGGCGTCGACCCCCTGGAGCTGAAGCGCGCCATCGTCGAGAAGATCGGTCGGACGTACTGAGCCGCTGGGATCGCATCAAAGGTGCCCTCGATATGAATGCCAGCCTCGTCGCCTTCGCTCTGGGCGTGACGATGTTCGCAGCAGCCGCCGCCGACGGCGAGCCTCCCGCCAGTCCTGAGATTGCGGCGGCCCTGCAGCCGTACTTCGACCAGTACAAGCTGGCGGGAGCCATCGGGGTCGTCGCGGACAGGACGGGAAGAATCCATTATCGGAATCTGATGGGTTACTCCGATGTGGAGGCGAAGCGGCCGATCCGTGAGGACGACGTCTTCTGGGTCGCCTCAATGACGAAGATGTTCGCCGGGGCGTCCATCATGATGCTCGTGGACGAAGGCAAGGTCAGCCTGGACGACCCGGTCAGCAAGTTCATCCCGCAACTCGGCAGGTGGATGGTCGTCGAGGAGAAAGACCCCTCCCACGTCCTCCTGAAACCGCCGGTGCGCCCGGTAACCATCCGGCACATCCTCAGCCACACGAGCGGCCTCACGGGGATGTCAGAGCTTCAACAGGCGATCGGGTCGGACCGGACTCCCTTGCAGGCGAGGGCTCTGAGTTCCGTCACAGGGCCGCTCCAGTGGCAGCCCGGCGACAAGTACGCCTACGGCAATCAAGGCATGAATATCGCCGCACGCATTGTCGAGATCGTCGGCGGCATGCCCTATGAGCAATTCCTGCAAGCTCGCTTCTTCGATCCGCTGGGCATGTCGGAGACGACCTTCTGGCCGAGCGAGCAGCAGGTCGCCAGGCTCGTGGGCGCCTACGGCCCGAGCAAGGATAAAACGGGCTACGCTCGCGGCGGCATCGGCTTTCTGACGAAACCGTTGAGCGATCGGGAGCATCGCTATCCCGAGGCCGGCGGCGGCCTCTTCTCCACGACGCACGACATCCTCCGATACGGCCTGATGCTCGCCAACGACGGCGAACTCGACGGCCGGCGATACCTCTCGCACGAGGCGATGAACGAACTGCGGAAGGAACAGACGGGGACGACCAAGGTGAACTACAGCCTGGGTTATCACCTTCGCAACGGCATGTTCGGCCACGACGGGGCTTATGGAACGGACCTGTCGGTCGATCCCAAGACCGGCATGGTGGCCGTTTTCATGGTCCAGTGCACCAGTGGCGATCAATGGGCGGCTCGCGACCTGTTCCTCAAGACGGCCGCCCAGGTTTTCCCGAAGTGAGTCCGCCGAGCCTCAGCGGACCGTCCCAACTCGGTTCGTGGCCGTTTGGAGTTCAGAGACTCGCCAAAGCTGATAACGGGCGATGGGAGACTCGGGACGGCAGTCGCGGAAGTCGCTCGGGAGGTCCCAGGCGGTCTTGCCGCAGTTGAGGATGAAGACCTCGCGGCCGGCTCCAAGCTCCGGGCTTTCAGCCAGGCGGACGGCGTCGTCCGGAGTCTGCGCTACGAGGACGGTCTGGCAGATCCGACCTGCGTAGAAGGGGAGGGGGGGCTGCTCGCGGGAGTCGTTCACCGGTGAGAAACGGTCGGGGGCGAACGAGCAGACCGAGGGATCGGCGACGATGAGGTCGTCCGGTCCGATGGTTCGACCCAACTCCCGAGCGATCGCGTCCTGACGCCGGTCCTCGCTCGACGATCGGAGGATCCGCGCCGCGGGCGTCAGATCCACGATCACGAACGCCGCCAGGACGGCCGCGAGGATTCCAACGGCAGCCCGAGCCGAAAGCCGCGCCGCGATCGGCTCGACGGCCATTCCCGCCGCCAGGGCGAATGAGGGGACGTAAAGCAGGACGAAGAAGTCGTGCAGGAAGGCGAGGTTGGGGGCGAAGTTCAGCGGCAGGGCGAGCACCAGCAGGCCTAGACACCAGGCGAGAGCCTTGAATCGCCGCCTGCGGACCAGGACCGCCGCTGAGAGCAAAGCTGCCGCCAGAGGAATCCGTCCGACATTGCGGACCAGCCGCACGCCGTTCAGGCAGGCCATGGACCATGGCGTGAGGACGGTTGTGTCGTTCTGTTTCAGGGTCGACCAGGAGGAGCGTTCGCCGATGTGGTGCACGAACTGTCGCACATCCCCGAGCGCGTCTCCCGTGGCCGCCTGGAGCGTCCCCAGGTAGACGATGAAGGGGATGGTCGTCACCGCCAGCGTCGCAGCCAGGAGGTCGAACCGCCGGCCGCGGATCGTCCGCCAGCCTAGCCAGGGAGCCAGCACGCCGAGGAAGATCCACGAGAACATCACCGCGAGCGTGCCCGCCGCCCCCACCGTCACCGTCCGCCATCGCGACCTGGTATCGAGCCCAATCCCCAGAGCCAGCATGAACGGCCCCAGGCCCAGGTTCTCGAACACGCAGAGAAGCGAATAGCGGAACAGGACAACCGGCGTCAGCCCGGCGACCACCATCGCGGCGAGCCCCGCCCGGTCGCCCGCCAGCCTCCTCGCGAGCAGGCCGACCCCGATGAGGAAGAAGTTCATCGAGACCAGAACGGGGAGCCTGACGGCTCCATCGTAGGGCAGTCCCGCGGCCATCCCCAGGGCGACGACCCACGACGCGGCCGGTCCGTAAGACCGATGCAAGATCAGCCCGCCGTCCCGCCGAATCGCTGTGACGTTGGCGAGTCGCGTCGTCCCTGGTCCCAGCAGGTAGTGGTTGAGGGCCGTCCTGCCGATCTGCCGGCTGATGAAGGCGTCGTGCCCAGCCTTCATGGGGAGCGTCGCCCGCCACCCCTGGAAGACGTTCCAGACGAGCAGGAACACCACGGCGGCCGTCAAAGCCCGCCGCGACGAACGTTCGATTCGACCTCGGCCCGTCTGGTCCAAACCCTCACCCATCAGGCACCCCTCGAAAGTGAGGGCCGGGCGATCCTCGCGATTGATGCCACCGGAACGATCGCGAGTCGCGTCAAGGCCGTTGCTCGCCGTCAGGACGGCGTACCGACCTCTCCGAACTCCTCGGCGAATCCATCGACTCGTTCCGAAGCCTGGACGACCAAAAGCCTCCTGCGGACAGGCTTCATGGAACGTTCTTGAGGATCCGGCGGATCGTCGCGATCAGTCCGCGACGGCCGTTCGTTCCCACGACGCAGTCGACACTCCGAACACGACCCCGGGGCTGACGCGTCGTCGATTGGGTTCGACGACAAACGGAGCCAGTCCGAGTGTTGGGCTTAAGTCGTTGAACGAGATTAGCTTGCGGGCGAATCCCGTGGGTTCGTTCGCGCGCTTTTCGCTTCGCTCCACAAGGAGCATTCGACATGTTTGCATTGCCAAAGAGCGTTGAAGGCGTCACGGTCTCTAACTCAAATATGTTCCTTGGGAGGCGGTTTTGAGAAAGCGATTGAGGTTTTCATTCCGCTGGAAGGATCGGCTTCCGCGACCCGACCTCCGACGCGACGGTCCGCCGCCTGGCTCATTTCGGCAACCGTCGAATCGCGCTTTCCGCCGTCGACCCGCTCGGCCAGGCGACGAGAACGGGAGTCTGGGGGTCGTAATTCAGGCGTAACAGGGAGGAACCGTCGGGGGAGAATCGAACCCTGGTTGATTCCGAGGGGTGCCGAGCCGATCCGGGCAGGGTCAGGATGGGACGGCCCGTGGCGACGTCCATGAGCATCGTGGAGCCGTTTTGCAGAGCGCAGGCCAGCAGCCGGCCGTCGGGGGAAAAATCCAGGGAACGGATCTGGGGGGTCGCGTTGAGGATCACCGGCGCGGCGTGTGGAGCGTCTCGATCACAGACGACGATCGAGCCCGGCCTGTAACCGACGGCGATCGTTCGCCCGTCCCGAGTCCATGCCAGAGCGGCGGGCCAGCCAAGATCGGGCGAGGAATACTTGTCCAGGTTGCTCGTCTTCAGGTCCCAGATCCAGAGAGCCAGGGGGCTCGCCATCGCCAGACTCTCGCCGTTGGGTGAGAATTCCGGTGTGGCGCCGAGGATCGAGACCCTCGGAGACGAGGCAATCGGCAAACCGTCGGCGATGGTCCAGACGCCGGCCCATTCCTTACCGTTGAGGTTATAGGAGATCGCGACCCGAGTGCTGTCTGGGGAGAACGTCATCCCGTGAAGCTCGAACTTCCCGCCCCGGTCCGGTTCGGGCTTGAATTGAAGCGGGGGAGGGGGGGGCGAGCCGTCGAGCTTGACGAGGCGGATCGGAGGCTGGTCGTTTGGGACCTTGAGGGCCGCCATGGTCCGGTCCGGTGATACGACGACTCCCCCTACGTCGGTCGCCTTGACGGCGTGGTTCGATACAAACTTGCTTTCGTCGAAACTCCAGGTGAAGAACCGGGTCTCGCCGGATTCGGATCTCGCCGCGGTCATCGATTGAGGCGACCAGGAGGGGATGCTGTCCGGAGTGGGTCCAAGGGCGGCCCTCCAGGTCTGTCTGTCCTGCACGCAGTCCAGATCCCAGATTTCCACGGAATCGTGGTCGCCGCAGGCGATGAGTCGGTTCCCTCCCGGCTCGAAGGCCAGGCTCCAGTGACGGCCGACCCACGATCGATAGGTCCTGAGAACCAGATGTGTTTCGAGATCGCGCAATACGATGATCCCTGGACCCCCGCTCGTCGCAAGCAGGCGGCCGTCCGACGAGAAGGCCACGGCTTCGATCGCCTGGTCGAATTCAGGGCTGAGTGAAACGACCTTGTCGCCTCGCTCGATTCGCAACTTGCCCCCCTTGTTGCCGGTTGCGATCGAACGGCCGTCGGCGCTGAATGCGACGCAGTTGACGAACTGGGCGCCTGGGTCAGGGCGGGCGGCGCCGTCGGCCAGGTCGATCTTCAAGAACCCCGGCTTGCCGTCGAAGCAGACCCCCAGCCATCGGCCGTCTGGTGAGACGGCCATGGCGTTGATTCGTTGACCCGAGGTGCTGGACAGTTCCCTGGAGACTCCGGCGTTTAGGTCGTAGGAAACGACGACGCCCGCGACTCCCCCCCAGATCACGGAACGGCCGTCCGGCGTGAAGACGACGGCGACGATCTCGCGGCCGGGCTCACTGAGGAGCCTGGGAGCAATCGAGGCGTCGGCGGCGTTCCACAACCGGACCACGCCGTCGTTGCCGCATGAGGCGAGTTGCTCGCCGTTGGGCGAGAACGCGACCCAGTCGACGTCGCCGTCGTGGCCGCGAAAGGTGCGAAGGAGGACGTGGGTTTCGGCGTCCCAAAGACGGATCGTGCCGTCCTGGCCGGCGGTGGCGAAGGTTCGACCGTTGGGGGAATACTCAACGTGATAGACGTCCCCCTTGTGACCTTCCAGTCGCTTGGGACGGGTGTTGCACAGCCGCCAGAGGTAGTACCAGGCGAAGCCCCGGTCGTCCTCGTCGCCATGGCGCGGAATATGCCGCGAGAGCACGGCCGTCGCTTCGGCGAGGTCGTTGCGGCGGACGTACTCGCCGGCCTGGTAGACGTCGCGGACGTACGTGGCCCGGCGGTTGGAGCGAGCAAGATGGTGGTTGTGCGAGGCGAGAAGCAAAAGGGCGGAACCGCCGACGACGGCCAGCGCCAGTGAAAAGACCAGGGAGGCGGCCAGCGGCTTGTGGCGGCGGGCCCAGCGTTCGGCTCGCGTCAGCAGGCTGGGGCGGCGAGCGAGGATCGGACGGCCGTCGAGGAAGCGGCGGAGGTCGGCGGCCATTTCGCCGGCGTTTGCGTAGCGGGAGTCGCGTTCGCGGCCCAGGGCGTTGAGGACGATCGTTTCGAGGTCGCGAGGGATCGTGCGGTTCCACGATCGAAGTCGTCGTGGTTCGCCTTTGGCGATGGCGGCGAGCAGAGCGTCGCGGTCGGCGCCTTCATGAACGGGATGGAGCGTCAGCAACTCGTAGAGGGTCGCCCCCAGGCTGTAGACGTCGGTTCGTCCGTCGAGGTGCGAACTGTCTCCCACGGACTGCTCCGGGCTCATGTACCGAAGCGTTCCCAACAGGTCGCCGGCAAGCGTCAGGCTGGGGTCGCCGGTCAGGCGGGCCAGGCCGAAGTCGGTGATCCAGAGGACGCCCTCGGCGTCGACCATCATGTTGGAGGGCTTCACGTCCCGGTGGATGACGCCGTGGCGATGGGCGTGCTCCAGGGCGTCGGCCGCCTGGACGCCCCATTCGGCGACCCGCCTAAGGTGGCTCGGTCCTCGTGGGACGGCTGAAGCGGTCGGCGTCTCCGGAGGAGCGATCGAACCTGGCGACGGGGCGGAGGACTCCGTCGTGGCCGGATCGGTGATCGGAAGGTCTGACGCGATTGGGTCGCGCGTCATGGCCTGCGGGTCACGAGGCCTCCCCCGCGCTTCGCGGAGCCAGTCGGCGAGGGTCCGGCCGTTGATGAACTGCATGGCGTAATAGTGAACGCCCTGCTCGCAACCGACAGAGAAGACCGGAACGATGTTGGTGTGGTGGAGTCGGGCGGCGGCCTGGGCCTCGACCTGGAATCGGCGGAGCCGCAACCGGTCCAGCGCGGCGGCGCTCGGCAGGATCTTGACGGCCACCCGCCTTCGCAGACTGACCTGGTCGGCTTCGAAAACGATCCCCATGCCGCCTCGGCCGATCAGCTTGAGGAGCACGAAATCTCCCAGCCGAGTTCCCGCAGGCGCGTCATCGACGTGCCTCCGAGTGGCATCAACGGCGTCCAGGATCTGGATGCAGGCGCGGAGACGGTCGGCGACGTCGGGGTGATCCGCCGCCAGCGACTCGGCGTCGACGGGGTGCCCCCCCTCCAGCGCCGTGAAGTAGGCCTCAAGCGCATGGGCCAGTTCCGAGTCGGCCTGGGCCGCTGCGTTGTCGAGGTTGGTTCGGCTTCCATCGTCGGCCGCGTGAGTCACGGCCGCCCCCGCAGTTCGGTTGAGAGGCGCTCCAGAGCGCGGGTCCAGAGTATGCGAACGGCCCCGGGCGATCTCCCCATCCGCCCCGCGACGTCCTCGAAGGGGAGGTGCTGAACCGTGCGAAGCTGGTAGACCTCCCGATAGTCGGCGGGGAGCCGATCGACGGCCTCAGCCAGCAGCAACCGGCGCTCTCGCCGGGCCGTCCCCTCGCTCGGGGAGAGCGCCTGTGAGGTGAGGGCCCCATCGAGAGGGAAGCCGGCGTTTCCCAGGAGGGAGTCGAGCGGACCCTGGAGGTCGCGACGTCGGGAGATCCGACGGTCGTCCTGCACCTCATCGGCGAGGCGGTTCTCCAGAATGCGCAAGAGCCAGCCGAGAAACGCACGGTCGTCGCCGACGAACCGGTCGAAGTCGCGGCTAGCCTTGAGGAAGGTCTCCTGGACGACGTCCGAGGGGGCGATGCGCGTTCTCTGGCCCGCCCCGAGCCGCCTGTCCGCCGCGGCCCGAAGTCGGCCTCGGTAGTTTTCCAGCAGTCGTCCCAGAGCTTCCGGATCGCCCCGTCTCGCCTCTTCGAGCATGACGTCGTCCTCCGTCGAAGGCGGTCGTAAACCAGCCCAAGACATCATGACGACGAATCAAGGCGATCTTCACGCGAAAAATCGGCCGGGAGGCGAGATCGCTGGATCGGCGGCGGCTCAGGGCAACTCGAAGTCGAAGGTGTTGTCTCCAGTCTTCACGTCAACCTCTTTGCTGACGCCGGCCGCGCCCCGGTCCTTTGCGAAGGCCTCGGAGCGGAACGAGACGAGGTTGCCGCCCACGAGCGATTTGCCTTCGTATTTGCCGTCGACGATCTTCAGCGATCGCAGGCCGACGCCCTTGCGGCTGACGTTGTTGCCGTCGAACTGGACCTCCCCGCTCGCCAGCGGCTTGCCGTGGAGCTTGACCGTCCCGTGAACCGGGGCCTCCTCGGTCGAGGTGGAGACGGGAGGCGCGCCGTTGTCGCACCCCCAGACCCCGACGAAGCTCGCCGTCAACGCGATCGCCGCCCATCCCCGCATCGTCTTCATCGCTCTTCGACTCCTGATCCGACCCCGCTCGCAGCGGCAGTCGACCGATCTTGAATATGCGACGTAGGCCGGCCGGCGTTCCTCCCTTGCGGCAGGGACGACGCCGGCCGGCCGTCTCACGTTTCCGCGGCTCAGAACGAGTCGGCCGAGACGACCTCGCCGCCGGACCGAGTCCCCAGCGCCCACCAGGTGACGTTGCTGATGCTCGACTTAACGAAGCGGACCGAGCCGTCCATCATCAGGGTGTTCACCCCGCCGGCGTGTCGGCTGGTGGCCGTGATCGAGCCGTAGTCGCTGTCGGTGTTCGTTCCAGTGGTCGTCGTGCAGGAGTAGGAGTTCGGGGGCATGACCATCGAGAACCGCGTTTGGCCGGAGCGGCCCCACCACCACGTCGAGCCCAGCGGGAAGCCGCCGGCCACGTTCGAGGTCGTCGGCGTCAGGGCCTTGCAGTTCGTGTAGTCGGTGAGCGGAATCGTCGAGGCGGCCGTTGTTCCCACGATCACCGAGCCTTTAGGGTTGGTCGGGTCGAGGGCGAGCGTGGCGCTGGTGCCGATGCCTCGGATGACCTCGCTGAAGCCGACGGTGTTCGACGTGCCGTCGGTGATCGCGCTGATCTTGTTGGCCTGGCCGATCCCATTGAAGACGCCCAGGTTGGTCGAGTTGGGAACCACTGTGATCGAGAAGAGGTCGTTGGCGCTCTTGAAACTGGCCGCCTCAGACCCCGCCGCCGCCTGGTAATTGTTGGTCCCGTAGGCGTAGGTGATCCGCGATGAATCAGACGGGCAGGTGAAGACGTTGATGGCGGTGAATTGCACCGTGGAATTCATGGAGCTGGTGCTGTTCCAGAACGGCGCGTCGGTCGCGAACGTCGCCGAGAAATTGCAGGCGTTGTACAACGCCGATTGTTCCATGTTGGGCAGGATCATGAGCAGGGCCGAGGGCGAGCAGTTCGAGTTCACCCGGACGAACTCGGCCGGCGGGAACGAGCCCTGGGCGCTCTCGTAATTGTGCAGGCCCAGGCCGAGCTGCTTCATGTTGTTGACGCACTGAGCCCGGCGCGCGGCTTCGCGAGCCGCCTGAACGGCGGGAAGCAACAGGGCGATGAGAACCGCGATGATGGCAATGACCACGAGCAACTCGATCAGCGTGAATCCCCGGCGGCGCATGATGGACTCCCTTTAGGGGACGCGACAAAACTCAAGATGTACGCTTGGATGCGGACGTGACAGGGCCCAGCACGATGATCGTGGCCCCGCAGCACCGCAGAGTGTCGACGTAAACGCGCGTCGTCGACCTACAATCAGGTCGACCACGAAGTGACGATATGAGACCGCACTCTCAAAACAGCCTGGGGCCGCCTTTCGCACCGGACCCAGGAACGAGTCAAAGGATCGATCACGGTGGATCGACCGACTGCTTCGTGAGAAGATTCGTCGCCTCAAACGCGAATCTCACAAAGGACTCTCGAAAAAATTATACGCGTCACGACGAGGGACGGATCCGGATTCTCAGCCCCGTGGAATTCGCGGCGGCGAGGTGCTTCGGGAGATGACCGCCTCCCTCGCATGGAGGCTTCCTCGCTCGCCAGTCGATCAAAGATCCCGCATGGGATGTCGCGACGCGGTCGACACCGTCAGGTGCGAAGCGGATTCTTCGGAGGGGGCTGGCCTTCCGTCGGGGGATAAGGAAGACGACGCGACGGAGGTCGACCGGCCGATCAACGGCCGATGATCGCACCACCCATCAACTGGCCGTCGTCGGTGCTGGGAGCGGCGGAGGACGGCGTGGCATGGCGTCCTTCCTGGACATGCGGGTGGGACGGCAGGAAGAAGAAGGTCAGGGCGAGAATCGCGTACACCGCCAGCAGCATTAGACCTTCAAGCCAGTTCGACTCGCCGTCCTCGGCAACCATTCGCGCTACGGCGACCGACAGAAGGACGGCCAGCACCTCCAGACTGCTGAAGAGGAGGTCCATCGGCTCGGCGCGGAGGTAGCTCGCAAGCACCAGGACTGGAGCCACGAAGAGCGCGATCTGCAACGACGACCCGATGGCGATCCCGACGGCGAGATCCATCTGATTCTTCATCGCCATGAGAACGGCCGTCGAATGCTCGGCGGCGTTCCCGATGATCGCCACGACGATCACCCCGACGAACACCCCGTTCATCCCCAAAGCGTGGCTCGCCCCTTCGACCGCCCCGACCAGGATCTCACTCATCCAGGCTACGAGGAGCGTCGCTCCAACCAGGACGGCGACCGCCTTCCTCGGGCTCCAGGCCGGGCCGTGTCCGTGCTCGGTCTGGCAGGCGTCCTCGTCGGTCGGCTCTGGGTTGAACAGTCCTTTGTGGGTCCGCAGGCTGAAGACCAGGTGCGCGGCGTAAGTCATAAGCAGGACCAGCGATACGCCGATGCTCAACTCATGCTCCAGAGTGGCGTCGGCCGCGGTGATCTCGGGGAGCGAGTGAAAGATCGCGGGAACGAGCATGCCGATCGCGGCCAGGACCATCATCGTGGCCCCCACGCCGGCGGCCGTCCGATTGAAGCGCTGGATGTCGTACTTGAGGCCGCCGGCCAGCAGGCTCGCCCCCAACACCAGCAGGATGTTGCCGATGATGCTCCCCGTCAGCGACGCCTTGACCACCTCGTCCAGGCCGTTGAACAGGGCGAACAGCGCGATGATCAACTCGGCCGCGTTGCCGAAGGTCGCGTTGAGCAACCCGCCGATCCCCGGCCCCAGCCGTTCAGCCAGTTGCTCGGTAGCCCTCCCCATCAAGCCGGCCAGCGGGATGATCGCTGCGCACGAGGCCGCGAAGAGGAGGATCGGCCCCGCGCCGGCGAACCTCAGAGCGATCGCCAGAGGAACCGCCAACAGGAGGACCGTCAGCCATCCGGAGGCTCTCGGGTCCAGGAAGTCCCACGGGCTGGAGGCCGGAACGGGCCCTTCCGGTTGGTTGACTCGCGCCTGGTGCAACTTATAATGCCTCCAAGTTTCAGTGCCGTTGCCTGAACGGCTAAGAGAATTTAATCCAGGCTCTCCGAATCGGTTGCATCGCAGCGAGGGATCAGATCATGGCCGACAGCGTGAAGGAGTTTACCGACGCCAACTGGAAGTCGGAAGTACTGGACTCCGCTACTCCCGTCATCGTCGATTTTTGGGCGCCCTGGTGCGGCCCTTGCCGGATGCTGGCCCCCACGATCGAGAAGCTGGCTAACGAGTTCGGCGACAAGGTGAAGGTCGGTAAGATGAACACCGACGAGAACACGGACACGCCGGGCAGCCTGCGGATCTCCGCGATCCCGACCGTCCTGGTCTTCCAGGGGGGTAAGGAAGTCGACCGTCTGGTTGGCGTCAACCCGCTGAACAAGTTCAAGGACGCTCTCGAGAAGCTGGGCGTCCCCGTCTGATCTTCGCCGAGTTCATCCGTTCATGCCCGCCTCCCTCGTCGCCGAACCCGTCTTCCGAGGGAGCCCCGGGATCAAGGTCTGCGGCCTGATCGACCCCGCCGAGGCGTCCGCCTGCCTGGCGGCCGGGGTCGACTGGCTGGGCCTGAATTTCCACCCGCAGTCGCCGCGATCGGTTTCGGTCGATCGCGCCCGCGAGGTGCTGCACGCCTTCGATCGCGATCCCGCCGATTGCGCCGTCGGCCTGTTCGTCGGCCGTCCGCCCGTGGAGGTCGCGACCATCTGCCGGACGCTTGGGCTAACGCGGATCCAACTTCACGGCGACGAACCTCCCGAGGACCTCGTCGCATTGGGCGACTTCTTCCTGATCCGCGCCTTCCGCCTCCGCGACGAGTCGTCGGTCCGAGGGATGGCGACCTACCTCGAGCGTACCGAACGCCTGGGCCGCTCGCCCGACGCGATCCTGATCGACGCCTGGTCGCCGACCGCTTTCGGCGGCACCGGGGCCTCGATCGGTGCGTCGATCCTGGCCGACCTGCCGCCGATTCGTCGGCTGATGCTGGCCGGAGGCCTGACACCCGAGAACGTCGCCGAGCGGGTCGCCGTGGTGAATCCCTGGATGGTCGACGTCGCCAGCGGCGTCGAATCATCTCCCGGTCGCAAAGACCCAGCGAAGGTCAAGGCACTGCTCGCCGCTGTACACACCCCCCATTCTTCATGATTTCACCCGAGTTCCCCGCGACCCCCTCGACGCGCCCCCCTGGGGGTGCTACAATACCCCTCGACCTGACGACGTGCGACTAACACCGCACGCTCGATGAACTTGAAAGCCGAAGTGGCGGAATTGGCAGACGCGCTAGGTTCAGGTCCTAGTGGGCTAACCATGCCCGTGGAGGTTCAAGTCCTCTCTTCGGCACTTGCAAAGGGCTTGCGACATCGATGTCGCAAGCCCTTTTTTCATTGGTGAGATGGAGTTTCAAGAAACGTCTCACCCATGCTCGAGCAGTCGGATGACAAGTCGCTTCGGCCGCCGCCTGGAGAGACGGCCGATGGTCTCATCAACAGTCGGGCGTTTAGTCGAGGTTGACGGTGGGCGGTTGTTCGTGCCATTCGACGCCGAACGGCAGGGTTCCGGTCGCGTATTCGAGGTGGATGACGCGGCGGTGGGCGGGACCGTTTGAGGGCGACGACGCGTGGAGGAGCAGCGGCCGCATCATGAGCACGCCGCCGCGAGGGACCAGGCACGTCTGGACCCCGGCCTTGTCGAGCCATTCCTGACTCGAGGGGACGTCGAGTCGGCCTTGCTGGTGTGAGCCTGGAACGACGAGCAGAGGACCGTTCTCTGGCCCTGCCTCGTCGAGGTGGAGGCGGATCGTGACCATGCGTTCCAGGACCTCGGCCGGAGGCCGGACGTGCGGTACGCCTGCCTTGACGGTCCAGGGGCCGAAGCCAGGGGCGCTCACGCGTCGCTTGATGGCGATGGTGAGATCCTGATGCCAGGGCACGCCCCAGTTGGCCGTGGGCGTCTTGTCGAAGAGAAGGCCTCGAACCGGGAACGCCCCAGAGCCCAGGACGGCGCGGGCGAGGCCCAGGAGCGCCTCGCCCTCAGCGATCCGCCGGACCTCAGGCAGATCGGCCAGCAGGTTCCGGCTCGCGTAAACCTCGCCCGCTCGTTCCAGGCGAGATCCCGATCGGACCGCCCCCAGCGCCGTGATCAGGCGGTCGACCTCTTCGCCGGTGAGGACTTCGTCGACGATCGCGAAACCATCCTGCTCGAACTTCTCGAGTCCCTTCATGGGCCCTCCTCCCGGCCGTTCACGGGCCGGCGAAGAGGGCCGGCGGGCTAAGCTTCAACGGGACTCGGCATTCGCCTTGGCGGCGTACGCTTCGAGGTGGGCGAACTGCTTGAAGAAGTCGTTCTCGGGGTCTCCCTCAGGGCCCTTGAAGAAGCAGGAGAGGTGCTTCATCAGGCCCTTGCCGCCCCGGCGCTTCTCCAGGTCGGCAAGGCGGGCGAGGTCGACGCCGAGGGGGGCGGCGAGCAGGCTGTCGCAGCCTTGCCAGGTGAACTGCAGGGCCATCTTCGTGCCCAGGAACCCCTTGAAGTGGATGTGGTCCCAGGCCGTCTTCCAGTCGCCCATGTCGGGGACGTACTCGATCGAGACGACCGAGGCCGGCTTGTAGCCCAGGATCTCCGTGATGACCTTGTCCTTGGTCTCGACCTTGGACGACTTGTTCGTCGGGTCGTCCAAAACCACACCGTCACGGTTGCCGAAGATGTTGTGGCCGACCCAACTCATGACCTTGAAATTCCGAGCGGCGAACATCGGCGCCAGCACGGTCTTCATCAGCGTTTCGCCGGTCTTGCCGTCCTTGCCCGCATAGAGGGCCCCCGTCTTCTCCGCGAGCGCGTGAGCGGCCGGGAACGAGGCCCCCAGGCTGGGGGTGAAGTTGATGTAGGTGTGGCCGCCTCGGAACGCGGCCAGGGCGTACAGGCTGCTGGAGGGGAGGACCGGATCGCCGGGGCGATCCAGAACGGCTTCCAGACCGTCGATCGTCTCGTGAGCCGTCGCCGTGCGGAACGGGGGTTCGGTGCTAGAGACGTTCAGGACGATCAGGTGGTCGACCTTCTCGGCCTTCACGAACGCTTCCAGATCGGCGGCGATCTGGTCGATCGCCTGGCGGGCCGTGCCGACGGGGGCCGAGGCGTTCCAGTCGCCGAGCTTCGCGACCGTCGGGCTCAGGCCGTAGCGGGGGGCGGGACGGACGCGGGCCGAGGCCGCCGCCAGTTCCTCGCGGCAGGCGCGGAGCCATTCAGCGTCGAAGACTCCCGACGCGGCGCGGAACTCCTCGGCCGAGGCGTCGAACGTCGTCTCGCGGATCTCGTGGCCGCCGACGACGAAGTCGCCCGGGGCCGGGAGCGGGAGGTCGCGGAAGGCCGGCAGGTCGGTCGTGAGCCCGGTCTGGTCCGAAAGGCCCCTCGCCATCGCCGCCAGGCCAACGGTCATCGTCGTCCCAACCCCACCGAAGGCTCCCACGAGCCAGAGTCCAACTCGCCGACGCGCCATGATCGCTTCACCTATTCGCTTGCGGTGCAGGGGGGATGCCGGAGGAGGGTGGACCCGTCCGACGACGCCTCAGCGCGTTGGGACGAATCTCGATCTCCTCATTATCGCCCCGTCCCCCATCCCATTCAACCCGCCCGAAAGCTCGCCACCGACGGATCGACCGCGACAACCTGACGAACCCGAAGTCGGCCGAGTCGAGCGTCTCCCACTCGGGTTCGTTCGCGCGCTTTTCGCGCGTTCCCGCCTCACGCCGCGGTGGTCTCAAGCGAATCGATCGAGCCTTCCTCGCTCGATCCGTCCGCCTTCGATCGCTCTCGCCATCGGCTTCGACGTTGGGTTCGATCGCTCTGGACAGGAGCCCCGGCGTTGGACGCAACAGTCGATGGAATCGAAGTTTGCGTTGAGCGCCGATGGCGGCTTCGTTCGGTGAAAAAGCGAGGCCGTCGCATTGATTCCGACCCGGAAAAGCCCGTCGGGCGCCATGCCCACGCAAGCGTGGGCATGCGATCCGCGACGGCCTCACAGCAGCCCTGCGTCGGCTTCGTTCGCGCGGTTTTCCGCCTCCGAACGCCCCAACGCGGCAATCCAGGCAAGATGTCAAAGAACCCGCGTTTCGACTGTCTCCACTGAGAATCTACCCCCTAACCTGAATTGCTGTTCGTCGATAGTTACCGCTCTGGGCTGAGGATCGAGGCGGCCACAACAGCCTCGACCGCCGCAATCTGGGAATCCTTGCCCGATGTAACGTCCGGAGTGGCCCCGGCGCCCATCGATTCATTCGATGACCTTCAGAGCGGCCTTCAGTTGATCGACGTCGGCTGGGGTCAGATTGAGATACTGCGTGTTGGTCCCTTCCTGTTCGGCTCCCACGAAGCAGTAGACGACCCGAACATGGGCCGGAGTATTTCCCCCCCTCTCGGCCTCGGCGATCAACTGCTTGACGAACTCCTGAACAGTGCCGACCTGGGTACGTCCCACCATCCAGAAGGTGTAGCCCTTGGCCAGCCGGCCGATCCCGAACCGGTAGGAATCCGCCCCGGGATCCATGACGACGACGCCCTTATCGGTGTAAATCTCGTAGGCTTTCCTCAGTTCGGGCGTCATCTCGGTGAGCTTCATGCCGAGGACTTCGTGGGACTTGAAGGTGGAGGGAAGCTCCATCGGCTTCAGGTCGATCGCGATGCCCTCCTCGTCTCCGTCGACGTCTTTCCGAACCATCGTCTTCTGCCCGATCGCCGTGGAGAGGACCCGGATCGTGTTCCTTTTCCTCGCCACCCCTCGCAGGACGAACTTTCCCGTCGCGTCGGTGGTGGTTGACTTACGTGTCGAGCCGGAGGCGGCCCCCGGGCCTCCTCCATTGGCTTCGGCTCCGACGACGACACCGGGCACAGGCGCTCCGGACGAGTCGAGGATCGTCCCTGAGAGCCTCGAACCTCTCGCCATCACAACGCGCAACGACTTTCGTTCGTTCTCAGAGAGGTTGTAGAGATTTGATGTCCGGACGTCGACGTGGTCGGGATGCGTAAACAGGACCTCGGCCGCGGCTGGACGGCGCTTCTCGTCGAAAATCGAGGCATCCTCGGGATAATTGAACAGCTCGAAGGACCCGTCATTGCCTGTGATGGTTCGTTCCACCCATCCGCCGGATCGGTCCCAGTGGAGTTGTGCGTGGACCGTGGCGTTCCCGACAGGCTTGCCTGCCTCGTCGACGGCGACACCCTTGAAATAGAGCGATGGTTCCAGGGTGAAGGAGGCGTTCACCTCCTCCCCGGGCCCGACCTTGAGTCTGCGATCATCGATCCTTGGCCCCATCGGCATGCCGGTGGAACGGCGATAACCTGGCTTCAGCACGTCGACGGCGATCGTCGTTGCGACGTCGAGGTCGGGTACCACCAGCCGGTATTTCCCATCGGCGTCGGTCCGAACCTCGTACCGTTTTGATGACGGAGCAGGCGGCCGAGTACGAAGTTCGACGAAGGGGTAGACGGCCAGCACTCGGGCATCGGCGAGCGGCTCGCCGGACTGATTCTTGACCTCACCGACGATCACGGCCGGCTTCGCGGCGGGGGGAGCGTTCTGAGCCTGGGGTGAGGTTTGCGGGGAAGGGGCCTGAGGAGGCTCGGCCGAGAAGGCGACGGCCAGCGGCAACGTGACGAGGCCGAAGACGAGGGCTGCGGGAAGGGGACGCAACTTCGCGGGGCGGGGCTGGGCCAGCATGCGGATCCTCCTTGTCAACGAATCCGTGGAATGGACGGCGGTCGGGAGCGGGACGCCGAGGCGGGGCGTCCGGGAGAGGAAGTCGAGCGTTTCCAGCAGGGCGAGCGCGTAAGTCTTCGCCTGGCTCGGGGAGGCTTCCAGGACGATCGCGTCGCAGCATTCTTCTTCCAGGTCGCGGAGCCTTCGCCGCGACCACCAGACGACCGGATGCCACCAGAAACCAACGGTCGCGGCGAGTTCCAGCAGCCGCACCAGGTAGTCGCGACGCCGGACGTGTGCCAGTTCATGGAGCAGGATCGAGGCGCGGGCCTCCTCCGCCAGCCCGTCGAACAGGCGGCTCGGCAGCACGAGGCACGGGCGACCACCCATCGACCAGACCAGCGGCGGCAAGGTGTGCTCGGTCGTCAGTGCTTCGGGAACACGTCGCAAGCCGAGCCGCGTCGACAACTTCGAGACCAGCAATTGCGTCTCGTCGGAGGCGGGCTCGAAGCCGCTCATGAGCCTTACGAAGCGACGGATCCGCAGGCTGTACGCCAGGGCCAGGCAGGCCGAGCCGGCGAGCCAGAGAGCGCTGAGGACCGTCGTCGGGCGCCATTTTCTCACGAAAGATGTCGCCGCGGCCGGATGTCGGTTCAGGTCGGCCGGCTGGATCGTGACCTTGGGGACTGGGGGCCCAGCGACGGTCGACTCGTCTCCATCTCCCACGGCCGTAGGGTGAGGCGATCCCTGCTCGAGGGGCTGTTGATCCGCGATCCTCGCGGCCGGCGGGGTCGCTGGTTGGACTGGCCAGGAGAGGGTCGCCAGCGGGGGCGTGAAGAGCTTGACGAGGACCGCCAGCCACAGGACATGGACGGCCGCGGGGTTTTTCCAGAGCCGGCCGATCAGCGCCGCGGTGATCGCCATCAGGCCGGCGACGACCGCGTTGCTCAGGATGATCGCCCAGAACATGTTCATAAATGTCCTCGCGATGGGGAGCGGATGATCTGACCTACTTCTGGGCCGCAGGGGTTGTCCAGGCGCCATTTCCCGCAGGGCTGAGGACTCCTCATCCCTTCAGCCATAACGGCCTTCTCCCCTCGCGGAAGAAGGTGGCCGCTTGGGAGTTGTCAGTTATCAGTCGTCAGAGAGGAGTGTGAGCCCTCACGTCTGAGAACTGGGAACTAACAACTGAGAACTCCTTGGCGGTCGTCCCCCTCATCTGACCGCTGCGCGGTCTGTCTTCCCCCGCGAGGGGTCAGACCAATTGCCCCTCCGCGACGCTCGATCTGAAATCCGACGACCCTCACCCGCCGCTGCGCGGCTGCCCTCTCCGGGGGGAGAGGCGATGTTCGATCGCGGCTCACTCGCCCGACGGCCAGAGGTCGTCGACGAGTTTGCGCAACGCGTCGAGGTCTTGTCGGGTCAACTCCTTCGAGCGCAGGAGGGTCGTCACCAGGGGGGCGAGGGAGCCCTCGCAGACCTGATCCGCCAGCGCCTGGAGGCGGTTCTCCAGGAAGTCCTCGCGGCTGATCTTCGCCCGGAACCGATGCGCTCGTTCGCTCCGGTCGCGTTGGACGCAGCCCTTGGACTCAAGCCGCTCCAGGAGCTTCTGCACGGTGGCTGTCTTGGAGTCGCTCACGTCGTCGTAGATCGCGCTGGCGATGTCCCGACTGGTCGGGTCGCCCCGCTTCCAGATCACCTCCAGGACGGCCAGCTCGCCGTCCGTCACCTGATCGATGCCCATGTCGGAACACCTCCGAAGAATCATAGACAGACTGTCTGTCTAGATATCGATTGGGCGGCGGCTCGTCAAGCGGCGACCTGCGAGAATCTTCGATCGGTCTCAGTAGAAGAACGCGGCGGCGTCCTGGTAGTAGGCCAGATCGAGGGAGCGGGTGGCGAGGACCGAGGACTCGAGGGGGACGTCGGCGATCTGCGAGCCGCGGAGGGTCAAGACGGTCCCGAAGCGGCGTCGGAGGATGAGTTCGGCGGCGGCGAGGCCCATGCGGGTGGCGAGGACGCGGTCGTGGACCGTCGGCGCGCCGCCGCGTTGGAGGTGGCCGAGAACGACCGTGCGAGTCTCGGCGCGAAGCTGGCGGTCGATCGCGTGGGCGACCAGCGAGCCGACGCCTCCCAGCCGGGGGTGGCCGAAGGCGTCGGATTCCAGGACGGCGGGGCTGGCGTCGGGGTAGCGGGCGCCCTCGGCGACGAGGACGATCGCGTGGTTCTTCCCCGCCTCGCGTTTGCGACGGAGCGAGGCGATCAGGTGGGGGACTTCGATGGGGACCTCGGGGACGAGGATGTAGTCGGCCCCGACCGCCATCCCGGCGAAGCAGGCGAGCCATCCAGTCGAGCGACCCATGGTCTCGACGACCATCACGCGACGGTGGCTTTCCGCCGTGGTGCGAAGCCGTTCGACGGATTCGACGACGACGTTGACCGCCGTGTCGAAGCCGAACGAGAAGTCGGCCAGTTCCAGGTCGTTGTCGATCGTCTTGGGGACGCCGACGATCGGCAGCTCGAAGTCGTTGATCAGGCGCGCCGCCACGCCCAGCGTGTCATCGCCGCCGACGACGATGAGGGCGTCGAGGCCGGCCTCCGCGAAGTTGCGGCGAAGGTTGGGGACGTCGGCGTCCGGGCTCTTGTAGGGGTTCGTGCGGGAGGAGCCGAGGATCGTTCCTCCCATGCCGATGGTCGGGTCCACGTCCTCGGGGGTCAGAGGCCGAAACATCCCCCGGATCAGTCCCCGCCAACCTTCCTGGATCCCCAGGCAGGAGCCCCCCGCGTCGGCCACCCGGCGCGTGACGGCCCGGATCACGGCGTTCAAGCCGGGACAGTCGCCTCCACCCGTCAACAGGCCGACTTTCATGGGTCCACCCTCTCTACGGGTCGTCACCCCAGACTCGCTCACCGAGTCGACTCCTCACACTGTTGAAGCTAACACGGCTGGGCGACCGCGGCCAGCGAGACCGAGGCGAAAACCGTCGGGGTCACCGGCCCGAGCCTGCTGGGGCGGCGGGAGGCGAGGGAATCGTCCATGACAACGGGGCGTCACCCCGGATCATCCGCGTCGCCGCGCCCGTCAGCGTCAGGTACCAGTCGTTCGGGACGCCCTCGGTGGAGGCGAATCGTTGGCCCGCCGGGGTTCGGTCGGCCAGCTTGTAGATCGCCGTCCCCTCGTCGACCTCGTCGAACATGCCGACGAAGACCGTCCTAATCCCCAAGTCGCGGAAGGTGGCGAACTGCCGCCAGTAGAATTCTCCCTTGCGCCGGGGGATCAGCGAGCGGCCGGGTTGCAGGCGCTGGAGGTTGTCCCAGGAGAAGCCGGGGAAAGCCGTGGGCATGTACCCTTTGCCGGCGGCCTTCAACTCGGCGACGTCCCCCTCCCAGATGCGTTGGCGGGCGCGGTCCATCGAGGCGTCGTCGCGATAGCGGCCGGCGTCCCAGGGGCTGACCGCATCGAAGGAACGGTAGACGTCGGCCCACTCGGGCTCGGTGCGCGAGTCTCCCTTCAGGGTCCGCCAGTTGGCGTCGACGCCGCCGATCAGGTAGACGCCGCCGTACTTCGGGTCGTTCTTGAAGAAGTCGATGAGTTCCCTGGCCTGCTCGACGGTCCAGTTCCGGTCCTTGAACCCCAGGCCCCAGAGGAGGACGACGGGCTTGCCCTGGTGGTGGAGGTATCGGGAGTCTTCCCGAACCTTGACCTTGTCGCAGAGGAATGTCCAATCGTCCTTGACGCGCTGGGTGTTGCGGCCGCCGGAGAGGTCCAGCATCATCGCCCAGACCCGACCTTCGCGGTGGCAGCCTTCGCGGACGTTGGCGAGGACCTGATTGACGTGCTTCGACCGCTTGGGGCTGCTGGCCTCGCCGATGAACCGGCTGAGGAAGACGCCGTCGATCCCGTACTCTCGCATCCAGCGCGTGTGGACGAGCACGGGGCCCTTGCGGAAGGCGCTGTAGACCTTGGCGGGGGAGCCGTCGGGCATCGTCAGGCCGGGGACGTCGCAGAGGTCTTCGGGGGCGTACTCGGAGACGTCGGGCCAGAGGTCGACGACCAGCCGGGCGTTGGGTTGTCCCAGGCGTTCGCCCCAGTGCGTGAATCCGAACCCCGCACCGTCGCAGGGAGTGTTGTGCCATCCCTGGTAGCCGCAAAGGACCTTCCCGTCGAGCGTCGTGGCGTCGACGTCGGTGCGGGTCGGTCCTTCGTAGGGTTTCAGCCAGGGCTCATCGCCGGGCGTCTGGGCGTTCGCCAGGCTCGCCGCGACCAGGAAGAGGAGGAACGCCGGGGACCAACGCGGAAAGCGGGGTGTCATGGGGAGGGCTCCGCTGCGATCGAACGTCCAGGACGCCGACAGCGGAGCCTAACGCGCGCTGCGGACCATCGCCAGCAGCGAGTTCGCCGACCGAGAGTGTCCGACGCTCAGGAAGCGAGTCCCAGATCCCGGAGCGCCGCGATCCAGAACTCGCGGCCGTCGCTCGGCGGGGAGCCGGCCGCCTGCCATAGCTCGTATGCGCGACGGCGGATCTGGTCGTCCGTCGGCCGAGAGGGCGTTTTGCTCCAATGCTCGCCGCGATAGAGCATCACGAAAGGCTCAGCGTGAGTGGAGAAGAGCCAGTCCATGGGCTCGTCGACGTTCGGCTCGTCTTCCGGCTCGGCAGGGACGTCGATGAGCCAGTGGGGAACCTCGTCGACGAATTCCTCGGCATCGGGGGGCGCCGGCAGCGAAAGGATTTCGCGCGGGGCCTCATCGACGATTTCTTCTTCCTCCTCCTCGGTGTCGTGCGAAATCGAGAACAGCCGATGCAGAGGCGCGCCGAGCATCGCCTCTACCTCGGGCTCGATCTCGGTCGGAACGATCGGGAGCAGGAGTTGGGGCGCCGCAAGGAGCTCTTCGAACTCGGGTTCAACGAACGCATCGAGCAGCAGGGCCGACGGTTCGTCGGGAGGCAGCGGGAGGGTGAAGAAGCAATCCAGAGGGTGGCGACCCGGCAGATTGGCCTTCGGCCGATCGACGTCGGGGATGAGCAGCCAATCCAGAGGGTTGAGGAAGGGCGAGACGGCTTTCGGCGTCTCCAGAACCTCGTTGACCGGCGGTTGCACCGGCGCGACCGGGGCAGGCTGGGGCGCGGCCCGGAAGAGCAACTCCGCCGGCACGCCGGGGAGGTCTCGATTCCGGAGCTCCTCGGGAATGCCTGGGAAGAGGAGGAATCGGTCCAACGACGATTCGGCGAGCGGCGCCAAGGGCTCGGGACGATGGAAGCGCACCGGCTCGGGAGGCGTCGGGGGGAGGAAGAGCCTGATTGGGGCCGGTGGCTCCTCGCGGACCGTTTCCTCAGGCTCGCGGCGCGAGGTTGGTTCGGAGCCTGTCGGCGAGGGGGGGATTCGGCTGAGAAGCTCGCCGAGGTGGATGAGGATCCAGGCCGCGACGGCCTCGGGATCGACGAGCCTCGGCTCCGGCTCGATCGTCGGCAGGTCCGAGACTTCCTCCAGGGACGCCGGCTCGATCGCCTCGGCGTCCGCGAGGTCGGGCGGCGCGACGAGGCTGGGCGGGAGCGTCAGTTCCTCGACGGGCTCGGGAAGCGACGCCTCTTCGACGACCTCGGCGACTTCCGGAAGCGGTCCTTGATCCGCGGCCGGGATCCGTCCGTCAACTCTGGCGACTTCGGGGAACGGCGAGGCGTTCCGGGTTTTGAACCGCGTCACGGCGTCCTCGAGAAGCATCGAAGCTTCCAGGGACGGCCAGCGGGCGGCGGCGGCCGGGGGAGGGGCCCACAAGGTTCTCGAAGCACGACGGGCCAGCCGGGGCCGGGCTCCCGGATGGCCGTAGTCGAACCGGGTCTCGATCCTCGGGACCCGATCGACGTTCAGGGGAACAGGGGTCGGCGGCTCGGCCAGGCTGCGATGGATCTGCATCAGCCGGCCGGCGATGTTCGCGAGACTCGACATCCATGTCACCTCGGCGCACGACGAGGGCGGTTCCGATCACGACCGTCCGGAGACGGCGGCCCCTTTTTCGGCCGCCGACGCCGTTCCGTCAAGCTCGAAACTCAGGAGCCGGCCGGCGCCTTGGCCTTCGGCGGCATCAGAACGCGCTCGACCCAGGTGGTGTCGACGTTGCCGTCGATGAAGTCTTTGTGACGGAAGATCCGCTGGTGCAGCGGGATGGTCGTCTTGACCCCCTCGATGACCAGCTCGTCGAGCGCCCGGCGCATCCGGCCGATGGCCTCGGCGCGGGAAGGGGCGTGGACGATCAGCTTGCCGACGAGCGAGTCGTAATTCGGCGGGACCGAATAGCCGGCGCGGACGTGGGAATCCCAGCGGACGCCGGGGCCTCCGGGGACCGTCAGCGCGGTGATCCGGCCGGCGGAGGGGCGGAAGTCGTGGTCAGGGTCCTCGGAGTTGATCCGGACCTCGATCGCGTGGCCTTCCGACTTCACGTCTTCCTGGCGGAAGGGGAGAGGCTCGCCGGCGGCGATCCGGATCTGCTGCTGGACCAGGTCGATGCCGGTGATCTCCTCGGAGACCGGGTGCTCGACCTGGATCCGGGCGTTGACCTCGATGAAGTAGAAGTTGTTCTCGGAGTCGACGAGGAACTCGCAGGTGCCGGCGTTGGTGTAGCCGACGGCCTTCGCCAGCCGGACGGCGGCCTCGCCGAGCTTCTCGCGGACCTCCATCGGCAGGGCGGCGGAGGCCTCCTCGACGAGCTTCTGATGCCGGCGCTGGAGGGAGCAGTCGCGGTCCCAGCAGTGGACGACGTTGCCGTGCAGGTCGGCGAGGATCTGGACCTCGACGTGCCGGGGGCGGTCGATGTACTTCTCCAGGTAGATCGACGGGTTCTTGAACGCGGCCTGGGCCTCGTTGCGGGCGGCCTGGATCGAGCTCGGCAGCGACGCCTCGTCGCGGCAGACGCGCATCCCCTTGCCGCCGCCGCCGGCCGCGGCCTTGATCAGCACCGGGAAGCCGATCGACTTGGCGACGCGGATCGCCTCGGCCTCGGAGTCGATGGCGCCGTCGGAGCCAGGCACGCTGGCGACCTTCGCCTGGGAGGCGATCACCTTGGCCTCGGTCTTCAGGCCCATCTTGCGGATCGCCTCATGCGGCGGGCCGATGAACTCGAAGTTGCAGCTTCGGCAGATCTCGGCGAACTGGGGGTTCTCGCTGAGGAACCCGTAGCCGGGGTGGATCGCCTGGACGTCGGCGACTTCGGCCGCGGCGATCAGCCGGGGGATGTTCAGGTAGCTGTCCACCGATGCCGCCTTGCCGATGCAGATGGCGCGGTCGGCCAGCTCCAGGTAGGGGGCGTCGCGGTCGGCCTGGGAATAAACCGCGACGACCTCGACCCCCAGCTCCTTGCACGCCCGGATGACCCGCAGCGCGATCTCGCCCCGATTGGCGACCAGTATCCTCTGGAACATCGGACTTCACCACCTCGGTCGACGGGACGGGCTGATCAGGCGGGGACGACGCGGAACATGGGCTGGCCGAACTCGACCGGCTGCCCGTTCTTCACGAGGATCTCGGCGATCGTCCCCGAGACGCCGGCGGGGATGTCGGTGAAGACCTTCATGGCCTCGATGATGCAGAGGGTCGTCGCGGACTGGATGACCGAGCCGACCGAGACGAACGGCGGGGCGTCGGGCGAGGCCGACGAGTAATACGTGCCCACCATCGGGCTCTCGATGACGATGGTCTTCGGCCCAGCGGCCGGTTCGGAAGGGGCGGCGGTCGTCGGAGCGGCCGGCGGGGCGACGGGAGCCGGAGCCGGGGCGTAGGCGGCCGGATAGGCGGGGAGGCCGGCGGGCGCGACCGTCTCGGCGCCCCGACGCCGCAGGTGGACGCTGTACGGGCCGTCGGTGATTTCCACCTCGCTCAGGTCGTACTTCTTCATCAGCTTGACGAGATGGTGGACTTTCTTAACATCCAGCGGCTCGCCGCTTCTCACCTCGGGACCCTGCTCGGCCATACCTTCGCTCCACTCCTCTTGGTCTCGGATCGCCGCCGTCCACCTTCTTGGCGGCGCGGGTCGCTCATTCCCGACTACGGGACGGCCCGAACTTCCGGTCTCGCCCGATTCGTCGCGGCGGACGGCGTCAAGCCCGCACGGAGTCGAGTTCCTTGGGGAGACTCGACAGAACCTCGCGGCCGTCCGGCGTCACCAGGACGTCGTCCTCGATCCGGACGCCGCCCCACTCGGGCAGATAGATGCCGGGCTCGACGGTCACGACCATCCCGGGCTCCAGGATCGTCGGCGACTCCCGGCGGAGGCGGGGCCCCTCGTGGACGTCCATGCCGATCCCGTGGCCCAGGCCATGGTCAAAAAAACGGCCGAACCCCGCTTGCTCGATGTACGAGCGGGCTTCGGCGTCCACGTCCTGGGCCTTGACACCGGGGCGGATCGCCTGGACGGCCCGTTTCTGAGCCTCAAGAACGACCCCATAGACCTCTTCGAATTTCGGTGTGACGTTACCGGTTACAACCACCCGCGTCAAGTCGCTCTTATAGGATCGGCCGCAGGCCCCCCAGTCGATCAGGACGAAATCGTCGTCGCCGATTCGGGTCTCCGAAGTCGGCCGCGCATGAGGAAGGGCGGCCCGCACCCCCACCGCGACGATCGACGGAAAACTCGTCCCCGTCGCCCCCAGGGCTCGCATGTGGGCTTCCAGGCGGTCGGCCGCCTCCTTCTCCGTCTCTCCGGCTTTCAATTCCCTTTTGAGTCTTAAAAAGGCGTCCTGGGCGATGGCGACGGCCTCGCGGATCAGGCCGACTTCCTCATTGTCCTTGATCTGCCGGAGCTTTTCGACCAGGCCGGTCGTCGGGGCAAGGCTCGTCGACTTGAGTTCGCCTTTGACGGCCTCGAAATCCGCGACGCTGAGGTGGGAGGCCTCGAATCCGAGCGAGGGGAGCCGGAGCTTCTCGGCGATCTCGGCGACCGCCTTGGTCATCGGTTGGACGTTGGGCCGGATGTAGGCTTCCAGGCCGGGGCATTCCTGTTCCAGTTGGGTCGTGAATCGGCCGTCCGAGAGGACCATGTCGCGGCCGTCGCGGCCGACGAGGAGGTAGGAGGAATCGCCGGTGAAGCCGGTCAGGTAGGCGACGTTGGAAGGGTCGACGACCAGCAGGGCGGCGACGTCCTGGGAAGCCAGCTCGGCCCGAAGGGCGTCGCGACGACGCAAGATCCGATCCATGAAGGACTCCGGGAAAGTCGGTCGGGGCAGCGGAGCGGATGTGTCTCTGAGTTGGAGGCCGCCATAACGGCCTTCCCCCCTCGCGGGGGAAGGTGGCCCGAAGGGCCGGATGAGGGGGGATCGGCGTCGCCTCGAAAGCGGTGCTTCGGACGCAAATCCGACGGCGGTCGTCCCCCTCAACTGACCGCTCCGCGGTCTGTCTTCCCCCGCGAGGGGGGAAGACCGTCCCCTCGAAGGGTCAGCCAAGAATCAAAGACACACTCGCGGGGCTGTGGGATGGATCCCTCGCCCCGGCATGATACGTTAGCCGTTGCCGACGCCGTCGCAAAGGGGCGGCGGTCGTCCTGCCGACTTACCTGCCTACTCGCGAGCCCTCACCATGACGTTCCGCAAGCCCTCCCTGTCGATCTCGGCGACCCTGGCCGCCGCGCTGCTGGTCCCGGCCCTGACCTTCGCCGGGGATGACGCCAAGTCGATCTTCGACGGCTCCACCCCCAAGGGCTGGCAGCTCACCAACGGCAAGCCGCTGCCGGAGAAGTTCATCCAGGACGGCGCCATCAACCCCCACGGCACCGGCAGCTACATCGTCGTCTACGAGGAGAAGCTGGGCGACTTCGTGGCCGACTTCGACTACAAGCTCAGCGCGAAGTGCAACTCGGGCGTCTTCGTCCGGGTCAACAACCTCAAGGACCCGGTGAACACGGGCCTGGAGATCGCCATCGACGACACCACCGGCAAGGGCCTGCACGACTCGGGCGCCGTCTACGACCTGGTCGCCCCCAAGTCGAACGCCCAGAAGCCGGTCGGCGAGTGGAACCACATGACGATCACCGCCAAGGGCCCGAGCATCAAGGTGCAAATCAACGGGACCGAGGTCACCACCATCAACCTCGACGAATTCAACGAGGTCGGCAAGCGGGCCGACGGCTCCGACCACAAGTTCAAGAAGGTCGCCATCGGCAAGCTCGACCGCACCGGCTGGTTCGGCTTCCAGGACCACGGCCAGGACTGCTGGTACAAGAACATCACGATCAAGCAGCCTTGATAGACGAGAGCGAAGTGGCCGCACCGGAATCCCATCCCGGTGCGGCGTGTGTTCTCAATTCAGCCCCGCTCATTCGGATGTCTTCGACGAGGATGCTGGCTAACAAATCGGAGGCACGAGTACGTGCAGCGGACCGATAGACGAGGTCTATTCAACCCCCTCCTTCGTCACCCGGCCAATCGAGAATCCGCAGTACCACGAATTCATCGTCGTGAAACTGGAACCCCAGACGGAATGGTGCGACGCGTGTTAATCCGTCGAAGGCGTTGGCCTGAACCAGTCGCTCAACGACCCGCCAGAGGGATACGATAACCCGGCCTTCAAGCTCCTCGCCCTGTTGATCATCATCGCATTCAGCGAAAAAGGTTCCCCATTCGGGCAACGGGACGAACTCGATAAGTTCATGTCGCCATGATCCATGGTGGTTAAAGTCGCGGATCTGCTGACTCGGCTCGGCGACGAGATAACGGGCTTGCTCCCAACCGCGGTCCTGTTCGAAGACCTGATTTCGAATCCGCTCCTTACGCTGCTGATGACGCATCGCTTCACTCAGGGAATTCGATGCGGTATCGAAATTGAGGCTGACACCCGTGAATAGGGAATCGACGACATAGGCGAACAGCGAGAACGACTCGCCAGGATGCTGGCGGCCGAAGTTCTGGATCGCGGTTCGACTCCGCTCGAATAACAGTTCTTCCGCTCGTCGCCAGGCATGCTCCGCCATCAGATCAGGAGTCCTGTGCAAAGCCCGATGGGGTGGACGTCACCGGCTCCGAGTTTCCTTCACCTTGCCAGACTACCAGACTGTCCGATCTCGCCCTATAAGGCTTCGTAAACGATAACGGCCGCGTCGGGAGACCTCCCGGCGCGGCCGTTGTTGTTTAGGTTTCAGACAGATCGCGGTGGTTACCAGCTTCCGCCGTCGTCACCGCCGCCGCCCCAGTCTCCACCGCCGCCCCAGTCGCCGCCGCCGCCCGAGTCGCCCCAGGAAGCGCCCTGGCCGCCGTCGTCGGAGCCGCCGATGATGGCGTCGCCGTTGTCATACGAGGGGCCGAAGTCGTCCTGGCCCGTGGGGGTGTAGCCGGTCGCGTCGGTGTGGTAGCCGCCGGAGTGTCGACCGGAGAACTGGTCGTAGATCCAGTTGCCCGCCATCGCACCGCCGATGCCGCCGAGCAGGCTGGAGAAGAATCCGCCGCCTCGACCGTAGCCGCCACCATAACCAGGTCCGTAGCCGGGGCCGCCCATGCCGGGGCCGCCGGCCATCCCTCCCTTGGGGTAGCCGCCGGGGTAGCCCGCCTGGCCGCCGCCGAAGGCCCCGCTGAACAGCCGGATCACGAACAGGACCGCGAGGATCCCCAGCGCGATCGTGAACAGCGAGCCGAGGCCGAACTGGGCCGGGGCGGCCTGAGGTCGTCGGTTGACGTCCAGGCGTCCTGGCGCGTTCGGCATGAGGCCGCGGCGCTGCTGAGGACGGGCCTCGGCGACCGGGTGGTCCGGCAGGGCCTTGTCGATGGCCGCCGTCGCGGCGACGAGGCCGCCGTCGAAGTCGCCCGCTTTGAACGCGGGGACGAACGAATCGCGGATCTCGCGCCGGGTCGCCGAGGGGAGGACCGAACCCAACCGCTCACGGGTCAGGACGTTGGAGATCACCTTGTCCTTCTTCGAGAGCAGGATGTAGATCCCCTCGTCGCGAAGCTCGCGATCGCGCTTCTCCGCCAGAACGTTGATCGAGTGCCGCTTGGCCTCGACGTCGGCGTCGGCGGGAAGGTCGGGGATCGCGTCGATCGTTTCGATGATTATCGGTACGCCGGTCTGCCGCTCGATCCGGTTCAGCTCAGCGTCGGCCTTCTTGACGGCCTCGGCGGAGAACATCCCGGCGCGGTCGCGGACGTCGGCGGCGGTAGCGGCGGGGGACCAGGCCAGAGCCGCGGCAATCAGCGGCAGGGCGGTCCAGCGGAGCGATCGAAGCATGGCGTCTCTTCCTTCCCGGCGCGGCCGAAGGGCCGGCGCCATATCGAACGTCGCGGCGGTTGTCAGCCTCCGACGGGCCACGGCCCGCGGGAAGTCCTTCGCCTCCTGCGACGATTTCTTGCACGAACACTATACGACCGCGACCCCGAACCGTTCGACGGAATCCACGGATCGGGTCGTCCTTCCGGCCGTCAAGTCGTTGAAACCTCGTCGAGTCGGGACACGGCGACCACGTCCGCCAACCGAAGCAGTACGCGAGAACGGTTCCGGCGCACGCCGAGCGTGGCCGATTCGTAGACGTAAACCTCGCGAGAGGCGGCTCCATGACGGAAGTCGTGCAGGTCAGCGTCGCGAATCTCCAGGAAGAGCGGATCGACGCCGGTGAGCGTCCCCAGACAGACGTACGTCGAGATCAGGTCCACAACCACGACCTGGCCGATCAGGTCGCGGAGCATCGGAGATTCGTCGGTCACGGCCGCGCGTCCTCGGATGAAACGTCTTGGAAATTCACTATTTATAAAGAATTTTCGAGCCCGTGGTTCAGCTTGACGAATTGTAGGACCCGAGATACGGTCCCGCCACCATCTCCCCCTCGATTTCTCGATGCGAGGCTCATGGCCGGTCGGCCCAGGGCCTCCTGATAATAGGACCTTGATGGTCATGATCCAGTCGAAGAAAGCGCTCGCCGTCGTCGCCCTCTCCGCGCTGGGTCTCGCGGGGTGGAAGGGCCAGGACCCCGCCGACCCGGTCGACGCCGCCCCTTCGACGGCCGGACAGGCCGCCAAGACGGCGGCTCCCCCGCAGCAATTCGTCCTCATCACCGACGGCCGACTCTTTGAGGGGGTCGTCACCGAGGATGAGGAAGAGAACAAGGTCGTCGTGACCATGCCCATTGGGCAGATGAAATTCCCGGTGAAGAGAGTCGAGCGCGTCTTCGCCTCGATTCAGGAAGTCCACGCTTACAAATGCGACCAGGTGCCTGAAGAAGACATCGACGAGCAGATCAAGCTCGCCCAGTGGTGCCTGGCCAAGAATCTGCCGGCTGAGGCCCGCAAGCATCTGGAGCAGGTGCTTAGCATGGTCCCCAAGCACACTCAGGCGAAGGCGATGCACGCGGCCCTGGTAATGGATGAGGCCCGCCTGGCTCGCCGGCAGCAGATGGACGCCGATCTCCAGCGGACGGCCGGCGAGGAAGTCGACACGGGCAGTCCCGCCCCGCTCAGCAAGGACGTCGTCCGCGGCGCTCAGCGGCGGATGGGCGTCGGTGACCTTTCCATGATCTTCGACCTGCCTCCCAACGCGGCCAACCAGCGATTCCGCGAATTCCGCGACCAGGTCCACCCCGTCCTCCAGACCGCCTGCGCCCGATGCCACAACGAGCGTTACGACGGCGGCTTCCAACTCGTCGACACCCGGAGGAAGGCCGACCAGACGCTCGACGCTCTGCGGGTCAACCTGGACGCCGCCCTCAGCCTGGTGGACCGCGAGACTCCCGGCCGCAGCGAGTTGCTGGCCAGTTCCCTGCGTCCCCACAGCAAGGGGATGTCGCGGCCGATCTTCCAGAGCTCGACCGACCGGGGCTACCAGATCCTGGCCGCCTGGGTGAACAGCCTGCGTCTCCGTCCCACAGTGGGAGCGCCGGTCGCCGGGGATCCTCAGGCCGCTCCTGCCGCCGAGGGGGGAGAAGTCTTCGCCGCCGATCGCGGTCGAATCACGCGATCGACGGTGCAGGTCGACCCGATCACCGGGCCGGGAGTCAGCGCTCCGCCGCCGAACCGTCAGCACTATGAGACCCCGCCGATGAGGTACCAGCCCGGTCAGGGAATGGTCGAAGACAAGAGCGGCGGCGCAGACGCTCCCGTGCCGTTCGCCGTCTCCGGCGTCATGCCTCAAACGTCGACCCCGCCGGTCGCCCCGAATGCGGCTCCGGCCTCCCCTTCCAACCCCCGGCTGCCCGACGCCATCGCCAAGGCCCAGGCCGAGGCCGAGGCCCGACTCTCCGGCGGAGCGCCTCCCCTCCCCGTCGACGAGAAGGGAAGGCCCGCCGTCGGCAAGTCGTCCAAGCCCATGAAGCTGGACCCAGCCCTCCTCCAGAAGGCTCTCCAGCAGAAGAACGGCGCTGAGTAAATCGCCGTCCCATAGGTGCGCACTTATCGACCTTCCCCCTTGAGGGGGAAGGTGGCCCGAAGGGCCGGATGAGGGGTGGAGGTCCAGAAGGCTCTGAATGCGAACCGTATTCAGAGCTCCGACGCCGGTCATCCCCCTCATCTGACCGCTTCGCGGTCTATCTTCTCCCCTCCAGGGGGGAAGACGTTGGGACGCTCGCTAAGTACTTTTGAAATGGTCGGATCAGAGCGTCTTGAGATACTCAATCAGATCAGACCTCTGGGCCTCGCTGAGCTTGTCGCCGAAGGTGTGACCGCCCACGCCCAGGCCATACCGTGAGGCGTCGAAGACCCTGCGCGGGTCTTTCGGATCGGGCGGGCCGTCGGGGGCCTCGACGAACTTCCAGCCCACGTCGCGCTGGTCGTAATGCTCGAAATCCGTCGACGGCGGCCGGAGATAGCGCCGGGGACGGAGACGCGAGTCGAGCAGGGCCCGCAAGGTGGGGACTGAGCCGTTGTGAAGGTACGGCGCGCTCGCCCAGATCCCCACGAGCGGCGGCGCCTGATATCCACGCTCGGCGTCGACGTCGACCGGATGCCGCTCGGCGAACCACGTCGAGTTGTAGTGGTTGACGGACAGCTCGGAGAGCCCCTCGATCCGCGCCGGGTCGGTCTTG
Organism: Paludisphaera rhizosphaerae; assembly: GCF_011065895.1. Lineage (NCBI taxonomy): Bacteria > Pseudomonadati > Planctomycetota > Planctomycetia > Isosphaerales > Isosphaeraceae > Paludisphaera > Paludisphaera rhizosphaerae. The sequence goes on along the minus strand of NZ_JAALCR010000004.1, from coordinate 78,045 downwards.
ATCACGTCCAGCGGAACGACGACGTTCGGGTAGTCGACCCGTTCGCCGTAGGCGCCGTGGCATTTCGCGCACGATTCCTCGAAGACGGCCCGACCGCGCGCGGCCGCGTCGGCGTCGACGGCGAAGGGATACTTCGGCGGCTCGATGCTGAGCAGATAGGCGTGGATGTCCGCGAAGGCTGGCTCCAACTCGCGGAACTGGTCGGCCGTCTTCTCAGCGAGCAGAAACTGCATGATCGAGCGGACCGACCCCGCCGGCGTCCGGCCGTCGTAGTACATCGTCGTCTTATACTTGAGGACCCACCACGGCGGGGCGTCCAGCTCGGGCAGGTTCGTGCCCATCGCCATCGGGAACCTGCGCAGGGAGAGGTCGGAATTGCGGAAGGCCATCAAGGCGACCGACATCATCCCCGCGTTGGTCGTTCCGCGCGAGGTGTTCAGGACGAACGGCAGGATCGGCAGGCGGCGGCCGTCGGCCCGGAAGAGGTCGGGGAAGAAACCCGCGTAATCGATCTGCGTGTTCGGCAACCCGACGTAGCTCTTCCCGCCGATTGATCCCCCGTGGCAGACCAGGCAGTCGACCTGCATCCCCCGCGTCTTGCCGTCGGCCTTAGTCGATCGCTTCAGCCCCATCGGCAGGCCGTCGTTGGGGAAGGGCGCGGGGTGGAACCCGTATCGCTTGGCGAAGGCCCGGGCATAGCCGTCCGGATCGACGTCCGGATCGGGCGCGGGCTCGCCCCAGAACTTCGCCACCCCCTTGAAGGCGGCGTCCGACCACTCCGCGTTGAGGAACTGCCGCCCCTCCATCGCCTTCCGCCCACGCTCGACGGCCGCCGGATCGGGCGGTTCCCCCGCCGTAGTCGACGTGGAAAAGGCTGCCGCGACGAGCAGGACCATGAGCGAGCGGCGTTTCGCGAAGTCGGTACTCATGATTTTCGATCGATGGGGTCGATTCGATGGGTTTCCGTTCACCGGTTGATTCTACACGCCGCCGCCTCGCGGGCAAGCCGCTGCGCACGGGGATTCGATGTGCAGATTCTTCTGCACATTTCTCTGGATCGGCGCGTCAATGTGCAGTACGGTCTGCAGATCGGAGGTGGACGATGGCGCGATTGACTCAGGGCGAGTTGAAGGTGATGCGGCTCCTCTGGGAGCACGGCGAGATGAAGCCGGCCGAGTTGCAGACGCGGTTCCCGGAGCCGATCAAGAATCCGGCCCTGCGATCCCATCTCTCGACGTTGCTGGAGAAGGGGCACGTCACGCGTCGGCTGGTCGGCAAGGCGTTCTATTACAAGCCGTCGACGCGGCGGAAGTCGGCCTTTCGGACGATGCTCGGCGAGCTGGTGGACGCGTACTGCGGCGGCTCGGTTGAGAACCTCGTGCTGAACATCATCCGGTCGGAGAAGCTCAGCGAGGACGACCTGATCGCGCTCCGGAAACTGGCCGACGAGCAGGACGATCGGCCGACGTCGAACGAGGGAGGAAAGCGGCGATGAACGCCATGCCCGATTTCACCCGGCTGGCCGACGCTCCCGTTGGCGCGATCCTCGTCCTGAAGGCGACGGCCGTTCTCCTCGCGGCCTGGCTGACTACGTGGGGGCTGTCGCGGGCGAACCCTCGCTGGCGGGTCCTGGTTTGGCGAGCGGCTGTCGTGGGCCTGGCTGCCGTCGTCGTGCTCGCCACCGCGCCGCCCCTGGTGACCTGGCGCGTCGCCTCGCCGCTTCGAACAACGCCCCAGCCGATGAGTGTCGCTTCGACGTCGTCGGCCGCACCGACGCCCGTCTTCATCACGCCCGATTCCGTTGATGCGTTCGCGGATCGGCTCGTGCTTTCTCCCGCTCCGCCGTCCCCCACCTTCCATTCGTCGGCCTGGCTGCCGGCCGTCTGGCTCGGCGGGGTCGTCGTCTTCGGGCTTCGGTTCGCGATCGGGGCGTGGCGGTTGTCGCGAGTCGTGAGGCGTGCGGAGGACGCGCCGGAAGCGGTGCGAGACGCCTGCCGCGATGCGGCCTCGCGATTGGGCGTGAGGAGGCGTGTGCGGGTCGTCGCGACGTCCGAGGTCGCCTCGCCCTGTCTCACGGGCTTGTTGCGCCCGGTGGTTCTGCTCCCGGCGGGGATGGGGCTCGATGCGCTGGGGCCCGACCTGGATGCCGTGCTGGTTCACGAACTAACGCACGTGCGCAACGGCGACCTCGTCTGGAACGACGCGCTGCACTTGGCGTCGATCGGCCTGTGGTTCCATCCGCTCGCCTGGCGAATGCGGCAGTCGCACGCGGCGGCTTGCGACGCCGTCTGCGACGCCGTGGCCGTCGACCGCCTTGGCGACGTGGCGACCTACGGCCGGGCGCTCGCCCGCCTGGCCTTGCGAGCGAACGCCTCGCCCCCCGCCCATGGCCTGGCGATGGCCCGCGCCTGCGACGTCCGCCGCCGGATCGCCTCGCTCCAGCGATTCGTCTACCGTGCACCACTACCCAGGAGGCTCGTCATGCCCGCGTTTCTCGTCTCCGCCGTCTTCGCCGCGCTCATCGGCGGCGCGGCCGTAATCCGCGCTCAGGAGGAACCTCCTCCGGCCGCCTCGAAGAAGGCTGACGAGCCCGGGAAGAAAACCATGACCATCCGCGTCGTCGACGCTGCGACCGGCGAGCCCTTGCCTGGGGTGGCCGTCGAGTACAGGCAACAAGTGAATGGGGCGAAACGGCCGGCCGTCGCCAACTTGATCACCGGACCCGACGGCGCCCTGGCCGTTGAGTACCCAACGGGAGTCGACCTGAGGAGCTTCTACTTGCTCCTTCGGAAGCCCGGTTTCGTGGCGGTCCCCTTCTGGCGGTGGGTCGACTCCTTTCAGACGATCGTCATTCCCGAGTCCCAGGAGTTCCGGCTTGCAAGAGGCCGAACGCTCGTCGGCGAGGTCGTCGACGAAACCGGAGCGCCGATCGAGGGGGCTTCGGTCGATTTGAGTATGTCGGCCGTAGGGGGCCCTGGCTCGTTCTCGTTCGATTTCGCCAGCGTCAAGACAGACGCCCAGGGGCATTGGCGGACTGATGAGGCTCCTGAGGTCATCGACCGCGTCAACGTCGGCGTCAAGCACCCCGACTATCGAGCAGGCCGTGCCGATCCCGGTTTCAAAACGACGTTGACGAAGGGAGCGACGGTGTCGGGGCGCGTTGTCGGGCCAGACGGCAAGCCCGTGGCAGCGGCAAAGGTGGCGTTGGGTTTGCAGCACTTCCCAACCTCCGTCGTTGCGCCGAGAGCAGAAACCGACGCCGCCGGCATGTTTTCTCTTCGGAAACTCAGTCCGGAGCCGTCGTTTCTCGTCGTCCTGGCTGAAGGCTTCAGCGTCCAGGTCCAGGACGTCGACGTCATGGAGAAGGATGCGACTCCTCCTGTGGAGATCCGGCTTGGTCCCGCCGCGACGATTCGCGGGCGCGTCGTCGACAAGCAGGGGAAGCCCATCGAGGGAGTGAGCTGCCAGCCGAACACCTGGCGCGGTCGAAAACAGCTTTGGGTCAGGATCGGCGTGATGAAGTCCGACGCGGACGGCCGGTTCGTCTGGAAGAACGCCCCGGACGATACGGTCCAGTTCACCTTCTATCGCGAGGGGTACATGTATCGCGAGGATACACCCATGAAGGCCGGCGACGCCGAGCAGGTCGTGGTGATGAATCCTACCCTTGCGATCTCCGGGTCCGTCGTCGATGCAGTCACCCGACGGTCGATCCCCCAATTCACCGTCCTCCCCGGGTACATCTCCTCGGGCCAGCCTGAACCCTCATGGCTGCGGAATGATCTGCGTACGTTCTCGGACGGTCGATATGAGGTGAAGACGGATATACCGTACAAGGGCCGGGCGCTTCGGGTTGAGGCGCCCGGGTACAAACCCGTGGTTTCCCGAGTCTTCCAACCTGATGAGGGGGTGGTCACGGAGGACTTCGCGCTGGAGACCGGCGGCCAGCTTGAAGGGGTGGTGCTACGGCCCGACGGCAAGCCGGCGGCCGGAGTCGAGGTCGCGTCGCGTGGTTCGAGTTCGGTCGCGGTCGAGGGGCCGGCTTTCAGTCGGAGAGGCGAGACGGAGATTGTGAGAACCAACCCTGAGGGGCGTTTCGCACTCCCGATTCCCTCGGGCGATTATGAACTCGCAGCGGTCGCGGATGCTGGAGTGGCTCAGGCGTCGGCCGAGGAGTTCGCCGCGACGCATACCCTCAAGATGTCTGCGTGGGGGCGGATCGAGGGGAAGGTGCTCGTCGGGCGACGTCCGGCGCAAGGCGTAACCGTCCGCTATATGCGGGAACGGCCTCCGGGGCCATCGCGACGGGTGGACTTTGACGCTGTGGCTCAGACCGATGCGGAGGGTCGCTTCTCGTTCTCCTGGGTCCCTCCCGGGCCGGGTCAGGTCTGTCGACTGATCGGCTCGACGAACTCCGACAGTTCCTCGTCGAGGCTTTGTTGGGTGGTTCCGGTCGTCGTTGAGGCAGGGAAGGTGTCTCAGGCCACGATCGGGGGCTCAGGTCGGCCCGTCGTGGGTCGGCTGGTCGCGCGAGACGGCAAGGCCGTTGATTGGACACGGCTCAAACCCGTGGTCCTCACTCAACCACCTTCGCGCGAGATGCTGCTGGTGCTGCGGCTAGGGAGCGCGGGGTTTCCGGTGCTCGTCCAGTACGGATCGGGCCTGGATGCGGACGGCCGGTTCCGCATTGATGACGTCCCGCCCGGCGCCTACGAATTAATCGCCGATACCAGCGGGTCCATCCCGCCTGGTGCGACACCACTACCGACGTTTCTTACGAGGACGAGTAAGGCTGTGGACGTTCCCGATGGGGACCAGGCCCAGCCGGTGGACGTCGGCGACGTGGTCGTCGAGGTGGATCGGCCGACCGGAAACGGAAAATGATCGGGTCCGGCGGAGTCTGTCGCCTGAATGACCGCTGATACAGCAGTTTATGCAAGAATCTGCACGGAAGTCCATCGACAGGGGACATGCGCGCGCCTACAATCGACTTCAATCACGGAATATCGGACACTCCTCGCTCAACACCATCGAAGAAGGACGGATTGGGGTGCCATGGCCATGCTTGCGTGGTTATGAACCGATTCCAAACCCTCAATCCAGAAATGGCTTCCGGCGGATGCTGGTGGCGTTGAGCGAGGAGTGTCGAATATCGCGCGCATCGGTTCGGTCGATTGGGAGACCCGCGCATGGGACCTGCCGAGATCGTCGCCAGCCTCAAGGAACTCTGCGAGGAAAAAGGGCCGCGCCTGGTCACCGAGCAGATCGTCGACTGGATCGAGACGATCGGCGGGTATGAATCCGAGGCTGAGCTGATCGCCTTCGCCAAGAAGATGAAGGCCCGCCAGTACGCTCGGCTCCTGGAATACGACGACGAACGCGTCGGCCGGCGGATCAAGCAGTTGTGGAGCTTCCGCGACAAGCGGCGGAACCGTCGCTACTACACGGACATCCTCCAGATGTCCGAAGATCGCCGCAATCGCCTGGTCGACGAGTACATCCGGTTCGCCGGCCAGCTCAAGACCGTCCGAAAAGCCATGGCCGACTCGCTCGCCGGCCAGGGCTTCTTCGAGTTTTACGGCGACGACCTGGAAGAAGCCGAGGAACCGGCGACCTCCGAGGTTTGAGAGAAAGCTGAGGGGCGCGATCCGACAGTCTTCCCGCCTCGCGGGGGAAGACAGACCGCGAAGCGGTCAGATGGGGGGGATGACCGCCGTAGAGTTCTCAGTTGGCAGTTCTCAGTTCTCGACCGAGGGAACGTACTTACTCTCCTCTCTCTCAACTGAGAACTGAGAACCATTCGTGCCCTTTGGGCCACCTTCCCCCGCATGGGGGGAAGGCCGTTGTGGACCTATCCACCGCCGCCGGGCCGTTCTCATTCACGCGTCGCGACGCCGTCGCGACCGCAACGCCACGGCCATGATCGTTGCCCCGATCCCGGCCGTGGCGAGGCTCGCCGGCTCGGGGACGGAGGCGACGTTAATTGCGCCGACCGCGGAGAGGTCGAACCCCGAGGACGCGAACGGCGTGGTGAACGGGTCGTTGATCAGGTGGCCGAAGGCGTCATAGCTGCCGTAGGCGGGGTCGATTGAGCCGACGACGTCGATGATCCGGACGTAGTTGATGTTGTTGACGTCCAGCAGCGGCGAGCGTCCCGCCAACTCCGCGAGGTCGAAGCCTGTCCCGTAACCCGAGATGTACTTCCCGGCGAGGTTGTTGATCTTGCTGGCGTCGAGAAGCCCGAAGCCCCCGACCTGCGTGTCGGTCTGGGTCAGCGACGTGGCGTCGAACCTGAAGAAGTTCACGCCGTCGGTCGAGACCTCCACGAACGCCAGTTCGAGGAAGGCGAGGCCGGGCCCGCCGGAGAGGAAGCCGTTCTCAAACACGGCGAAGTCGGCCCCTGCACCGTCGTAGAGCGGATTGTCGAACTTCAGGGTGATCGAACCGCCGTCGCCCAGCGAAATCAGACCCGGGAATGAGCCAGAACTGGCGTCGCCGAGCCCGGGATTCGCGGCGTTCATCGGCCCCCGATCGATCGAGACCACGTTCGTCGCCCAGGCCTTGAACAGGTTGCTGGACTGGGCGATCCCCAGCGAGCCGGCCTGGCCGATCTGAGGGTCGAAGTCGGCGAGGACGTTGGGAACGAAGGAGAGGAGGGCGGTGAGGAGCAAGCCCGGGGCGAGGCGGTGAGTCGCGAGACGCATCAGCAGTTCCTTTCGTTGAATCAAGCTCTGAGACGATGCCGGCGCGCACGATCCCCGGTCCCGCCTTCCCCACGGATTCGTGAGGGGCGGGTCTAGGTCTCGGCGCTCGTCCCTGGAGGCGTTCGGTGATGCTCGCTCAGCGGCTCCGGAACCTCATCGACCCGGTCGGCGCACGGCGCCGCCGCAACCTTCCGCAACGCCCTGCCGAGGCATCACGGAGGATCGACGGGTGGACGACGTGCGCCGGCCGGGTCGATGAGGAGGAGACGTTTGAGCGAGCCATTCCGGGGCCTTCGGGGACGGCCTCGCGGAACGAAGAGGGCGTGGGGCCGGTCTGCGCAGGGTGCGCGGCGGGACGCCTTCCCCCGGATGCTTGAGGCCGAAGCATCAACTGGGTGTCCGAAGGGCCGTATTCTGGCTCGCGAGTCGATCGGCCCCCGAACGCCTTCCCACGAGCCTTGGCTCGCAGTGGCTGGGAACGCCGACGAAGCCGATTCCCGAAATGGGGAAGTCGTCTCGTCAGGGTTCCGTGTCGTCCGGGGACCTTCTCGCTTACAGCGGCGGTCCCGCGCCGGATTCTCACCGGCTTCCTGTCCAGCGGTTGGTGCTGGACGCCCATCGGATTGGCCGGAATGTACAACGAGACGCCCCAACCTTGCAAGGGAAAGCCGCGCGATCGACGACCGACTGCCATCCTCGGCAGCCTTCTGGTAACGTGGAATGATCGACTCAGAGGAGGGAGCTGCCATGGGTTGTGGAACGATCATGATGCTCGCAGCGCTGGTTGCTCAGGCCGGCGGCGCGGTCGATTCGGACGGGGCCCGGCGGCTCATGGCGAGCGGCCGCTACGCGGAGGCCGAGGAGGCTTACGACGCACTCGTCGAGGCCGCCCGCAAGAAGCCCGACGGCCTGACGCCGGATTTGGAACGCACCCTGGCGCTCGGCCAGGCGAACGCCAAGGCGGCGCAGGGAGAGGTCGACGCGGCCGTGGCCATCCTGGAAGCCGTCGAGGCCAAGGACCCGAAAGCGTCGAAGGTCGCCGCCAGGCTCTCTGAACTCCATTTCCAGCGCGGTCGCTGGGAGGCCGCCGACGAGGCCGTGAAGCGAGCCCTGGCGATCGATCCCAACGATCTGCCGGCCCGCTGGACGGCCGCCCGACTTCTGGAAGCCCGCGGCGAGTTGGAGAAGGCCGTCGAGGCCTGCAAGTGGTTCGTCGACCGTTACAACGAGAATCGACGACAGGTCGCCGAGGACGCCGAGGCGCTTATCATCATCGGCCAGGCCGCCGAGCGCTACTACCGCGCCTCGGCTCGCGGCGAGGAGCTGGCGGAGTCGCTCAACGACGTCCTGAACGAGATCTACGAAGGCGCGCTCAAGGCCGACCCGACTTGCTGGAAGGCTCCCTGGTTGGAAGGGCGGATGTTCCTCTCGGGCTATGCCGAGGGGAAGGCCATGAAGGAGCTGACGCGGGCCTCGCAGATCAACCCGCTGGCCCCCGAGGTCCTGGTCACGCTCGGCCAGGCCGACCTCCAGGGCTATCGCCTCTCCGCCGGCCGGAAGAAGGCCGAGCGGGCCCTGTCCGTCAATCCGAACTACGGCCCCGCGCACATCCTGATCGCCGACCTGAACATCTCCGACGAGCGATTCCAGGACGCGCTCGAGGCCTCCAAGAAGGCCGTCGCCGCAAACCCTCGCGACGAGGACGCCCTGGCGAGGCTCGCGGCCTCATGCCGACTCCTGGTCGACCCCGCCGGCGCGGCGGCGGCCGAGCTGACCGCGTTGTCGAACAATCCTCGCCCGGCGAACTTCTACGCCGGGCTGGCCGAGCGCCTGGCCGACCGCCGCAAGTATTTCACGGCCGAACGCGCCTTCCTTCTGGCCGCGCAGGCCGACCCCGGCCGCGCCGACGTTCCCATCGGCCTGGGGATGCTCTACATGCAGATCGGCCGGGAGGACGAGGCCAATTCGCTCTTCAACGCGGCCTTCGCCGCCGACCCGTTCAACGTCCGGGCCGACAACATGATGCGCGTGCTCAAGCATATGAGCACCTACAAGGCGATCGACTCCGAGCACTTCGTCACAACCTACCTGCCGGGGCAGGACGATTTGCTGGCGAAGTACATGTCCGAATATCTGGAATCGGTCATGCCCGAGCTGACCGCCATGTTCGGCTACAAACCGCCGAGCCGGACCAAGATCGAGATCATGAAGGACCACCAGTGGTTCAGCGGCCGGACGGTGGCGCTCCCCTTCATCCCGACCGTCGGCGCCTGTACGGGGAAGATCGTCGCCATGGCCAGCCCTCGGGCGACCAACAAGCCCTACAACTGGGCCCGGGTTATCAAGCACGAGTTCACGCACGTCGTGACCCTGCAGGAAACCGAGTTCAACATCCCCCACTGGTACACCGAGGCCCTCGCCGTTGAGAGCGAGGCCAGCCCCCGGCCTCAGGAATGGAACAAGCTGCTGCTGGAACGCGTCCCCTCGCGGAAAAAGCTCCTGAACCTCGACACGATCAACCTGGGCTTCATCCGTCCCGACGAGCCCGACGACCGCCAGATGGCCTACTGCCAGGCCCAACTTTACGCCCAGTACATGGCCAAGCGGTTCGGCCCGGACGCGCAGATCAAAATGCTGACGGCCTACCGTCGCGGTCTGACCACGGAAGGGGCGATCCGCGATTGCTTCCAGGTCGACAAGGCCGACTTCGAGAAGGGCTATCTCGCCCACCTCGACGACGTGGTCAAGACGATCCGCGCCCGGGTGGACTCGGACGAGCCCATGAAGTTCTCGCAGCTCGAACGCGAGTTGAAGGCCAAGCCCGACGATCCGGACCTGAACGCCAAGATGGCCTACGAGCACTTCACCCGCCGCGACCTCAAGGCCGCCCGGCCGCTCGCGGAGAAGGCGCTGAAGCTCAAGCCCAACCACCCGCTGGCCAGCTACGTGAAAGCCCGACTGCTGGGCTCGATCGGCGACGACGAGGCCGCGCTGGAGATCCTGGAGCCGGCCCTCGACCCCGAGCATCCCGACGAGCGAGTCGTGGATCAACTGGCCGAGCTGTACCTCAAGGCGGACCGACTCGACGAGGCCGAGAAGCTCTACGAGAAGGCCCACCAGGGCGACCCCCAGCACTCCAAGTGGATCGCCAACCTGGGTCGCGTTCATCTCCGTCAGAAGAAGGTGGAGGCCTTCCTCGCCGATTTGGCCCAACTCGCCGACAACGACGCCGACAACCTCGCCGTCCGCAACACCCTGGCCGAGCGATGGCTCGGCCGCGACGACGCGGCCGAGGCCGAGAAGTGGGCGCGGGAATGCCTCTACGTCGACGTCTACAGCCCGACATCCCACGTCCTGCTGGGCGACGCTCTGGCGCTGGGCAAGAAGCCCACCGAGGCGATCGAGGAGTACCGCGTCGCCCTGACGCTCAAGCCCAAGAAGCCCGTCGATATCAAGCTCAAGATGGCGCAGGCGCTGCTCGACGCCGGCCGCAAGGACGACGCCAAGGCGACCCTTGACGAGATCCTCAAGGCCGACCCCGAGCATCCTGAAGCCAAGGCCCTCCGCGAAAAAGCGGACGCTCCCGCCGGCTGATTCGCCGACGAGGCCGATCTTCCTACTGGAGTCCTCGATGAAATCCGTCCTCCCCCGGATCTTCCTCGCAGCGGCGGCCGTTCTCCTGATCGCCGCTGCGCCGGATCGGATCAACCTACTTCCCAGACCGAGGATCCCAGACGGGTTCGGCGTCAACATCCATTTCACCGACCCGAAGCCCGGCGAGATGGAACGGTTCGCGGAGGCCGGCTTCAAGTGGGTCCGCATGGACCTGGGCTGGGCGGGGGTTGAGAAGCAGCCGGGCAAGTACGATTTCTCGGCCTTCGACCGCCTGGTCGGACACCTGGACAAGGTCGGGGCCCGGGCTTACTTCATCCTCGACTACGGCCATCCGAGATACGACGGCGGCTTGTCGCCTCATACTCCCGAAGGCCGCGCCGCGTTCGCCGCGTATGCCAGGGCGGCCGCCGCCCACTTCAAGGGACGAGGGGTGATCTGGGAGATCTGGAACGAGCCCAACATCTCGTTCTGGAAGCCGAAGCCCAACGCGGACGACTACACAAAGCTCGCCAACGCGACCGTCGACGCCCTTCGCGGAGGCGACCCCGATGCATTCGTCATGGCCCCGGCTTCGTCTCAGTTCCCCTGGGAGTTTTTCGAGACGCTCTTCGCCTCGGGAATCCTTGAGAAGCTGGACGCCGTCTCGGTCCATCCCTATCGCGAGAGCAACCCCGAGACGGCCGCCGACGACTATGGCCGGCTTCGCGCCATGATCGCCCGCTACGCTTCGCCGGGCCGGAAGATGCTGCCGATCATCTCAGGGGAGTGGGGCTACTCCACGGCCGAGAAACGGTTCAGCGAGGCCGAGCAGGCGAGATACATCGTCCGGGAGTATTTGTCGAACCTCGCCAACGGCGTCAATCTCTCGATCTTCTACGACTGGAAGGACGACGGCCCCGATCCCAAAGAGAACGAACACCGCTTCGGCACCGTCCGCCAGGATCTATCGCCGAAGCCTTCGTTCCTGGCGGCCAAGAACCTGATCCAGACCTTGCGGGGGTATGAGTTCCGCCATCGTCTCAAGGGCGAAAGTCCATCGGAATGGCGATTACTCTTCGCCAGGCCGCCCATGCTCCTGGGCACAGGCCCTGGGCCGGTCGTGCAACCCCGCGAATCAATCGCGATCGTCTCGTGGACAACCGATCCGAAGGCCTCGGAAGCGTCGCGGACTCCAAGCATCCGCCTCGTCAAACCCGAGGACCCCGACGCGGAATCACTGGAGGCGTTGGCGACGGCCGCTCTCTGGACCGGGCCTCTCGTCGAGCAGGGGCGTGGCGCGATCACGGCACCCGATCCCTCGCCTCGGATTTACCGCCCTCCGATCTATGCTCCCCATTTGACGGCTCGGGTGCTGGGCGTGCATCAGTTTCCCCTGAGGTTAGCCGACCCGGGAGGGGCCCCCCTGACGCCTCCTCCTTCATGGGTGCGCAGCCCTTCGCGTGAATTCGAGGTGGAGATCCGCTACAAGGATCGTCCCCTGCCTGCGCTCGCACCTTTCAAGATTTGGCGAATCGATCCGCTGGAACTCGCCGTCGCGCCTCGAGGCCAGGTGTATCAGGCGACCATCAAGAACCCGTCCAAGCTTCCCTTCGAGGGGCGTCTCGTCTCCCTCGGGCCTGATCGTCGCGAACTTGCCACCGTCCCCGTGTCGATCCCAGAGGGGGAATCGGAAAGGAAGCTCACGCTGCCGATCGAATCGCAAGATGTAAATCTTTCCATGAGAGATTCTTACGAAACCCCGGTTTTGGAGCCAATCCTCGGTCGCTTCGAACCGATTCGCGGTCTCGATCGTAGTGAGGTGCTGGACGGCGTCGAAACCATCCTGCACGTGGAAAACAAAGGGCAGGCGGGCCAACCCGTGAAGACGACGATCGAGAAGTCCGACGGGAGAGACGAGCGGGTTCTCAAGGTCGATTTTCAGTTCGATCCCGGATGGCGTTACCTGACGGTCCATCCTCGTAAACCCTTGCCCATTCCTGAGAACGCCCGTGAGGCCCTCCTCTGGATCAAGGGGGACGGCTCGAACGCGTACCTCCGCTGCCGGTTCACCGACAAGACGGGGCAGACGTTCCAGCCCGACCTCGGCAGGCTCGATTTCAAGGGCTGGCGACTCGTCAGCATCCCGCTCGACGGCTCGGCGAAGGGGGGACGTTGGGGAGGAGCCGACGACGGGGCGATTCACCGGCCGCTGGCGTGGGACTCTCTCCTGCTGCTCGATTCACCCGATCGCAACAAGGGAGGGGCGGGCTCCGTGGTGATCGCTTCTCCATCCTATCGGCTCGATCACTGATCGGTCTGCGGGTCTGATTTCACCAAGGCCCGGCGTGGACCGGAGCCGACGCGAGGGGAGCTAGCTGGTTCAGTGAGATTTCGCGATAAGGAATTGCTGTTCTGGGCGGAAGTGTTCGGCATCCAGGGCTCGGCGATGCCGCTCATCGCCCTCCGGGTGCTGGTGTTCGGACTCTTCGCAACCATCGTCTGGGCCATTCATGAAGGCAGCGACGAACTGTCGCTGCACCTGGGCGTCGGCCCGCACGAGGTCGCCGGCGCCGCGCTGGGCCTCTTGTTGGTTCTCCGGACCAACGCCGGGTACGAGCGGTGGTGGGAAGGCCGAAAACTCTGGGGAGGCATCGTCAACCAGTCGCGCAATCTGGCGATCGACGCGATGGCCTACGGTCCCGAGGATCGCGCCTGGCGCGAGCAGTTCATCCGGTGGGCAGCGTCCTTCCCTCACGCCGTCCGCCTGAATCTCCGCGATCAACGGCACAGCACCTCGATGATCGCGCTGCTGGGACGCGAGGCCGCCGAGCGAGCGTTCGCGGCGCACCACATTCCCAACGCGATTTCCATGCATCTGGCGGCGCTGCTGCGGGAAGCCCACGAGCGGATGGGGATGAGCGCCTTCGCCTTCCATCAGGCGGAAGCCCAACGAGGAATCCTGATCGACCACCTCGGCGCCTGCGAGCGAATTCGGTCGTCGCCGCTGCCGCTGGCCTACCGCATCGAGATCCGTCGGTTCATCCTCCTGTTCATGCTGACCCTTCCCTTCGCGTTGTTGGAGGAGATCGGCTGGCTGACCCCCCTGGCCACGATGCTCGTCGCCGCTCCGATCCTGGCTCTCGATAAAATCGGAACCGAGCTGCAATACCCGTTCTCGCCGACGAGCCTCAACCATCTGCCTCTGGATCAGCTCTGCCTCAAGATCGAAACCGACTTGCTCTCCATGCTGGAAGTCGGCGACGCTCTGCCGCCGGCTCATCCCGACCGCGTCACCCAGGATGAGGTCGAAGCCGTTCCAGTACGTCCGCTGTCGTGAGTCCGCGGCCGGTGTGGAACGTCGCAAGGGTTATTCCATGCAACGAAGCCGTTCAGTCTGGCTTGCACCGGCTGAATGAAGACGTCAGGATGGATTAACTCCCCAATCAGCCGGCCTTGCGGCCGCGCGATCCGAAGCCCTCGGACTCGACGCACTCTCCGCCGCGTTGATGTTCCGTCGACGCAATCAAACTTCGACCCCGACGAACCACACGGACGAGCCCCTGGCGACCGGGGGCTACGCGACCATGCTCACCGCCCCCGGCGGCGATTCCGACAAGACCGACGGCGGCCATCCTCCCACGGACGCCGAGACGACCTCCGACGGCGGCCGACCAGCCCCTCCACCGGTCCGGGCGTTCGGCGATTTCCGGATCATCCGGGAGATCGGCCGGGGCGGCATGGGGGTCGTCTACGAGGCATGGCAGATCTCGTTGTCGCGACGAGTGGCCTTGAAGGTCCTCTCGCACGGCCTCACCGACCCTCGCCGCCGCCGCCGGTTCGACCTTGAGGCGAAGGCGGCCGGGGGTCTGCACCATACGAATATCGTCCCGGTGTTCGGCTGCGGCGAGCATGACGGGACGTTGTATTACGTGATGCAGTTCATCCCGGGAGTCGGTCTGGACGCAGTCCTGGACGCTCCACGTGGACATGGACCCAGACAAGCGTCGACGGAGAATCTGGTGGGGTCCTCGACGCCCTGGGCCGACGCCCGAGGCATCGAGACCCGGCCCTGGGGGGAGGAGCCGACCGCGCCGGTCGAGGATGGGTCTTCCTCGAAGGCCGAGAGTGAAGTCGAAGCGCCGAGAAAAGCGTCTCCGCTTCGGACGGTCCCCGACGACTTCTGGGGCGAGGGAGAAGGCCCTCAGCGTTGGAAGTGGATTGCCCGTCTGGGCGTTCAGGCCGCCGATGGGCTCGGCTATGCTCATTCGAAGGACATCCAGCATCGAGACGTCAAACCTTCAAACCTTCTTCTCGACGAGCGCGGAACGCTTTGGTTGACCGATTTCGGTCTGGCGAAGTGGGGAGGGGACGCGGAGTCGGCTCAGGGCGGCGACGTGGTCGGGACGCTCCGCTACATGCCGCCGGAAGCTCTTGAAGGCGATTACGGCCCGACGGGAGACCTGTACGGTCTCGGCCTGACGCTCTACGAGTTGCTCGCGGGCCGGCCGGCGTTCAACGAGCGTGATCGCGGCCGCCTGTTTCGTCAGGTCTCCGACGCTTCCCCCACACCGCTTCGGCAGCTCGACCGTCGAATTCCGCCGGACCTCGCGGCGATCGTTCATAAGGCCATCAAGAAGCATCCATCGGAACGTTACGCTTCGGCCGCCGCGATGGAAGCCGACCTCCAACGCTTCGTGGAGGATCGACCGGTCTGGGCGCGACGAGCTTCGGCCGTTGAACGATACTGGCGATGGGCGCGACGGAACCCGGCGATCGCGATCCTGGGCGCGGTGCTAACCGCCGTCCTCGTCCTGGCGACGGCAGCCTCTCTGGAAGCGGCCCGCCGATTTCGCGCGCAGGCCGAGAGCCAGCGGATTCTGGCCGAGGAGCGAGAAGCCGGCCGCCGCGAGGCCCAGCACGCCCGCGACGAGGAGTCCGAGGCCCACCAACTGGCCGTCATCGCTCTGGACAGCCTGAACGCCACGCGAGAGGAACTCGACCGCACCCTCTATGACACTCGCGCCAACCTGGCCGCGGCGGCCTGGGAGGGGAGCGACTACGGGCAGTATCGGACCCTCCTGAAGCTGCTTACCCCCGAACCCGGCGCGGTCGACCACCGGGGATGGGAGTGGCGCTATCTCATCGGACTTCGATCACGCGAGCGGTTGGCGGTCGGCGGCCCTGAAGAACCTCTCCTCTCGGTCTCCGTTTCTCCCGACGGATCGGGGTTCGCCACGCTCACGGCCGACGGGGCTATGCGGCTTCACGCCACGTCCGACGGCCGCGAACGATTGGTCATCCGCCCGCCCATGCGTCGCCGACGCGTCATCGATCTCGCCTTCGGAATACATGCCCTGGCCTACAGCCCTGACGGCGCCCGTCTCGCGGGCGCTGGCCCTGACGGCTCGATCGGGATCTATCGGGTTCACGACGGATCGCTGGAACGCGAACTGGACGGGGAACAGGCGGCCGTCCTCTCGTTGGCATGGACTCCGGACGGCTCCAGACTGGCGGCGGGGTTCGCCGGTCACATCGTCCGAATTTGGGATACAGCGAGCGGAGCGCCGCTCAAGCCGATACCAGGCCGCCATGGCGGGCCCGTGACCTCCGTCGCCGTCAGCCCGGACGGCTCGCTCGCCGCCACGGCAAGCTCCGACGGATTGGTCAGGATCTGGAACCTCGGCGAGGCTCCGACGCTGGTCCACGCGCTTCAAGGCCACGAAGGCGGGGTGCGCTGCGTCGCCTTCAGCCCCGACGGCCGCCGGCTGGCGAGCGCCGGACTGGACGGAACTCTGCGGGTCTGGCAGGTGGAGTCAGGGGAACCGCGGACGGTGATCCGGGCTCACCAGGGCGGGATCTTTTCAATGGCTCTCCCCCGCAAAGGTGGGTGGATCGCCACCGGCGGGGCCGACGACGTGGTCCGCGTCTGGGACCTGGAGACCGGTCGGCAGTTGCAGGAGTTTCTCGGGCACACGGACGGTGTCGAGGGTCTGGCGGCGGACGTTGAGGGGCGAGTGCTGATCTCGTCTTCGCCCGACGGATTCGCGAAGGTCTGGGATCCAACCAGCCCTCCTCACCCCCGATCCCTCGACGATCCCTCGCTTGCGACGCTGGGGGGGGCCGCCGACTGCCTGGCTCTCAGCCCCGACGGCCGTCTGATCACCACGGGTCATTACGACGGAACGATCCGTCTCTGGGAGGCGAGCACGGGGCAGTTGCTCAGTCGGCTCGGTGCGCATGCAAGCCGCGTTCGTGCCGTCGCTTTCAGCCCGGACGGTCGCCGACTGGTCTCGTGCGAGGGCGATCCCAACGCCGCCAAGGAGCTTCGAGGGGTGGCGAAGGTCTGGGACCTTGAGAGCGGCGAGCAGATCGGCGGATTCGCCGGCCACAACGACGTGATCGACGACGTCATGTTCCTCAACGGGGGCAGGAGCGTCGTCTCGGCCGGGGGCGAAGGCAAGATCCAAATCTGGGACGTCGAGAACCGAGAGTCGACGATCATTCTGGAAGGGCACCGCGAATCGGTCCGTAAACTGGCTCTGGGGCCCGACGGCCGGACGCTTGCTTCCGGCGCCGATGATGGGACCATCCGATTGTGGGATCTTGAAACTCACACCCTTCTGGCGGAACTTCCCGTCGGCGAGGACGTGCTGGCGCTGGCATACTCACCCGACGCTCACTGGCTGGCGGCGGCTCGTCGCAACGGTCCGATCCTGCTGTGGGATCTACGAACCCGCGACTTCCCTCAACGGCTTGAGGGCCATATCGGGAACGTCAACGCCCTCCGCTTCACGCCGGACGGCCGGCTCGCTTCCGCGGGCCTCGACCGGAGCGTTCGGATCTGGGACGTCCAGGGGAGACGCACTCTCCTGACGTTAAAAGGTCATGCCGGGAGAATCGACGGCCTTGCCGTTTCATCGAACGGCGACATGCTCGTCACCTGCGGCATCGACCATACCGTCAAGGTCTGGGAAGCCCCCGAGGTCGACCGGTAGGCGACGTCAACGGGTCAGGAGATACGCCAGCCCACTGCTCACCGCCGCCAGAGAGGCGATCGCCGCCAGGGCCCTCATCGGTCGGAGGCGAAACCCCTCGCGGACGATCGTCGCCAGAATGCGGCGGCCGTCTCGGAACGCCCGGAGCTTGCTCTCGGTCCCGGCGATCCGGGGATGATAAGGGACGTCGATCTCGACGGTCGGCCACTCCCGGGCGGTCGCCGTCACGGCCAACTCGGTCTCGATCTCGAACCCCTCCGACCGCAGGTCGACCGACTCAACGAACCTCCGGCTGAAGGCCCGATAGCCGGAGAGCAAGTCTCCCGTTCCGGGGCCGACGAGCACTCGGAACGCCGATCCGATCAGGACGTTCCCCAGCGCCCGCACGGGGGCCATCGCCTGCGCGCCGGGGACCGGTCGACGCGCGCCGACGGTCATGTCGGCCTTCCCCTCCAGAACGGGCGCGATCAGCCGGGGGGCTTCCTCGGCCGGGTACGTGCCGTCGCCGTCGGTGAGGACGACGACGTCGAACCCCCTGAGCGTCGTGAACGCCGAGCGGACGACGAAGCCCTTGCCGCGCTCCGGAACCGCGACGACGCGCGCGCCGTGAGCCAGGGCGACGGCGGCGGTGTCGTCCTCGGACGCGTTGTCGAAGACGACGACCTCCGCGCCCGGCAAGGCGGCGCGGAAGTCGTCGACGACGCGACCCACGGCGGCGGCTTCGTTGTAACAGGGGATGGCTACGGCGATCGTCGGCGGGCGCCCGGAGGCTGCGGAAACTTGCACGGCGTTGCGGTCTCGGCTCGTTCGGGGACGGAAATCGGGGGCGGTCAGCGAGGCTTGGCGTCGGCGGCTTCGGCGTCGAACGCGACCGGCTGCGGCGCGACGATCGTGGTCGCGAGCGTCGCCTCCGTTCCCCCCTTGCCGGCGACTCGGATCAGCAGGTCGACCCGGCCGGCGGGCAGGTCGAACTCGGCGGCGAACGGTGCATCGGGATTCGCTCGGGCGAGCGGCAGGGGCTGGCCTCCGATCCAGGCGACGGCTTCCACGGGCGTCTCAACCACCAGGGTCGCTCGCTGCGGGGTCGTTGAGACGACCGGGGCGTAGGCCCAGGCGAATCGGCGGTCGCCGGCGGCCAGGAACGGTTGGAGGTCGGCGCGGCCCTCGGCGTCGGCGTCGAGCCCTCGCCATGAGAGCGACCGCCCCGCGCCGTCGCCGATCATCTTGTCGACGTCGGTTCGGCCCCCCGCGCCCGGCCTGAGGTCGACCTTTTCGGGGAGCGGACCGACGACCCGATACCGGCCGACGACGCTCACCGGCTTCCTGAGCGTCGTCAGGTAGGCGAGCAGGTCGACCAGTTCGGCGTCTGTCATCGTGGCGGCGAGGTTCTCAGGCATGAGGGAGGTCTCGGAGAACTTCCGGCCCTCGATCTCAGACGTCGCCACAGAGACGCGCTCGCCCTGTGAGGTCTTCAGCACGATCTTCTGGGGCGTCTCCTCAACGGGGAGGCCGGTGATGATGCGACCGTCCGTGAGAGCCAGGACAAGCGTGCGGAAGTTGTAGCTGACGGCCGCGCTCGGGTTGAGGATCGAGCGGAGCAACTCATCCTTGCCGTACTTGGTGCCGATCGTCGAGAGGTCGGGGCCCACACAGCGGCCGCGACCCTGGACGCGATGGCACGAGGCGCAGGCGTCCGACTGCTTGCGGAAAAAGACCACCTCGCCACGCGCCGGCTCGCCGCGACGGCGGATCAGCTCGGCGGCCGGAGGCAGAGGACGTCCGCCGGCCGCGACCGGAGGCGGCAGCACTCGGTTCGCGGCATCGCGGACGCGCGGGTCGCCCGAGGCGTGAAGCGTCGTCGTCGCCTCCGTCTTCAGGTCGTCCGGCAGGGTGTTGGCGCGGGCCAGGTCGACGAGCTTCATGCCGCCGCCGGGAAGCTGAGCCAGCGTGCGGACGGCCTCGCGACGCAGGGCCGTCGGGTATTCCCGATCGGTCAAAATCTCGGCGAGTCGACCATTGGCCTCGAACATCTTTGGCATGATGCGAACCGCGGCCTCGGCGCGGAGGGAGGACTCAGGCTTGCCCCGACGCTCCGCGATCAGGTCTCGCAGGACCAGATTGGGAGTGCCGCCCACGGTCCCGATCCCCTCGACGGCCGCGGCGACGACGTCGTCCGGTTGCGTTGGGTCGGCGGCGATGGCGTCGAAGCTGGCGCGATACTGGGCGTCGCGAGTCGCCGCCGCCATGGCGATCCCCTGTCGTCGCCAGTCGGGTTCCTTGAGCGCCCGCTCGATGATCCGAAGCACCGGCGGCCGGTCTTTCGCCGCGTTCCAGGGGCCGGCGAGTTGCGTCGCCAGCATCTCGAAGAGAATTCGACGACGGACGGGGTCGTCGGTCCGGTCCGCCAGCAGCGCCGCGACGTCGGCCGAATAGGGCGATTTGATGCGTCGAAGCACTTCATCGCCGGCCTCCTGGTATTCCGGCGTCTTGAAGTTCGGCAGGATCTGCTCCAGGACGGGAAGCGCTTCCGGACGTTGGAGCCGCCACAAAAGGCCGAGGAATTTGCTCAGAGCGTTGGCCGGCGGCTCGGGGGCGCCTGTGGGGATGAATGCCTCGTTGCGGTCGACGGGGAAGTAAGGCGGCAGCGCGGCGCCGGCGATCTCCGCGAAGTTCCCCGGGTCGCCGAACAAGGAGGGGTCCATCAGGCTGGTGATGAACTCCGAGATCCGCTTCGACAACGCCAGCCCGAGCGCCTCGAGATACCATCGATCGCGGCCGTCCCATCCCAGAACCAGTTTGCGGAGGGCCTCGGCGACCCTGGGCACGGGGACGTTCCGAAGGGCCAGGATCAACTCTCGACGCACGCCGGGGTCGGGGTCGTCGGCCAGCGGCAAGAGGACCTCGAGATGCGCCAGCGCCGCGGCTGGGGGACGCTCGCTTCCGGCCTGGAAATCGACGATCCCGTTCTCGCGGCAGTCGCGGCCGAGGATCCGCACGGCCAGTTCCCGGAGCCGGGGATCGCCCTTCTGGAAGCGGTCGGGATGCTGGATGACCTCGACAGCGATCCCCGAGAGCTTCGGCAGATCGGCGGCGACCTGCAGGGCGCGGCCGGCCTCCTCGGGGGTCCCTTCGCGGATCATCGCGAGCAGGGCGTCGGCTGCGGCGTCCCCCTTCGCAAGCAGGCCGCGACGGGCGGCGTCCTGGGCCGCGACGTTGGGAAGTTTGAGCGCGGCGATTAGGCCCGCGACCGAACCGAAGTCCGGCTTCACCGCCTTCGGCTTCACCCCCTTCGGCGTGACTCGGTAAATGCGGCCCGTATTCTGATCGGCGAAGGCGTGGCCGCCCACCCCAGCGTCGTACCAATCGGCGACGAAGATGGAGCCGTCGGGCGCCACCGTCACGTCGGAGGGCCGGAACCAGGGGTCGGCGCTGGCGAGTAGAACCTTGTACTCGGTCCGGTACGTCGAGCCGTGGCGAGTCAGCGGGAAGTAGTTGATCTGGCGGGTGCCGGCCTCAGCTTCCAGCAGCGAGCCGAAGAAGGCCGCGGGGAGGAGTTGGCCCTCGTACACGGCGACGCCGCAGGGGCTGCCGTTGCCGGTGCCGACGAGCTTGGGGACCATCCCCGGCACGTCCTCGCCCCAGTGTCGGGGGCTGCCGGGAGTCTTGTAGCCGAACCGACCGCCGTCCATCGTGTGGATGATCCGGCAGCCTCGGTTGCCGTCGTCGTCGTTGTCGCTGGTGAAGCCCTCGCCGAAGGCGTTGCGGCAGGTCTCATAGTTGTTGCGCTGGCCGTCGCAGACGACCTCGAACTGGGTGCCGTCGCGATTGACCCGCAGCGTGTTGGCGTAGTTGTCGGCCCGGACGCGACGGTGCGAGGCGTCCACGACGTCGAAGTTCTGATAGCGCTCGGAACGGTCTTCCTGCACCGAGCAGCAGCCGTCGCCGTGGGTGAAGTAGAGCTTGCCGTCCAGGCCCAGCGTCATGCCGTGGATGCCGTGGTCGGAGTCGATCCCGCCGAAGCCCGTCAGCAGGTTGAACCGCTTGTCGGCCTTGTCGTCGCCGTTGGTGTCTTCCAGAACCAGCAGGTTCGGGCTGTTGCCGATATAGACCCGGCACCCCGCGTACTTGCCGCTCGCGTCGTATCGTTCCTCGACGGCGAGGCCCATCGGGACGGGGAAGATTCGGTCGGCGAAGACTGTGACCTTATCGGCCTTGCCGTCGCCGTCGGTGTCTTCCAGAATCTTGATCTTGTCCGAGTCGTCGACCTTATCGAACCGTTGATTGCCGCGACGGGTGAGGCGGTAGTTGAGCCCCTCGGCGATCCAGACACGGCCCCGCGAGTCGACGTCCATGCTCGTCGGGTTGAAGAGCATGGGCTCGGCCGCCCACAGGGTCGCCTCCAGCCCCTCGGCCGGCTTGACCTTCTGCGCGGACTCCTCCGGGGACGATTGAGCCCGGAGGGCGACCGGCGCGACCGCGAGGGACGCGAGCGCGAGGGCGACCGCCGGTATGGCCCGGCGGCGGGGCGACGTTCGGTGAAGGTCCATCGGCGGCTCCGAGAGGTCGGGGGAGAGGCACGCTCGGTCGAATCGCGACGCTCCTCATTCTGGCCGAGCGGCCGGCGACGGTCCAGCCGCCGCCGGAGTCTCTCGGCGAGCCGACCGGGCCTGCGGTCACTTCTTCTCGGTCGCCTCCTTCGGCTTCTGCGGTCCGTAGAAGTCCATGAAGACGTTCTCCCGTTCCAGCGGAAGCTGGAAGCCGTCCGAGACGCGGGTCATGTAGAGTCCCCGGCAGAGCCACCAGAAGACGCCCATGGCCCCGTCCGGACCGAGGTCTTTCTCAAGCCGCTGGTAGTCGGCGGGGGTGACGGTCCACGGGGCCTTGGTCAGCTTGCGGGCGTAGGCGTAGGCTCGCTGTTCCTCGGGAGGGAAGGCCGACCAGTCGTCGGACGCGAGCTTCCGCGTCCGTTCGGCGATCTCCCCCTTGTCGAGCCCGGCGACCTCCATCAGCATTTCGCAGTGGCCCATGCAGTAGTTGCAGCGGATCGCCCGGGTCTGGACCCAGAAGAGGCTCTCCTCGAAGACGCGGTCGGCCTGGACTTCCGACCACATCGTCCGGGTGGCGCGGCTCCAGGGGACGGCCAGCTCGGGGACGTAGCCCATGCCGACGAGGTTCCAGACGATCCGCGTCGGCCGTGCGGCGAACTCCGGAGGCACGCCTTTCTTGACGTCTTCCCACTTCGGGACCGGCAGCCGAGGCGTACGCGACCGCTGCCCCTCCAGCCGCGACTGGAGGGCGTCATACGAGAGCGACGACCACTCCACGTCGCCGTCGACGACGGTCTCGCCGTCTTCCCGCAGGGGCTTGAGCGCGTGCTGAGCCGGGAGCACGGGCTGTGACTGGAACGCGCCGGGGGCGAAGACCACGTCGATCGGCGGCAGCGGGCCGGTCGGCTCCATCGGCAGATTGAGGCCCAGGACGACGCGGTCCTGGAAGTTGCCGTAAGCGCCCAGGAGGACCATCGCCGCCGCCTGCTTCTCGCCGTATTTCGCGACGAGCCGGGCGAACAACTCGTCGGGGATCGTGGGGGCGTCGACCGTGTGGAGCCGGGCGAACTCCAGGGCGTCGCGATAGTCCGCCGGCCAGGCCGAGGGATCGCCGGTCAGCGCCTTGATGGTCTCTTCATCCATCCCGGCGCGTCGGGCGTCGGCCAACGCGTAGGCTTCGGAGTACGCGCAGTGGTTGTTATGCGCGACGACCCAGCGCATGGCGGCGCGGAGCTTGGGGTCGAGCGGGCTTCGCGTGCGCTGGGCGAGGTCCACGTCGAGCATCGCGGCGGCCGTGCGGGGGAGCCGAACGGCCACGGCCCTGGTCCAGCTCGGCAGGGGGCCGCCGGCTCCCTGAGTCGTCGCCGGCATCTTGGCCCAGCAGGCCTGGTCGTCCAGCATCGGCACGGCCGTGGCTTTCTCGTCGGCCCGAGCCGAACGGCCTGATACGGCGGCCAGAGTCAGCAGGCCGATGCAGCAGAGCAGGTCCAGTCGATCAATCATCATGGTCGGGTTCCTCGGTTGCGGATGCGTTTGGTTTCAGTAGCTGTCGGCGCTGACGACTTCGCCGCCGGCCATCGTGCCGAGGGCCCGCCAGACGCTTCGCGAGATCGAGTCCTTCACAAAGCGGACGGTGCCGTCGCAGAGAAGCAGGTTGACGCCCCCCGAATGGGTGCTGGAGGCCGTGTTGAGGATCCGGCCCGGGGGGAACATGCACGAGCGGGTGTTGGGGGTGTCGCCGTGTCCTGCAACGCAGGACGTGCTCCCCGCCAGCCACGGCGAACCCTGGCTGGAGACGCCCTGTGAGCCCAGATTGGTCACGTCGACCGACCGGCAGTCGGCGATGGCTGCGTCGGCCGTGGACGGGAACGTCTTGGGTAGGAAGAGATCGGTCGCCGGCGTGGAGACGGCGTTGTTGAAGTCCCCTTTGCGCCGTTCGACCATCGCCGAGGTGTTGCTGGTTCCGTCGGTGATCGAGGCGATGCTGGTCCGGCTGACGCTGAAGAAGACGCCGTCCGGCGCGGGCATGCTGGCGTTGGCGCCGCTGCTGGCGTCGCTCGCGCCGTAGGTGAAGAGGATGCCGCTCCCCTCATTGAAGCGATAGCTGATGGGAGCCTCGCCGGCCGGCACGGTCTGCTGCGGGTCGGTCGGGCAGGAGAACGAGGCGACCGACGTCCCCTGCGAGGTCGTGTTCTCCGCCGCGTTGGGGAGAAGGATGAAATTGATGGTGTTGAAGATTTGCGTCTGCTCCATGTACGGCAGCAGTCGCGCGAAGCCGGAGAACGTCGCGGTCGCCGGGTAGTTCGGCGCAGGGGTGCTCAACCCCCGGCTGTGGGGGAAGCATCCCTGGACGTCGTGGTAATTGTGCAGGGCGATCCCGAACTGCTTGAGGTTGTTGACGCACTGGATCCGGCGAGCGGCCTCTCGGGCCGCCTGCACGGCGGGCAGCAGCAGGGCGATGAGCACGGCGATGATGGCGATGACCACCAGCAGCTCGATCAAGGTGAAACCCCGTCGACTCTTCATGGCTTGGATGTCCCGGAGATGATGACGAAGACCAAAGCGCAATGACGGACGCGCGGCGCGAAGCCGCATACGGTGTGCGTGGCGACCGCCGGCCGCGGCGCGCAGGGGCGTCGGGCCGGTCGAGTTTGCGACGAAAACAGGAGATCCCGTGATCGTCCGTCAGCGCGGAGGGTGGAACGGCGCCGGCCCACCGTGCACCGGGGATGCAACGGCGGCTGCGGGAGGCGTGAAGGCCTGCGGAGGCGATTGGAGAAGGAGATGAGCCGTCAGGCAGCCCCAACGCTCAAGACGCGAGGGGTCCATGAGATTCGGCGCCGGTGCTGGCGAAGGGTCGCTTGAGCACTTCAGGCCGTCGCACGGGGAAGGCCGAGGCGTCGGCGCGGCTGGCTCTTCAAGCTCGGCCAGAAGGTCCAGGCCCACGGCTTCAGGACGCGAGGGACGAGGGTGCAAGCATCCGGCCCGAGCGTCCGCGGTCCATACCGCGACAATCGCCAGGAGCGTCAGCAACGCTCCCACGTGCGACCGTGGCGGGATGAAGGTCGGCGTCGTCATGGCCGTGTTGCGGGCGTCGGCTGAAGGGACGTGTTTGGAAGTCGGAACACGCCGTCACCGGCGTTTGCAGACTTGTGAATGGTGCGAATCTAACGCCGGTCCGTTGGGGGAGCAAGGCCCGGCCGGCCTTTTCATCCCCCGGCTGCAACTTACAATAGGTTGAGGGATGTGGACTTCCGGTGGATTCCGAGGAGGGACTCGATGATGAGCGAAGGCAGGGCTTCGACGGCGACGACGGTACTCGGCCACCTGGTCACGGCCGGGCTGACGCTGGCCCTTGCGGTGCTGCTGCTGGGACGGCCCCATCCTCAGGGAAAGATCGCCGCCCAGCGCCCGCCCGCGCCTCCCCGACCCTCTTTTGAACTCGTCCAGGAGCCGACCGCTCCGGGGGGGGCGACCAGTGCTCCCACCGCGGCCGAGGCCCCGCCCGCTCCCGCCCTGGACGTCGAGGCCCTGAAGGATCTCGACCCCGAGGAGCGGAACAACGTCGTCGTCTACGCGTCGGTGAACAAGAGCGTGGTGAACATCACCACCGAATCCGAGGCCCAGGGCTTCTTCGGCGACGAGTCCTCCACCGGGACGGGGTCGGGCTTCGTCATCGACAAGAAGGGGAACCTGCTGACCAACTTCCACGTCGTCCAGGGGGCCGACGTGGTCCGCGTCACGCTCTTCGATGGAGCCTCCCACGAGGCGAAAGTCATCGGCGTCGACGCCTCCAACGACGTCGCCGTGCTGAAGGTCGACGCCGATCCCGCGAAGCTCTTCCCCGTGGTCATGGGAGACTCCTCGCGGGTGCTTGTGGGTCAGAAGATCATGGCGATCGGCAACCCCTTCGGCCTGGAACGCACCCTTACGACGGGGATCGTCAGCAGCCTGGACCGGTCGCTGAAGGCCAAGAACGGGCGGATGATCCGGGGGATCATCCAGACCGACGCCGCCATCAACCCGGGCAACTCCGGCGGCCCGTTGCTGAATTCGCACGGTCAGGTGATCGGCATGAACACGGCCATCGTCAGCAGCGTCGGCCAGTCCGCCGGGGTGAGCTTCGCGGTGCCGATCAATTCGATCTCCCGCATTCTCCGTCAACTCATCGAGGACGGCCGCGTGATTCGCGCTGACCTGGGCGTGGCTCGGGTCTACACGACGGAGGAGGGCCTGTTGGTCCTGGCGATCGCCGAGGGGGGCCCGGCTGAACGGGCCGGCATCCGGCCGATCCAGATGAAGCTCGAACGCCTTGGCCCGGGCTTCGTCCGGCGCTCGATCGATCCCGACTCGGCCGACCTGATCGTCGCCGTCGAGCACAAGCGGGTGAAGACGGTCGACGAACTGTTGACCGAGGTTGAGAAGCACCAGCCGGGAGACACGATCCGGATCACCGTCGTCCGCGACGGCAAGCCGACTGACGTCCCCGTGGAACTTGGCCGGTCGTCCTGAGCGTCAACCCTTCGCGGGGTTCGACTCGGCGGCCAGCCACCAGAGCAATCCCGCGACCACCAGCGCGTGGTCAATCTCGCCGCGACGGATCAATCCGAGGATCTCGCCGATCGGCACGCGCTCGACGGTGAGTTCCTCGGTGTGGTCGAGCTTCGGCTCGGCCACCTTGCGGGCGTTGCGGATCACGATCGTCGTGGTCCGCGACGTGACCAGCGACGGGTTCGACCAAAGCGTCCCGACCAGTTCGGGCGGGTCGCCGGCGTACCCGGTTTCCTCAAGCAACTCGCGAGGCCCGGCGACGAGCGGATCTTCCCCCGGATCGACGAGTCCACCGGGGATCTCCAGGCTGTCCCGCGCCGAGGCCGCCCGGAACTGGCGCACGAAGAGGACTTCGCCTTCGGTCGTGATCGCCACCGCGTGGACCGCGTCGGGCAGGTGGATCACGAAGAAGTCATGCGTCAGCCCCGACATCCGCGAAGTGAACCGCTCCTTCCGCAGCCTGAACAGCCAGTTCTCCTCGATCGTCCGATCGTGCTTTCCGTCGTCGACGCGGTTCCAGGAGGCGAGGGGGTGTTCCGGGCTCAAGGCGGCTGACTCCGTCGGGAGGGATCGAGCATCTCGGAGGACTGCGACCTTCGACCGACGTCCCTTCTCCCACGAGGGGATAAGGGACGTCGTCAACAGCGTTCGTCTATGTGAAACCAGTATAGATCGATGCCGGAGTTGTGGGATACCCGAACCGAAGTCACTTCGAATCCAACAACTCCAGCACCACCAGCAGGGGCCGGTGATCGGAGGCGACGGGCTCGTCGAGGACCTTCGTTTCGATCACCCTCCAGCGGGCTTTGGGGCGGACGAGGACGTAGTCGATCTGGCGGTCGGGCTTGTCGGCGGGGAAGGTGAGGAGGGGGGAGGAGTCGGTGCGGGCCCAGTTTTCCTCGAAGGCCTTGATGACGCGGCTGTCGGGCGTTGAGTTGAGGTCGCCGACGAGGATGGTGGGCATGTCGGGCTGCTCGCGGGCGACCTCTTCGAGCTTGCGGACGGAGTCCATCCGCTCGGCGTCGTCGGGGCGGTAATCGATGTGGGTGGCCATGAACCGGAACGGCGTTTTGGCGGCGTCGGGACCGGTCAGTTCGAGGACCAACGCCCCGCGCTGTTCGCCGACGTAGTGCGACGGGACGTGGACGTTCCGCCAGGTCGTGATTGGGAGTCGGCTCAGGACGGCGTTGCCGTAGTCGCCCCCCTGAAAAACGATGTTCCGCACGAAGACGGGCGTCATGCCGGTGAGCCGGCCAAGCTCGCCGGGTTCGTCCACGCCCTTGGTGCGCGATACTCCCTTATCGACCTCCTGCAAGGCAACGACGTCCGGATTCACGGACTTGATGACGCCGGCGAGCCGCTCGAGGTCGAGCTTGCCGTCCATCCCCTCGCCGTGGTGGATGTTGTAGCTCAGGATGCGGAGTCGGACAGGTTCGGCGGCGGTCGCGGAGGAGGGCAGAGTGAGGAGGCAGGCGGCGAGGACGAGGCGGCGGTTCATGGGGAGGGTTCCGGCGTGGGGCGGGCTGGGTCAGGACGAGGGCTTGGCCGGCGAGGCGGCCTTGAATTCGTCAGCGGTCATGGGGCGGATCGTGCGGTTGAGGAGCAGGACCGGCCCCCCCTTGGAAGGGACGTCCTTGCCATAGGCTAACACGTCCTCGTTCGGACTGCCGCCCGGTGCCTCGTTCGTGTCGGGAAGCGTCGCGTTGTAGTTGACGACGACCTCCCCGGAGGCGATCAGATCCGCCCCGCCGGACTCGCCGGGCGATGAAAGAAGGTCCTTCAACGACTTCGGCGCGCGCCCCTTGTTCAACTGGAAGTCGCGGAGCGTGGAGCCGACCTGTTGCAGCCGGATCTCATCGGCGCGGTCGGGCGTGGGGGCGCTGTTCTCCTGGCCGCAGCCGATCAACAGGGCGGGGGCGAGTACCACGAGGATCGTTCGAATGCGAGTCTTCATCGGCGGCCTCGAAACGAAGGCCCGCGCGGGGGCGCCGCGCGGGCCGGGGCGTGCTGGGGATGGGTGGTGCGATCGATCAATACGCGTCGGAGCTGACCACCTCGCCGGCGCCCTTCGTGCCGAGGGCCCGCCAGGTCACGGCGTTGATCGAATCCTTGATGAATCGGACCGAGCCGTCCGCGAACGAGACGTTCACGCCCCCCGAGTGCTTGCTGCGAGCCGCGATGTGGCCGCAGATGAAATCGGTGCTGTTGGCGCAGTCGAAGAACGTGGTGTTGGGCGTCAGGGTGTGCGTGAAGAAGGCCATCGGCGCGATGCCGCGGTAGTACTGCTGGCCGCGGTACTTGACCCGGGTGCCGGTCCGGCAGGTCGCCGAGGGGGGCGCGATGCTCGTGGTGAACGAGGCCGCCGGAACGCTGTAGACGTTCAGCAGGCTGTCCACCGGAACCTCGGCGTCGACGTTGGCGCTGGCGACCGAGCGGAGGGTCTCCGAGAACATCGCCGTGTTGCTCGTGCCGTCGGTGACCGAGGCGATCGTCGTGGCGCCGGTCACCTTCTGGTAGTCGGGGTTATTGGCGCCGTTGATCTGGGCGGCCGCGCCGTAGTCCAGCCGGACGTTGAACATGCCGGCCTGGCTGGTGTCGGTTTCGGTCTTGCCGGCGGCGTATCCTGAAGGTGCAGGTCCCAACTCAGGGCAGGCGGTTCCGCCGATCGACCCGAAGTAGTTGTTATAGCCGATCTTCCCCTGGAGCCGAACGTTCGAGGGGTCCGACGGGCAGACATACGCCGAGATGAGCATGGTCCCGGCCGTGATGTTCGGGTCGTTCCCCGTCGCGATGTTGTTGTAGATGCCGTTCAGATTGAACGAGAAGTTGTACGCATTGAAGAGGTTCGCCCCTTCCAGGTAGCCGAGCATCGTGACCAGGGGCGTCGGACGGGGATAGAGCGGAACGTTCACGGTCGGCGTCAGCCCGAAGCCCGGCGGAAAGGTCCCGTTGCTGGACTCAAAGTTGTGGGCGGCCAGGCTCAACTGCTTGAGGTTGTTGACGCACTGGGCGCGGCGGGCGGCCTCGCGCGCCGATTGAACAGCGGGCAGCAGCAGGGCGATGAGGACCGCGATGATGGCGATGACGACCAGCAGCTCGATCAGCGTGAAGCCGCGGCGCGGGTTCCTGCACATGAGACGTCTCCCTGGGAAGGCGGGCGAGAAGGGGGGGGCGCTTGAGGAATTGCCACCCCGCCGAGCTCGCCAGGCGCCGTCGCCCGGCGAGTCGGTTGAAGGGTATGAGCGTCGGAAGTTTAGCTTTGGGCCTGCGCCGGTTTCAACACAAGAAATGAAGAAATGTCACCGAAGTTATTCGGAGGACGCGAGGTTCCTCTTCAACCGGTCTCGCCAACTTATGGAAGGCGTGCGGGGCTCTCCGCGCCCACTTTGGGAATCATTACGTCCGACGACTTGAAATCGGGGACGCGGCCGCTTCCGTTGTCGCTCGGATTTTGGTAAGAATTTCTAATCCGAATCTCGAATTCCAACCAAACCTTGCATCGGTCGTGCAATCAGGCTCACTCTCGTTTCGCGGTCATCTCTCGAGGTGATCGCGGCATGCGAGTGGCGGTCTCCGTCCGTCTATTGATGGAACGGAGACGCCTGTCAGGTAGGGATTAACCACACAGCGCGTAAGCGCATTGCTCGCTCAGGTCGAGGTTCCGTTCGAGGGACTTCTCCGGTTCGAAGGTCCGTTGACGACGTCCTTATATCAATCGACGACGGGCGGTTCGAAGGTCGGCCTCGTGCGTGCAGCACTCATCCTTAACGAAAGGAGTTTTCCATGTTTCCACGTCTTCGTCGTTCCGGCCGCGGCTTCACGCTGATCGAGCTGCTGGTCGTCATCGCCATCATCGCGGTCCTCATCGCCCTGCTGCTGCCCGCTGTACAGGCGGCCCGTGAGGCCGCTCGCCGCGCCCAGTGCGTCAACAACCTCAAGCAGATCGGCCTGGGGCTGCACAACTACGAAAGCAGCGTCTCAGGATTTCCGACCTCGGAGCTGGAGCGATATCCCAATCTCGGTAACGTGTCTCCCTCGGCCCTGGCGATGATGCTCCCTTATATCGAGCAGGGCGCGCTTTATAACGCCATGAATTTCGGCGCCGGTGCCAGCAGCATCTGGAACTCCACCAGCCCGGTGAACTCGACGGTGCAGTACACGGCCCTCAACGTCTTCGTTTGCCCGTCGGACCAATCCCGACTCACGGCCGCTTATGGCACGAACAACTATCACGCCTGCACGGGCGCCGACGGCAACAACTTCAACAGCACGACGACCATCCGGACGGTGACCAGCGTTGTGTCGCTGTCGGGCCCCTTCAACGGACTGAGCGTGTCCAACAAGATCGGCGCGATCGTGGACGGCACCTCGAACACGGTCGGCTTCAGCGAGGTCGTTAAGGGGATCGGTCAGGTCAACACCTGGGACCCCCTCAAGCCGGGCGCCTACACCTCCAAGGTTACGGCGGCCGTCGCGAACGATCCTTTCACGGACAACGCCAACTGCAAGGTCGTCGATCGTTCGGTGGGCAACATCTCCGGCGGCTGGCCGTTCGGCGCCGCCTGGTGGTGGGGTCGTTCGGGACAGACGCGCTACAGCCACGTCATGCCGCCG
Organism: Paludisphaera rhizosphaerae; assembly: GCF_011065895.1. Lineage (NCBI taxonomy): Bacteria > Pseudomonadati > Planctomycetota > Planctomycetia > Isosphaerales > Isosphaeraceae > Paludisphaera > Paludisphaera rhizosphaerae. The sequence goes on along the minus strand of NZ_JAALCR010000004.1, from coordinate 47,040 downwards.
AACAGCGTGAGCTGCGCCTTCGGCAGCTCCAACAGCGATAGCAACACCGAGGCCATCACCGCGTCCAGCCGGCACTCCGGCGGCGTGAACGCCCTGATGATGGACGGCTCGGTTCGTTTTATCAAGGACAGCATCAGCCCGTCGACCTGGTGGGCGCTGGCGACCAAGGCCGGCGGCGAAGTCGTCTCGTCCGACTCGTTCTGATCCGGATCGACGACTCGCGAGGTTGCTGAAAACGACAAGGGGGATGCCGCGTTGGATCACGCGGCATCCCCCTGTCGACTTCGAAGCCTTCCGGCGTCGATCAGAGGTCGATGTCGACCTTGTTCGATTCGCCGGCCTTCAGCTCCACGAACTTGGAGTTCGCGGCAAGGCCGGTGTCCTTGTCGATCGCCTTGGAGTGGACGCTCACCGAGTTGCCGCCGACCAGGGCCTTGATCTCGTATCCGCCGGCCTTCACCCTGGCGGTCTTGAGCGCCCCCTCCTTACGCTTGATGTTGCTGCCGTCGAAGATGATCTCGCCGTCCTCGAGCGGCTGGCCCTTAAGCTTGACGATCCCCGTGACCGAGACTTCCTCGTTCCCGCTCTCCACGGGGGGCGTGCCGTCGTCGCATCCGGCCACGATTCCCAGCAGGGCCGCAGCGGCCACCGCGGACGTCAGCATCTGGCGCATCATTCGAGTCATCACGTCGTTCCCCTTGCTGTAGGCCGATCCAGGAGGCCGAACGAGGTCTACCTGACCCGCCGGCTCATCCCGATGCGTTCATCATAATCACCCTCGATCATCGACGCACACTTCCTTCCCGAGCGTCGCGTGGAGGCGGCTCGGCCCAGGGATTCGTCGGAGGTCGCCCCATTCCGGACCGGCTCAGGACAGGATCCGATCGACCAGATCGGCGACGCCGTCGTCGGAGGCGGGAAGGACGAGGTCGGCGGCCGCGCGGACGTCCTCCGGCGCGTGGGGCATGACCGCGCCCAGGCCGGCGCCCAGGATCATCGGCAGGTCGTTGACGTCGTCGCCCACCGCGCAGATCTCCTCCGGCGCGACGCCCCAGCGCTCGGCGACGTGGAGCACGGCCGACCACTTGCTGGCGTCGCTGCGGATCACCTCGCACATCGTGCCGACGTACCGAGGGCTGCGCTGGACGAAGGTCCGGACGTGGTCGCCCAGCGCTTGCAGAACGTGCCGCTCGAAGGCCCGCATCTCCTCGACCGACCCCACGGCGCAGATGTGGAAGAACGGCCCGGCGGACCAGTCGTCGGTGATCTCCGCGTGCGAGAGGTTCTGGCCGACGTAGTCGTCGAAGTGCAGTCGACCCGTCGGGTGGCGGGAGATCCGGAAGTCGGGCTGGTCGTGGGGGCGGTCGTTGAACGCGACCACGTCCTGCTCGTGCTCTCGGAAGATGTCGAGCAGCGTCGCGGCGACGTCCGCCGGCAGGTCGGCCCGCCAGAGCGTACCGTCGTCGGCGGGCTCCTTCACGATCGACCCGGAGTTGCAGACGATGGGGGCGTCCAGCTCCAGCATCTCGGCGATCGGCCAGGCGCGACGATAGCGCCTGCCCGTGCAGACGACCGGCCGGATCCCGGCCGCCGCCGCTCGTGCGACGGCCGCCTTGGTGCGAGGGGGCAATTCGCCGTGGCGATTCAGCAGCGTGCCGTCGACGTCCAGCGCCAGGATCCGGTACTTCGGCCGGCTCATAAGACGGCGGCCTTCTTCCGTGCAGCGCGACGGCCCTGGACGCTGTGCGGGAAGAGCCCGACCTGATCGAGCCGGCCCTCGCCGTCGATCGGCATCGGGAGGTATTCGGTCTCGCGGGTGAGCGCCGGATGGGCGACGACGTCCGCCTCCATGGGCTGCGAGACCCACAGTTCGTCGGTCTCCAGCGTGTTGGGGATGACGACGATGCGGGCCTCGGCCGGGTCGATCCGCCAGCAGGTGTCGAGGGCCTTCTCGATCACCGCGCGGTCGGTCGGCAGGGTGATCGGGATGCGGGCCCGCTCCAGGCAGCAGGAGGTGAGGACGTTGATGCGGAAGGCCTCCTCGTCGATGTTGGCGACGAGGCGGTCAGTGGTCAGGTCGGCAAAGCCGACGCCCACGATGTTGCCGTGGCTCTCCTCCGAGGAGTCGAGCACCACCAGCCGGGTGACGACGGGCCGGACGAAGTCGTTCTGGGTCTCGATCATGAGCCGGCCGATGACGTTCGGGTCCATGCCGGCGCCCGAGTAGTTCTTGCCCAGCTCGCCGACCACCAGCAGGTCGATCTGGTCGAACGGCAGCCGGCCCATCATGTTCCGGGCCTTTTCCAGCAGGCCGGGCTCAAGCTCGAAGAGGTTCTCCGGCTCGAGCGGGACGATCTCAGCCGTCTCGTCGCGGCCGTTCTCCAGGATCGCCAGGCCGAGCGCGAACTTGGTGTTGGCGACCAAAAAACGGCCGACGGCGGGGAGGACTTCCTTCAGCCCGCGAAGGCCCAGCTTGTGAACCTGGGTGGCGCCTTCGCGCTTGCCAAGGCCGATGGTCATCATCTTGACGATGCCCGACTCGTAGGTCGCGTGGAAGTCGGAGTGGGGCTTGACCCGGTTCAGCAGGACGATGCCGTCGGCCCCGTAGGCGTTCTTGTCGAAGTAGATCGGCAGGCCCACGGGATTGGTGCCGAGGACCAGGGCGTCCATGTCGGTCTTGACCGGGACGCCCATCTTCTCGGTGGTGACGTCATAGCCGGCGAGCAGCTCGCGCTGGCCTTCCGGGGTGGCGCCGCCGTGGCTCCCCATGGCGGCGACGATGAACGGCTGGTAGCCCATCTCCTTGAGCGTGTCGACCGTCGTCCGCGCCATCAGGGCGATGTTCTTGATCCCCCGGCTGCCGACGCCCACGGCGATGGTCCCGCCGGCCGGCACACGTTCGCGCAGGCGGCTTTCAACGATTAGACGGCGGACCGTCCCCGCGATGTCCTCAACGCGGGGCTGGACGATATTCTGGCGGACGCGGGCGAGGGGCGGCAGATTCATGGTCACGGGGCTCATGCGGGCGAAAGGGTCGTCACCGTCCGGCAAGACGGTCGCCGACCATCCAGAGGCCGGCTGAAGGGGTTGGAATGAAGAAGTAGTCCTCGCCGTCCTCGGTCCGGTTCCATCCTTCTTTCGATTCCGAAGGGCGGTAACGGGCGATGGCGTCGGCCAGGTCTGTGTATCCGAAGTTCACGCCCTCGATCTCCTCTCGGGTGAGATGGCCGGGGGCGTACGTGATCCGGAACCGTCCCTCCGAGGAGCCGTGGAGCAGGTGGGCGGTCGCGTGGGCCAGGTCCTGCATCTCCGGGTCGTTCGGGTACTGAGCCATGACGCGAGGCGTGCCGACGTAGCCGACGCGCCGGATCAGGGCGTCCACGTCGGGCTGCTCGCCGAACCGCACGAGGCCGGGGGCGAGGATGATCAGCTCGCCGTCGTCGGCCAGGGCCATGCGCGTGCGATAGACGGCCTTGTTCGCGACCCAGGTGCTGGCGAACTCGTCCTCTTGCATGACGCAGACGATCTTCGAGACAGGCTTGTCGAAGACGGTGATGTTCTGTTCGCGCGATTGACGCGCGGCCGCGAGGTAGGTCTCCAGGTCGTCGCCGACGTGGATGCCCGTCGTCGTCAACTCGCCGTCTTCGCCACGCGCCATGACGATCTGAACGTAGAGGTCGGGAAGCCGGCCGAGCAGTTCGTCCTCGGCCTTGTTGAAGCAGGCCCGCAGGGGCGTGATCAACTGGCCCAGGTTGTTCTCGATCCCGCAGCTCGCCGCCATCATGTGCGAGGCGCAGATGAGGTCTTTCCCACCCAGGCCGATGAAGTAGTTCTTGTTGTGGTTGGCAAAGCCGAGGACCTCATGCGGCACCACGTGGCCGACGTTGATGATGAGGTCCCAGGGCTCCTCAATGAGAGTTTTGTTGAGCGAGACGGGGATCGCCCAGTCGGCGGCCCCGCCGCTGACCTCGCGGACGAAGTCGGCGGGGACCTCGCCGATCACGACGCAGCCGTCGCGCCAGTCGTGGACGAGGATATGCTCCTCGGGGATCGAGCCGAACATGAAGCGGTTCTGCTCGGGGGTGTGGGGGACGTGCTGGCCGAGGGTCGGGATGACCCGAACCTCGGCCTCCGGAGCGAAAGCCCGGTAGAGGATCTCCGTGAGCTTCCCCGCCCCCGAGTGCGCCCGGGTGATGTCCGGTGGGAGCAGCAACACCCGGCGGGGCTTCTCGCAGATCCGGCGGCGCGCTTCCGCGACCGTCTCAGCCATCAGTCCGGCCAGGCGGGCGTCGTCGATTCGGGGGGCTCTCTCGGAGATCCAGGGCATGATTGACGTGCTCGGCTTCGTGACCGTCAGGATCAGTACCCGACCTTCTTGTCGACGACGTTGACCAGGGCCTCGCCGGCGGCGAAGCGGCGGAGATTCTCGCGGAAGATCGCCTGGCGACGACGCTCGCCGCCGGGGGACTGGCCGGCGGTATGAGGCGTGATGATGACGTTCTTGGACCAGAGCGGGTGGTTGTCAGGCAGGGGCTCAGGGTCGGTCACGTCAAGTCCCGCGGCGGCGACCTTGCCGGAGTCGAGGGCCGCCATCAGGGCCTCGGTGTCGACGACCTTGCCGCGCGACACGTTGATGAAGACGACGCCCTGCTTCATCAGGCCGAACTCCTTCGCGCCGACCATCTTGGTCGACTCCTTCGTCAGGGGCACGGCGCTGGCGACGATGTCGGCCCGGGGGAGCAGTTCGTGGAACTTGTCGGGCTTGTGCAGCTCCTCGACGAACAGGGGGCGTTCCCAGACCTTGGGGTCGGTGGCGAGAACGCGGACGCCGCAGCCGTAGACGCGGCGGGCGATCTCGGTCCCGATGCCCCCCATGCCGATGATCAGCATCGTCTTGCCGGCCAACTCGTCGAGCACCACGCCCTGAGGACGCTTGTTCCACCGCTGGGCGGCCTGAGCTTCCAGGAACTTCGGGATGCTGCGGTTGAAGGCGAGCAGGTAAGCGAGCGCCTGATCGGCGATCTCCGGCGCGTAGGCCCGGGCCATGTTGGTCAGGACGATGGAGCTGTCGATCAGCTCCGGGATGTTCATCAGGTGCTCAACGCCCGCGCTGCCGTTCTGGACCCACTTCAGCGACTTCGCCCCGGCGCGAATGACCCGAGGGGAGACGAGGCCGTAAAGCCCCTGGGCCTCGGCGGCCTTGGCGACGGCCTCATCCTCGCCGTCGCAGGGGATCAGCTCAACTTCGGGGGCGATGGCTTGAAGCTCGGAAAGCTCCTCGCGCTTCATCCGGGGGACGATGACCTTGAGCCGGCCCTCAGGCGCGGCGGCGGCTGCCGCGCCCGGGGCGGCGGCGAGAGCGGGGGCGGCGGCGGACGCAGCGGCAAGGAACGAGCGGCGGTTCATAGCGCAGGCTCCGAAGGAGTGGGTCTCGTGGGGGCTGCCGTCCGCCGGCTCGCGGGGTTCCCGATCAGGTCAGCCGGGGGACCAGTCGTTCAACGATCGTCTTACCGATGTTAAGCGAGGCCGTCGCCGCGGGCGAGGGGGCGTTGTTGACGTTCACGACCTGGTCGGCCTCCTGGATCAGGAAGTCGTCCACCATCGAGCCGTCCGGCAGGACCGCCTGGGCGCGGATGCCCGAGGGCGCGGGCTCCAGGTGTTCCTCGCGGATGTCGGGGACCAGCCGCGAGAGGGCCTTCACGAAGGCCTTCTTGCTGGCCGACCGCCACATCTCTCCCAGGCCCGTCTTCCAGTACTTGAAGGCCAGCTTGCGGAAGCCGGAGTAACCCAGCGTCTCGAAGAAGTCGGAGGCGTTGAAGTCGGTCTTGCGATAGGCCTCTCGGCCGAAGGCGAGGACCGCGTTCGGCCCGCACTCGACGCCCCCCTCGATCATCCGGGTGAAGTGGACCCCCAGGAACGGGAAGGCGGGATCCGGCACCGGGTAGATCAGGTTGTTGCAGAGCCGTTCGGCCTCGGGCTTGAGCTTGAAGTACTCGCCGCGGAAGGGGACGATCTTGGCGTCCGGCTTCACGCCGCCCATCGCCGTGACGCGGTCGCACTGGAGCCCCGCGCAGTTCACGATCTGACGGGCCTCGACCTCCTGGCCGGACTCGGTCGTCAGCACGGCCTTGCCGCCGGCCCGGACGATCTTCGAGACCTTGGCGCTGGTGAGGACCTCGCCGCCGGCTTCGCGGATCCGCTGGGCGAGGCGTCGGCAGACTTCCTTGTAGTCGACGATGCCGGCCTCGGGGACATGGATCGCCTGGATGCCGGAGGCGTAGGGCTCCAGCTCGGCGAGGCGGGCCTTGTCGATCCTCTCGCAGACGACGCCGTTGGCCACGCCGCGCTCGTAGATCCGCTCCAGGGCGGGGAGGTCGGACTCTCCCACTGCCACGATGACCTTGCCGCAGATCTCGAAGGGGATGTTCTCGGAGGCGCAGAAGTCCTCCATGAGCCTCTTGCCCTCGCGGCAGTTCGTGGCCTTCAGCGATCCCGGCTTGTAATAGATGCCGGAGTGCAGGACGCCGGAGTTATGCCCGGTCTGGTGCTGGCCGACGTGGTCTTCCTTTTCGAGAACCACCACGCGGCAGTTGGGGAGGGTGCGGTTGAGCTGGTAGGCGGTCGCCAGGCCGACGATCCCCCCGCCGACGACGGCCACATCGGATGAAATCAACGTCTTCCTCGGTCTTCGAGATCCCGGCGCGCTCGATCCTTCAGGCCGCCTGGGCCTGGTCGACGGGGCCGGTGCGTGGCCTCCATCATCCGGAACGACCACGAAACGCACAAGACCCCGGCTCGGCGGGGTCCTGTCCAGAAGGGTCGTATCCACCTTCGCTCACTCGCCGTACAGGCCGACTCCCGGGCCGTAAGCCGGGGCGTAGACGCCCATCGGAGGCGGCGGAGCGATCTGGGCGGGCGTCAAACCGGTGCCGGCCGTGACGGGGAACGTCCGGTATGAATCCCTGCCCGTCGGGGCTCCGTAGACGTACCCCGGCGCGACGAACCCCGGCCTCCACAGTCCCACGCCATAGCGGCCCGGCATGTATCCCGAGGTCGGGTAGTTGCCGTAATACGGCGACCAGGGAGCGGCGGAGAAGGTCGTATAAGTCCGCGGCACCCCGTAGCTGGCGTAACCGTAGCTGGTGCCGTACATCCCCGGCGCGGCCCAGAAGTCGCTCACGCGATACGACCCCACGGCCGGTCCTCCCGGCGTCACTTGCGCGAAGGCCGACGAGGAAGTCCACAGGGAGAGGGCCGAGACCAGCAGGGCGAGACGTCGCATGGTGCGGAGCATCCCCGGAAGTTGACGGGACCGATCGGCGAGGGCAGGGGACCCTCCTTGTCATTCTACCGCACGACGGCCGGTCATGACGGACGAATCGCCCGGATTCCTCCCAGAAGGCCGGCGATCTCGCTATGATGAAGTCCGTCCCACCCGCCTTGCCGACCCGCCCGCCGCCCCCTGCCCGAGAGCCGCCATGAGATCGACCCGCCTTATCCGTCGAATCGCCGTCTGGTCGCTCGCCGCTTGCCTGAGTGCAGCCACCGTCCAGGGACAGGCCCTTGATCCTCGGCGTTCCGAGGAGCGGACCTCGTTCCAGACCCACGCCCCCTGGGACGCGGGCCTGCAGCTCCCCGCGGACGTGGCGATGGTCTACGGGATCGGCAAGGACATGCCCGATCGCATCCGCCAGTGGAAGGAGCGGGGATACGTCGTCCACCTGATGACGGGCGTCTCCTGGGGCGAATACCAGGACTACCTCTACGGCCGGTTCGATGGTCAGAACCACGTCGACGAGGCTCAGACGGACCGCACCGGCAAGGTGATCTCCCACGGCGGCGACGTTTACTACATGTGCCCCGGCCCGAACTTCGGCAAGTACCTGGCCCAGAACGTCCTCCGGGCGATCGACGCCGGGGCCGAGGCCATCCACCTGGAAGAACCCGAGTTCTGGGCCCGCGCCGGCTACTCCGAGGGCTTCAAGCGCGCCTGGCGCGAGCACTACAAGGAGGAGTGGGCGCCGCCCCATGAATCGGCCGACGCTCAGTACAAGGCCAGCCGGCTCAAGTACGTCCTCTATCGCGACGCCCTCAAGCAGGTCTTCGACGCCGTCAAGGAGCACAACGCGAAGACCGGCAAGAACGTGAAGTGCTACGTGCCGACCCACAGCCTGGTCAACTACGCCCTCTGGTGCATCGTCAGCCCCGAGTCGAGCCTGCTGACGGTCGGCGCCGACGGCTACATCGCCCAGGTCTGGACGGGCACCGCCAGGTCGAAGAACGTCTACGAGGGGAAGGTCGCCGAGCGGACGTTCCAATCGGCCTTCTTCGAGTACGGCTCGATGACGGCGGCCACTCGCGGCAGCCGGGGCCGACTCTGGTTCCTCCACGACCCCGTCGAGGACGACCCCAACCACGACTGGGGCGACTACAAGACGAACTGGGAATGCACGGTGGTCGCCTCGCTGTTCTGGCCGGAGACCTCGCGGTACGAGATCGCGCCGTGGCCCGAGCGGATCTTCCACGGCAAGTATCCCGCCCCCGGAACTCCGCCGCCTCCCCCGGGCCGTCGCCGACGCCGCGACGACAGCTCACGCGTCGCCATCCCCGCCGACTACGCGACCGAGCTGATGTCCGTGATGAACGCCCTCAACGACATGGAGCAATCGGAGATCGCCTGGGAGTCCGGCACGCGGGGGATCGGCCTGGTCGTCTCCGACGCCCTCATGTTCCAGCGCGAGGGGTACAAACCCTCCGATCCGCACCTCGGCAACTTCTTCGGCCTGGCTCTCCCCACGATCCATCGCGGCATCCCCGCCGAGCCCGTCCAGTTGGAGAACCTCCGGACGACGGCCGACCTGTCGCGGTACAAGGTCCTCATGATGACATACGAGGGCATGAAGCCCATGACGCCCGACGCCGACCGCGTTCTGGCCGACTGGGTCAAGGCGGGGGGCGTCCTCCTGTTCGTGGACGACGACAAGGACCCGTACAACCAGATCAAGTCCTGGTGGAACGCCCCCGGCGCACCCGGTTACACGACCCCTCGCCAGGCTCTTTTCGACACCCTCGGCGTCGGCCCCGATGCGAAGCCTGGCCTGCATGCCGTCGGCTCGGGCGCCCTGATCTGGGACGAGTCCAGCCCTGCCCGGTTGAGCCACGAGGCCGAGGGAGGCGCGAAGGTCCGTCGCCTGATCGAACAGGCCTGCGAGGCGGCGAAGCTCCCCTATCGGGAGGCCAACCACCTCGTCCTCCGCCGGGGTCCCTACGTGATCGCCGCCGGGCTCGATTCGACCTCGGGGGAGGCGGTTCACGAACTCAAGGGCCGGTTCGTCGACCTCTTCGACGCCAGCCTGAAAATCGAGACGACCGTCGCCCTCGATTCCTCGCGCCGGGCGTTTCTCGTCGATCTGGACCGACTCCCGTCGCACGGCCCCCGCGTCGTGGCGGCGGCCTGTCGGACGACCGATGAAAAGATCAATGGCAACGGCCTGAGCTTCCTGGCGACCGGGCCGAAGGACATCACCGCATCGGTCCGCGTCCGTCTGCCGAAGGCGCCTCGGTCGGTCGCGGTCGACGGCCGGGCGCTCGCCGCCGAGGCTCAGATCTGGGACGAGGGCTCGAAAACGCTCCTCGTCCGTTTCCCGAACTCGGCCGACGGCGTTCGGGTGGTCGTGGAATGACCCTCGATCACGCGGTCTGATCGCCCTGAGTTCGTTATGACCGGGCCGAAGCGGGCCGGCGGTCGCGGTCGACGCCGGTCTTCTCGCGCCACTCGGGGTCGTATTCCAGCGAGAAGATGAGCTGGATGGTCTCGGCGCGGTCGGGCTCGGGGCGGCGGAGGGCGTCGAGGGCCTGGCGGATCTGGCCGAGGCGGGCGTCGGGCGGGTCGCCGTGGTGGTGGTGGGCCGGTGCGCGGTCGAGCCGGTCGAGGCCGGCCGCGATCTCCAGGATCTTGGCACGGATTTCGAGGAAGTCGCGTTCGAGGATCTGTTGAACGTCTCGCGAGGCGGGCACGTCGAGCCTCCTCCCGGGCAAGAGGTCGGGCGTCTCGGCCCTGACAGCGGGCCGCGTCGACGTCCGTCATCATCGCACGCTCGACCCTCGATTGCAAATCCCGCCGCCGATCGGCCGGCCGACCGGCGGTGGTGGTCGGATTTCCGCTTATCAAGGCTCAGTGAGAGCGACGAACGGTCTTCCCCCGCGAGAGGGGGAAGTTCGTTGAAATGCGGTTCGTCGCTCCGTGAGACATTCAGTCAGAGAAGGTTGAGGACGGACTCCGCGAGCTTCTTGTCGCCCAGGACGACATTCAGCTTGCCGGAGGCGGCTACCTTTTCCAGGACTTCGAGTTCGCGGAGCCGCATGAGGGTTGGGTTCTCCGCGAGCAGCCGGGCGGTGTTGGCCTGACTGCGGATGGCGGCGGTTTCCTCGCGACGAGTGATGAGGTCGGCCTCGGCGGCCTTGCGGGCCTCCGTGACCTTGTTCATCAGCTCCTTCATGTCGCCGGGGAGGATCAGGTCGCGGACGGCCAGTGAGGCGACTTCGAGCCCCAGCGCCGAGGCGCGGGGGGCGAGCAGTTCGGCGGCCTCGGCGGCCACGGTCTGCTTGTCGGCCAGCAGGGCGTCCAGGTCCCGCCCGCCGACGACCGCCCGCAGCGCGAGCTGGGCTTCGCGGTAGAGGGCCTGCTTGAAGTCGTCCACGGCGCAGACGGCCTTGCGAGGGTCGATGACGCGGTACGTCGCCAGGGCGTTGATCCGGAGCGTGACCTTGTCCGCGCTCATGATCTCCTGGCCGGCGACGTCGAGCGTCGCTTCACGCAGGTCGACCTCGACCACGCGGACGTCGGCCGCGCCCCGCCAGAAGGCCCAGGGGCCCGGCTCCAGCGCGCCGGCGAACCGGCCGTCGAGGAAGAGCACGCCCACGCACCCCCGGCCGACCGACCCGGTCTCCAGGTAGGCCGCTGCCGTGGCGTTTCGCAGGATCGCCTTCGACTCGTCGTGCTCGAACCGAGGGTTGCGGACGTCGACCACTTCGACGGCGACCTTGCGAGGGTCCAGCCAGTAGGCGTGCAGCCCAGGAGGCAGGAACCCGGCGAACCGGCCGTCGACCCAGGCCAGCCCACGCTGGGAGTCCTGGAGGTCGACCACCTGTGCGTACCCCTTGAGCGCGCCCGAGCGTGCGATGACGTCGAGCTTCTCGTGCGTCAAGAAGGCGGTCCGGCGCGAGGCGACCTCGACCTTCAGCTTGCCGAAGGGGTCGAAGAACCAGTGATCGCCGGGCGTGAGCAAACCGCGGAATTCGCCGTCGCGGAAGTGGAGGCCCATTTCGAAGCTGCGGACCTTGAATCGCTTGATGAAGAACACGACGGGACCTCCTCCCGCGGGGATGTTGTCAGGAATCGTTCATAAGAAAGATTGGTTGAACGTGGAAGTGAAAAGGGCCTTCAGGAGACGGAACGACCGGCGGTCACGCATCGGTTCGCGGGGCCCCGGTTGAGTCCCGTCGAGCGACGATCCGGGCGGCGTTCCGGCTGGAGGCGTTCAACCGAGGCCGCAGCCCCGATCGCTCTCCTTCAACCCTCGCGCCGCCTTTGCCGACGCCCGTCCGGGACGGGATCCGCGAGGCCGCAGGGCGTCCCTCCGCGCCGCCCGCGACGGGCCTTTTCGGCGTCGTCGCGGGCCGACCGGTCGGCCGCCCGTCTCCCTCGGGCTTCATGGTAGAGACGTTTACAGCGTCCCTGGCGGATGGGCCGGATTGCTCCGGCTCGTCCCGTGTGGACAGGAGTCGAACCTGTGACCCTCAGATCTTAAGTCTGATGCTCTAACCAGTTGAGCTACCACTGCCACGACCTCGCCCACGTTCATGATCCCCCTCGCGGGACGCGCACCGCCGACCGCACCAAACGGGGCGTGCGCGCCGTGGGGCCGACGAGGCCGAAAGCTTGCCTGAAAGAGACGCCGGCGGGAGTCGAACCCGCTTCCACCGGTCTGCAACCGGTTGCCTGGCCGTCCGGCCCCAGCGTCGCCAGAAGAGACCCCGGCGGCCGCCCGGATGTTCGCGGAGAACCCGACCGAATTCGTGGCGGCTCGGCGATCGTCGCGGATAGAATGCGAGTCGAACGAGAACCGACGAGAGGACGCGCCGCGGTGAATCGAACGGACCTGCAACAACTCGCCGAGGAACGCGTCCGGGACGCGAAGGCCTTGCTCGACGCCGCGTGCTGGTCAGGAGCCTATTATCTGGTTGGGTACGCCGTCGAGTGCGCCTTGAAGGCGTGCATCGCTAAGCAGACGGATCAGCACGATTTCCCGGACAAGGCCCGGGTGAACGACTCGTACAGCCATGACCTCCGCAAACTCGTCAAGGTCGCCGGACTTGAGGCTCCCTTCGATCAGGACATTCTCAAAGTTCCCGCTTCACAGTTGGCCCTGAACTGGCAGACGGTGAAGGATTGGAGCGAGGCGGCTCGTTATGAAACAGCGTCGGAAGTGAAGGCTCGCGAGATGTACGAGGCGGTCGCAGACGGGAACGAGGGAGTTCTGGCATGGATTCGACGACACTGGTGAGCGACGAGTTGGAAGCCGGCGCGGACCTGGTCCATCGCTTCAACCAGGACTTCGAGGTCGACGTGGCCTTCTGGTTGAAGGAGTCCGACGAGGACCCCTGGTACCTCTACATCGCCTCCGACGCGATCACCGATGACAATCGCAGAGACGGCTATCGATCGGTCATGCGGGCGACTTCCGAGGCTCCCAGCGTCTACCTGGATCCCTTCCAGGTGAAGGTCGTCTCGGCTCATACGCCGCTCGCGGAAGCCGCCGCCGAGATCAATCGCAAGTATCCAGGTCGGATCGCGACGAGGGTCGGCCCCGCGCCGTTCGGCGGGCAGTACATCAAGGCGGCCTACATTTATCCCAGGCAAGTCGTCGGCCAGGCGGGTTGAAAGGCTCTCACGGAGTCCAGGATCAGGAACCGAGGAAGCAGCATGACGCTCAATATCAAGCAAGGAAGCCGTCTGTTCCTGTCCGCGGCGCTCATCGTCCCGGCCCTTGCCAGGGCTGATGACAAGGCCGTCGAGCCTGCGTTGGTTGTGCGGGCGGTCGGGCCGGATCGGCAGGCGGAGGCGGTGCTGAAGCTGTTCGAGGGCTCGAAGGCGCCGAGCCCGGCGGCAGCCATGGCGAACTGGCGGCGGGCGACGGGGAACCCGGACGGGCTGCCGAAGGCCGTGCAGGCCGTCGCGGCGATGTTCAACCCGGAGATGGTCGCCGAGTGGCGGGCCTTTCGCGACGTCGTGCTGGCCGTCCGCTTCGAGCCGAACGGGGCGATGCAGTGGTCGGCCGTGGCACCCCACGACGACGGGACGCTCGCCGCCATGGTGACGTCGATGCGGCTCTCGGGCGGAGGCGATGAACCCCCGTTGGCGGGGACGCCCGTCGAGCGCATGGGTGAGGAAGGTTCGGCCCTGGCGGCGGTCACTCCGCGCGGGACGGCTTTCGCGAGTCGTCGCGCGGAGCTGGCCGGGGCGCTGGATCGGCTGTCGAAGCAGGAGCCCGAGCCGTCTTTCGACCTGCTCGCGCTTACCCCCGAGGACTCCGGTTTTCGGTTCGTCCTGGACCCCTCCCGGCTGGTGGCCGATCCCGCGAGATCGGTGATCCCGTCTCAGGTTGTTGCAGGGCTCAAAGCGGCGGGTCTAAAGACGTCGGCCGGCTTCCTTAGCCTGCGAGGCGACCGTCTAGGCCTGGACCTGGCCTCGCGATTCGCCGCCGAGCGTCCCGCGATGCTGGATACGCCTGCCATCGATCCGACCTGGCTGTCATGGTTTCCGGTCGACTCGACGCTCGCCGCCGTCGCCCTGGCGACGGGGCGCGGGGCGGCGTTCTGGGATTCCCTGTTCGAGATCGCCGACCGCATTGACCGAGCCGACCCCGACCGGGCCCAACTCCAGCCCTTGCGCGTCCGCATCAACCTGATGGCCACTCTCCGGGGCGTTCGTCCCGAAGTCGACCTCTGGCCGCTGCTCCGGGGCGTCAGCGCGGGGGTGGTCTTGCTCGGAGACCCGAACATGCCTGTCGGCGTGGGCGTCGTCGTGGCCCTCCACGCCGAACGGCCGGAGGACGCGGAGCGGATCCATCGACGTGTCATCCAGCCGGCGCTCGCCGGCAGGGAGCGCTTCGCCGACCAACCCATCAAGTCGATCGTGCGCGGTGGTATGGTCCTCGTGGGCTGGGGCGAGGGGGCGATCGCAACGGCCCTGAAATCGGCCGAGGCGCCGGAGCAATCGGCGGCAACCCTCATCGGCCGGGATGACCATCCGATCAGCCGCGCAGGAGTCTTCCGACCGAGCGTGGTCGACGTCACACGCTTCGATGGAGCCGACCTAGCCCTGACGGTGATGCTCGCCCAGTCGGAGTTCATCGTCTGGAAAGGGGGCTGGGCGCGCGAGAAGGCCTGGGACGTGGTACGCTGGGGAGACCTCAAGCGCTCCGTCGCCCGGTTTCTGGAGATCGTCCCCCAGGCGCCGCCGGAGGCTCCCTGAACGTCCCGACGCGACCGGCGAGATGGCCATGCGATTGATCGACCTGCGGTGCGACTGGGCGCTCCAGTACGCCGCCGAGACCGTCCACTTCGACCCCAACGACTACGCCGAGATTCCCCCTCGCGTTCCTCGGCTGGACGGCTATTTCATGGGGACCTCTCTGGCCGTCCTCGTCTGTCGCCGCAAGCCGGCCGATTGGACCCGGCAGGCCGACCGCTGGCACGCCCTGGGTGAGATGATCGCCCGCCACGAGGCCGAATTCTCCGGCCGCCTGCTGCGTGGGCCCGAAGACGTCGCCCGATGGCTCGCCGAGCCCGCCGACGCCCTCAGTTGGGGCGTTCTGGCCGTGGACGGAATGGAGAACCTCATCCGCGAGCCGGCCGACCTCGACCGCATCCCCGCGCTGTTCGAGCGCGGCGTTCGCATCTTCGACGCCATCCCCGGCAACCTCGGCCGAGGTCTGCTCGACCGCCTCCTAGAACTGTCTCCCACCGGCGAAGGACCATGCCCGGCGGTCAATCTGGTCGGGGCGGAAGCCGCCGCCGTGCTCGACTGGTTCGAGTCCGACCCCACCCGCTCCGAACGGCTCCCGTTGCTGTTCACGGGGGATCTCGACACCCTCGGCCCGGCCGGCGTCCGCCGCTTGAGGGCGCTTGGCGCGACGATCGGCGTTCGTCCATCCCTTTCCGCCGAAGCCTTCCGCGAGGCCGTTGCGTTCCTCGCCGCGATCCCCTTCCGTGGTCGAGAAGGACACGAGGGAATCGCCGTCGCGACCGACTACCTGGACCTCGACGAGATCCCCTCCGAGCTGGCCGACGTGGACCGGCTCACGGGCTGGATCGAAGCGAACCTCCCGCCCGAGGTCGCCCCCCTTGTTGTCGCCGAGAACGCCCGACAGGCTCTCCTGGCTCTGGCCGGCGGTCTGCCAAAATGACATGGCGGTCGACTCGGCAGCCTCGTCCGGCAGGATGGCGAAAGGTGTCGAGGCGGCTTGGTTTGGACGCAAAGTAAGACTTGTTATCGACTTGCGGTGTGTATTTCGACTCGGCATGAGCCTTGCCTATGGGGTGGGCATGTCATGCTGTCGCGCGGGCCGCGCCGCGGGTTCTCGGATGGGCGGCGGGGCGGCGCGAGGTCGCGACCGGGTGGACGAAACGACTGAGGAGCGAGGGACAGATGAATCTGAAGCCGTTGGGTGATCGCGTCGTCGTCGAGCGGGAAGAGGCCAAGGGGACCACCGCCGGCGGGATCGTGCTGCCGGAGACCGCCAAGGACAAGCCCCAGAAGGGGAAGGTGCTGTCGGTGGGCGAGGGCCGCGTGACCAAGGACGGCAAGCGCCGGGAGCTTCAGGTCAAGGTCGGCGACGTCGTGATCTTCACCTCGTACGCGGGCGAGGAATTCAAGCTCGACGGCGACAAGAAGGTCCTCCTGATGCGCGAGGACGACATCCTGGCGGTCGTGAGCTGACCGTCCCCGGATTCCATCGATCAAGACGGGCCCGGCCCTCACACGAGACACTTTCCTTTAGTTGATGTGGAGATGAAGGCAACATGGCTGCCAAGATGATCGCGTTCGATCAGGAAGCGCGGCAGGCGATGCAGCGCGGGGTGGCGAAGCTCGCCCGCGCCGTCAAGGTGACGCTCGGCCCGCGCGGCCGCAACGTCATCATCCAGAAGTCGTTCGGCTCGCCCACGGTCACCAAGGACGGCGTGACCGTCGCCAAGGAGATCGAGCTGGAGGACAAGTACGAGGACATGGGGGCGAAGATGGTCAAGGAGGTCGCCAGCAAGACCTCCGACGTCGCCGGCGACGGCACGACCACGGCCACCGTCATGGCCGAAGCCATCTACAACGAAGGCCTCAAGGCGGTCGTCGCCGGGGTCAACCCGCTGCAGCTCAAGCGGGGCATGGACCGCGCCGTGGCCGACGTCGTCGACCAGCTCCACAAGCTGTCGACCAAGGTCACCGACAAGAAGGAGACCCAGCAGGTCGCCACCGTCGCCTCGAACTTCGACGTCGAGGTCGGCACGATGATCGCCGAGGCCACCGAGAAGGTGGGCAAGGACGGCGTGATCACGGTCGAGGAAGGCAAGACCCTCAAGACCGAGGTCGAGTGGGTCGAGGGCATGCAGTTCGACCGCGGCTACCTCAGCCCCTACTTCGTCACCAACCCGGCCAGCATGAGCGCCGTGCTGGAAGACGCCTACGTCCTGATCCACGAGAAGAAGATCTCGTCGGTCAAGGACCTGGTCCCGGTGCTTGAGAAGGTCGCCCAGACCGGCAAGCCGCTGCTGATCATCGCCGAGGACGTCGACGGCGAGGCCCTGGCCACCCTGGTCATCAACAAGCTCCGCGGCACCTTCCGCTGCGCCGCCGTCAAGGCCCCCGGCTACGGCGACCGTCGCAAGGCCATGCTGGAAGACATCGCCGTCCTGACCGGCGGCAAGCCGATCTTCGAGGCCCTCGGCGTCGAGCTGGAGAGCGTCGGCCTTGAGGATCTCGGCCAGGCCAAGAAGGTCGAGATCGACAAGGACAACACGACGGTCATCGAAGGCGCCGGCTCGTCCGACGCCATCAAGGGCCGGATCGAGGCCATCCGCCGCGAGATCGCCGACACCAAGAGCGACTACGACCGCGAGAAGCTGGAAGAGCGTCTCGCCAAGCTCGCCGGCGGCGTCGCCAAGATCAACGTCGGCGCGGCCACCGAGAGCGAGATGAAGGAGAAGAAGGCTCGCGTCGAGGACGCCCTGCACGCCACCCGCGCGGCCCTGGAGGAGGGCATCCTCCCCGGCGGCGGCGTCGCTCTGCTGCGGGCCGCCTCGTCCGTCAAGCCGACGGACCTGAGCCACGACGAGATCGTCGGCTACAACATCATCCTCCGCGCCGCGGCGGCCCCGCTGACCCAGATCGCCGAGAACGCCGGCCAGGACGGCGGCGTGGTCGTCAGCAAGGTCCGCGAGGGCAAGGGCAACTTCGGCTACGACGCCCTGAAGGACGAGTACGTCGACATGGTCAAGGCCGGCATCATCGACCCGACCAAGGTCACCCGCTCGGCCCTCCAGCACGCCGCCAGCGTCTCCACCCTGCTGCTGACCTCCGACGCCCTCATCGCCGACGCCCCCGCCGGCGACGAGAAGAAGGGCGGCGGTCACGGCGGTTACGAAGACATGTATTGATCGACCGACTCCGGGGCGACCCGGAGCGTTCTGATCCGAGACAACGCGAACGGGAGCCCCCTCGGGCTCCCGTTTTTCATGCGCCTGTCACTCGTCGAGGATCGGCCAGACCCAGCCGAGCCTCTTGACGGCTTTCTTGACGGCTGCGAGGTCGGCGTCGCGGACGACGACGAAGCGGTCGCCGGCTCGGAGGCATTTCCCCTTCAGGCTCCGTTCCGCGGCCAACTCGGCCGCGACGTTCTCATCCGCGCACGCGATCAGCCGGGCCGTCCCGGCGTTCTTCAGCCGGTCGACCTTGGAGCGCAGGTCGACCAGGAACTGCACCACGAGGGCGGGCAGATCGCCGTTGGACCGGGTCGTCAGGAACTGCTCCAATTCGTCGATGCTCCCGCCTTCCTCCACGGCGTCGAGAGCCTTCGATGCCGAGAGGGCCCACACGTTCTCAGAGGTTGGCTCGGCGAATCGCTCCAGAAGGAGTCGATCCGCCGCGGGGAGTTCTCGGGCGGCGACCACGTCCCGATTCGGCAGGACGCGAATCAGGTCGGTCCTCTTCGGAGCGGCCGGGCGATACTCCTCGGCCTTCCCAAGCAGCCAGGCTCCGAGCGAGTTGATCCGCACGTAAAGCAGCCCGTCGTAGCGGGACAGGCAGCTCAGGTCGTCCGCTCCCCATCGGCTCGCAAAATCATCTCGGATACCCTGGGGGGGCAGGTACGCCACGTCGACGACGCCGAGGGTGGCGGCATACTCGAACAGGAAGACCAGGATGAATCGCCCCTGCAACTGCTCCCAGGCGTGCTCGTCGCCATACCCGAGGTTCCCATAGTAGTGCTCGGCGATATACAGCTCGTAGACCTTCTGGGCGACCTCGAACGATCGTCCGGTCGCCCTCAGCAGTCGAAAGAAATCGTCAATCGAGAACCACTCGCCCACCGGGCATTCGCCCAGGGCTTGAACCACGACTTCCCTCCGGCCCGCCGTCCCGCTCATGTGGGCGCGGCTCTGGCCTTTGATCGCATCGACGCGGGAGAATTCGTCGAACGTCTTCGTCTTCAGCCAGGAGGCCCATAGTTTGTCGAGGACCTCCGCCGGCGGGTCGAGCAGGGCCTTCTTGCCGGCCGCCGTGAGTTTGAGCTTGTCCCCGACCTTCTGGGCGAGTCCGCCGGCCTGGAGCAGCATGGGCCAGGCGAACGAGCGGATCCCCAGGTCGACGGCCGGGTCGTACTTCCATTCCTCGGCTTCCTCCGGCCTGTAGAAGTCGCCTCCCGCGAGGATCGGCGCCAAGGCTTTTCGCGAAGCTTCGGTCGGGACGAAATTCTTGTCGGTCACCCGGACCTTGCCGGCCTCGACCAGCCTCAGTACGGCGAGGAGATCGGCCTGGGCTTCGGTCGCCGTCTCTCGCACGCGGACCGGTTCCTGCGATTCTTGCTGATCCTTGTCATCATTCGTCCAGCCGACCTTGGGCAGGGTGTGGGTGAGCGGAGGGGCGTCGAGCGTGGGGATCGAGAATCGCTTGGGCGCCGGAGCGAAGGAGCGGAGGATCGCTCGAACGTCTCTCGGCAGTTCCTTGAAGCGCGGGAAGAAAAGGCGAAGCAAGGTCGGCTTGATCTGCTTCCTCTCCTTGTAGTCGTAATCCCACTTGGATCGGTTGGGGTCGGCCGTATTGAAGCGAGGCTTCTCGCCAAACTGCGCCTGCAACTTCTCCAGGTCGAGCCGGCCGGCGGGGTCGAACGCGGCGATCCGCACGGCCCGTCGGGATGACTCGTCGAGCCCGTCGTACAACTCCTGGACCTTTGCCGGGTCGGTCATGACCTTCGCCAGCCAGGGGACGAGGTCGCTCTTCTTCTTGGGCGGATCCGACGCGATCAGCTCGGACAGCGGGCGCAGGTCCTCAAGGGTGAGCGTCTGGAACGCCTCGAGGGCGGTGAGAGGAGCGGTCGGTTGCGTCGTGTTCCAACCCATGTCGTCACCGTGTTTCGTTGCGAGGCATGGCTGCCGATCATGGCGGCCGATCGCCGGTCGAAATACGATGAGAGTAACACACTCGGTCTTCGATTCACCGCCGTCGAGGTATGGGCCATGGCGAAGCCTCGAAAGTCGCAGCGGCAATGGGTTTATACCCCGGGGAAAGACCCGGCGACAAAGCCGACTTCCGCGATCCGGGCCGAGGCCGATCGGAAAGCGAAGGAGTTGATCGACAGCACTCTTACGCCGAAATTCGTCAGGCCCGCTCCCGACGACCCGAATTTCAACTACGTGATCGGGCTCTCGACCAAATGGCGAGGCCGATTCTTCTACCTGACCGCCACCTATGCATCGCCGGGGCCGAACGCGATCTCGCCGACGTTCGAGTACAACTTCGCCCGGCTGGAACACACGGCCGACCATCGATTCAACCTCGCCTTCGTTCGACACACGGGCGAATGGCACAACCTGCTGACGGGAGCAACCCTCGACGAGTGTCTCGCCTCGGTTCGGGACGATCCGTGGTTCCAGCCTTGACGATCCCTGGCGTCAGCACGACCCGATCTTCAGCCCCTCCCGACGAGCCCATTCGACGAGCACGGCGTGCGAGGCCGCGTCGGGCTCGGCGTTGAACTTGGCATTCGCCTGTTCGATTTCACGGGTCTCCGGGTCAACCTCCACGGTGACGCGTCGACGCCTTCCTTCAGGGGTCTCCAGGGCGAGCGACCAGATCGTCGTAAGCCGCCTCGCGCATTTCCGCTTGTACGCCCCGACGCAGTGCCGCATCGCCTTGCCTTCCGCGTTCAACTCATCGCTGCCGAGCAGCTCCCGGATCGACCAGGCTCGGCCGTCGCTCGTCGTGTACTGCAAGCCTCCGATATCGGACGGGTCCCACCGGACGATCCGCCGCTTCTCCTCGCGAGCCTGTTCCGCCCTCCAGGCGGCGGTCTCCTTCAGGAGCGTCTCGATCGACCGCGTTCCGACCGTGAAGTCCGGCCGCACGGACCGCTGCGCGTGGAGGTACTCGACCAGGGACCACGTTTGAACCGTCATGAGCCGTGGTCCTCGCCTGGCGAGGCGGCGGAGGAAAGGGTCCCAGAACTCGGGGGCCTCGAACTCGTCTCCAAGTCGACTCCGGGCCAGTTGGCGTGCGAGCCGATCGTCGTTGGTGAAGGTGCGGACCTGAGCCCACCTCAGCGCGGCTTCGATCGAAAAGACCGTTGGGGCGTGCGCGAAGTGGTGCGCCGCCCGCTTCGTGAGAGCGAGCGGGAAGCCGGCCGTGCGCAGGCTTCCTCCCTGACCGACGTGGCGGAACCAGGCCTGGCATCGGCGGGTCGCGTCGTCACCCCGGAACCAGCATGAGAGCAGCACGGCCGGGACGGGGTAGCGGGCCAGCAGGTGATGCGCCAACGATGAGAAGGTCCCCACGGCCGTCCGGCCCGCGGCGCTCCACGAATCGAGAGGACGTAGCCAGTCGTCGCGATACACGGCGAGGGCGACGAGTCCCCGGACGATGTGGTCGGCGTCGACGGCGTCCTCGCGGCCGACGTAGCAGGCGGGGCACAACAGCGTGGAACGGCTCTGGACCTTCCAGATCAGCTCGGCGACCGCGGAGTCGCATGAGCTGAGAACCTTGCGGACGGCCGCGTCGATCGCCTTCTTGGCGAACTCGCGGCGCGCGGGATCGCTCGACATAACATGCCCTTTTCGAGTGACGGTCGGATGTGATTGCGACGACGGCGAAGTGCGCAGCCGATCACGGTCCGACGGCCTCGACAGGGCGACGGAATCCCCTTCAGGGAGTGGATCGGGCGATGCGGCAGGATCGCTTGGAGAGACAGGTGTTGAGATGAATCATGGCACGGCCTCCCATCAGTTGGAGATTCGACGACGGGGATGACACACGAGCCAGCCGATCGGTTCGCTCAACTCCGTCAGTGATCCGCGATCCGGCCTTC
This sequence comes from Paludisphaera rhizosphaerae, assembly GCF_011065895.1. Lineage (NCBI taxonomy): Bacteria > Pseudomonadati > Planctomycetota > Planctomycetia > Isosphaerales > Isosphaeraceae > Paludisphaera > Paludisphaera rhizosphaerae. The sequence continues at coordinate 25,408 of NZ_JAALCR010000004.1, read as the reverse complement.
CAGGAGATCGCAGGCTGTGCCGACGCCGTCTTCACGACGCAGGGCCTGAGCGACCTCTGAGGCTCGATGCGTGAAGGAGGGATCGTCCAGGAGAGGATGCAGTTCAACCGCCGCCCGCGCCGCCGTGTATCGCTGCGCGACGACCACGCGGGCGATCCCCAATCGAGCGGCCCGCGCGGCGTTGTCATGCTGGTCGTGGGCGTGAGGGACGATCAGCGTCGGCCGCCCCGCACGCATCGCCAGGCCCGTCGTGCCGATGCCGCCGGAATGAACGACCGCAGCGGCTCGCGGGAACAGTTCCGAGAACGGCGCGTAGTCGACGGCGATCGCCGCTCCCGAGAGCGTCGGATGGATCGGCGAGTGGTGTTTGCCGACGACCAGGACGGCCCGTCGGCCCAGCCTTTTCGCGGCCGAGAGGCTGTCCTCGAAGAACGAGCCCGCGACCATCGCCGATGTGACTCCCAGCGTGAAGACGATCGGCGGCGGCCCGTCGTCAAGAAAGCGGGCTAGTTCCGGAGGAAGCCCCGCCTGGCCGTCCCGATCGTAGAACGGAAAGCCGGTGTGGACGACCTGCGGAGGCCAGTCGATCTGCTTCGGGGCGAAGAGTTGCGGGAAAAGGGCCAGTGCGAGGCCCGGGGAATGACCGTCGACCAGCGGATGGTCGCCTGAAGGAGGGAGCCCAATCTCAGCGCGGAGTTGCTCGATCGGCCGACCCCACGAAAGGCTCACTCGCCAGAGCAACCGGCTGAGCGGCGACCAGAACCACGGTCCAAGCCCGTGCAGCCGCGCGGCGAGACCGGGAAAACCAGGAACGACTGGCGGATCGACGGCCGAGAAGAACCCGACCGGCGAGACGTGCGACGAGACCCAGGGCAGCCCCCGTTGCTCCGCCACGATCCTCGTGGTGAATGCGAGCGGATGGGCGACCAGGAGATCCGCCCCCTCCGCCGCCGCGAGCGTATCCTCGTAGCTCTCGCGAATCGCGGGCAGGATCCAGTTCCGAAGCACCCGGAACGTCCCCCGACGGGAGTCCATGTAGCGGCGCATCGCGTTGGGGTCGGTCAACTCGTCCGAGTCCGGTCGCAACGGACGGAACTCCAACCCGAGCGCCTCGATCTTCCGCCGATAGGTCTCCCCCGTCGCCAGGACCGGCTCATGACCGCGAGCCCTGAGCCCCAGCGCGATGGCGATGTACGGATGCAGGTCTCCCAGCGAGCCGAGCGCGGTGAGGACGATGCGACGGGGCTGCGAGAACGACGGCTCTAGATCCGGGATCGTCACATCCCCCCTCCGTCTGTTCGCCTGCGTTTCGCCAGCGATGATTCGATCGCGTTCACCGGGGAAATCGCTTCACATCCGAGAGCGCCGCCCGTCCACCCAGACCAGCATGGTAGATTGCCTAAACTTGTAGCACAACTGATGAATGAGCTTTGAGCAGGCTTTCAGGCGAGTTGCAAAATTCATCAACGGCTGTCAAAATGTAAACTCGGATCGAGGATTGGTTTCGGTCGCCGGGCCGGCCGACCTCGGCCGCGGCGCACGGGCGCCGAGATCAGGCGCAAACCCCGGCGATCCGCGAGCGAGCCCTATGAGTTTTTATGCGACTCTCAGATCGACCGTGCGCCGCGTCATACCGGAAAATATCCGTCGAGCCGCAGACGACCCGAGCTCCAAGCTCCACAGCGTCCTCAGCCCTTTGAAGCGTCTCGTCCAGAAGCTCGAGACCCACGACTCCATCTACGATCGAAAGTATTACGAAGAGGCGATGGGAGTGTACGCACTCCGGTCGGCGCCGATTATCGCCAAATCGATCCACGAGGTCTTCCACCCTTCGAAGGTCGTCGACGTCGGCTGCGGCACCGGCCAGTTGCTGGCCGAGCTGAAGACTTATGGTATCCCCGGCGTCGGCTTTGAGTATTCGACGGCGGCTCTGGAGATCGCCCGCGAGAAGGGGGTGGAAGTCCACAGCCTGAATCTCAGGTTGCCGTTCTCCCAGCTCACGAAGGCCAGGGCGGACCTCGTCGCCTCCACCGAGGTCGCCGAGCACCTGCCGGAATCCTGCGCCGATAATTACGTCGACTACCTCTGTAGCATCGCCGATATCGTCCTGATGACCGCCGCCCCTCCGGGCCAGGGGGGGGAGGACCACATCAACGAGCAGCCGCGGTCTTACTGGATCGAGAAGTTCGCGGCCAGGGGCTTCGTCTACGACGACGAAATCAGCCGCAAACTCTGCGACGAGTGGCTCACCACCAATATCGATAAATTCTACGCCACGAACCTGATGATCTACCGCAAGGCTGCCCCGACCGCCTGAAGTCGGTCCGCGAAGCCCGCCACGGGGGCGGATCCCGTCGACGCCCTCCCGCGGCCCATCCGCGACGATCCGAGGCTGGTCGTGGAAGCGTCCACCGTTCGCTTTCCGGCGGCCAGCCTGGTATCCTTGAGCCGTGAAGAGCGGGCCTAGCGCCCTGCGTCGGTTCCTCACGCCCCCACCACACGTCGACCGTCCGACGGGCCCCGCCGCGATCCGATCGGCCGGAAGGAGACGCCCCTCGATGAACTACATCGACCCGCACATCCACATGGTCTCTCGCACCACCGACGACTACAAACGGATGGCGCTCGCGGGGTGCGTGATGGTCTCCGAGCCGGCCTTCTGGGCCGGGTTCGACCGCTCAGGTGTGCAAGGCTTTCGCGACTACTTCCGGCAGCTCGTGGACTTCGAGGCCCGTCGCGCCGCGGCGTATGGGATCGAGCACTACTGCTGGCTTTGCATCAACGCCAAGGAGGCGGAGAACGTCAGCCTGTCGCGCGAGGTCATCGCGATGATCCCCGAGTTCCTCGACCGCCCCGGCGTGCTGGGGATCGGCGAGATCGGGCTCAACAAGAACACCAAGAACGAGGCGACCGTCTTCCTGGACCACCTCGACCTGGCCGCTCGGACGGGCGAGTTGGTCCTCGTGCACACCCCCCACCTGGCCGACAAGTACCAGGGGACCCGGATGATCCTGGACATGGTCAAGGGGGACGGTCGGATCCCTCCCGAGCGGGTCTGCATCGACCATGTGGAGGAGCACACGATCCGCGCGGCGCTCGACGCCGGGCACTGGGTGGGAATGACCCTCTACCCGATCTCCAAATGCACCCCCGCCCGCGCCGCCGACATGGTCGAAGCGTACGGCGCGGAGCGGGTGATGGTCAACTCGGCCGGCGACTGGGGGCACAGCGATCCGCTCGCCGTCCCCGAGTTCATCTTTGAGATGAAGCGGCGGGGACACGACGAGGCGCTCATCCGGCGGCTCGTCTTTGAAAACCCCCGGAATTTCTTCGCCCAGAGCCGGCGCTTTTCTCCCGCGACTGCGACTATCTCCTAAGAGAGAGCAGCGCACCTGCCAGAGTGCTCTCTCGATTCAGCGCGGGTTATCTCCGACGCGTCTGGGTCGTCGATCGGGGTGCGCGATGGGGTGAGGCTCGCTCACCTCACCGCGCAATCGCTCCGCCACGCCCGGCCGATCTTTGACAATCGATTTTGAGGCGATTCCTCTCTGCGATCAGGCGGAATCACGCCGCCGGATCGTTGATCATCCCCATCGGGTTTTTCTTTTTGCGTCCCTTTGTTGCAGGCTCTCCGGGACCGCCTGCCGCGTCACCGGCGTTCTTCTCAGCCGGAAGGGTCGGGAACGTCGGGCCGTTGGGGTTGGATTCGCAACCAGCCAGCCCGATGCCGAGGGGCAAAGTCAGGGACAACAAAAGGACACGGCGGCGGCTGAGGTCGACCATGAGTGTCGGGATCCTGTCATGGTGAGCGGTGAGACGATTCAGGACGTCGCCTGGGGCGGTCGAACCAGACGGTTCGACCGCCCCAGGTCGCGCAACGAGAATTCAACGATCGTGAGGCGCTCGCGTTTCCGCGAGGCTCATCAATAAGCGTCGGCGGAGACCACTTCCCCGAGGTTCCGCGTGCCGAGAGCACGGAAGATGTCGTTGTTGATGGTTTCCTTGAGGAACTTGGCGCTGCCGTCGGCCAACAGCATGTTGGCGCCGCCCGGGTGCTGGCTGCGGAAGCCCCACTGGCCGTAGTCCCTGTAGGCCGGGCTCAGGGTCCAGTTCTTGTAGTCGGAGTCGTCGGTGGTGCCGGCGGGGAGCGAATCCGGCGGTCCGCCGAAGGCGCCGTCGCCGATCTTGGGCTGGGCGTTGATCTTCGGCACCTGGAAGGCCAGGCCCTGGGGACGCGTCGTGTTCGCGCCGATGCTCGACCCGAAGAAGGCGATCCGGCTCCACTGGTTGAACACGCGGTCCGGGTCGTTCTTGTAACGGGAAACCTCGCCGACCAGGATCGTGTTGCTGGTGCCGTCCGTGAAGGCGCCGATCTTGTAGCTGGTTCTCACGTCGAACGCGCCATTGCCTGGATACTGATCCCAGAGGTTCGGGCCGGCGTAGTAGGCGATGGTGTTCCAGGTCCCTCCGGAGGGGAAGTACGACGTCTGCGAGTACGGGTTGTTGCTTTCCGACTTGGTGTACGGCGTGATCGGGAAGTCGTCCGGGCAGATGTACGCCGAGACCACGGTGATCAGCCCGGTCCAGTTCGACAGCCCGCCGTTGATCCCGCTGAGGTCGCCCGCGGTTCGCAGGTTGAAATTCAGTGAGTTGCCGATGGTGCCCTGTTCCATGAACGGCAGCAGCATCGCGAGCGCCTGGACGTAGTGCTGAAGGCCGTCTGGGCCGTAAGTGAAGCCCCCCAACGGGAAGCAGCCGGCGGAGCTTTCATAGTTGTGCATCGCCAAACCAATCTGTTTTAGATTGTTGATGCACTGAGCTCGACGGGCGGCCTCGCGAGCGGCCTGCACGGCGGGCAAAAGCAAGGCGATGAGAACGGCGATGATCGCGATCACCACCAGCAGCTCGATCAAGGTGAAACCGCGGCTGGTCGCGCCGAGCCGGCGGCTTTGGGAACTGCGCATCAGTTGCGTCCTTCTCGAAGAGCCTAGATGCAGAACGAAAGATGACGATAATCACTCATAAACCGGCGGAACTCATCGACCCCGACCGGGGCGTCTTGGTTTTCACCCACTCCTATCGCTTCTTTTTGGAGGGTGCGGGACGTATCAACGAACAAGACGGCGCTCACCCGTGATCCCCAGCCGCGACGGCCCAATCGGAAGACGCAGGCGCGCCACGATCGTCCCACGCCCGAGAGAGCGGGGCCGGCAACCTCGTCGCAACGTGGTGCAGCCGCCACCTCAACGTCGGGATGGGCGGAGCGCGTCGAGCGAATCCGGGAATCTGGGTGAAACGACCAGCAAAAGGGACAAGGACAGCCGATTCGGTCTCAGTCGTCGTTTGCCTGGGTCTTGGACGTGGAGAGGGTTGGTCCGTCGGGCCCTGACCCGCTAGAGTCGGCGTTGGCCGGACTCTGAATCCGATCCATTTAGAGCCAGAGGTTGAACGCCTCCGACACAGACCCACAGGGAGAGATGAGTGGGTCCTTCTGGGGATTCATGATAGCGGTCTATTCCCAACGTACTCGGGAAGGATATCTCGCCGAACGGTCGCTTGACAAGACCTTGAAGGAAAAAAATGTGGATGTGTCCGACTAATCAATTCGTTGTAAACCTGATCAGGGGCGATTCGCGAACCAGGTCGTGCGATAAGTCATCGGAACGAGGTCCTTGTCGAGCAAGGCCGACGCTCAGTCGCGGAGCAGGGGGGCGAGGAACTCTCGGCTGCGGCGGAGGGCCTCGTCGCCCATATGGCTGTGGCGGCTGAGTTCGACGTGCAGGCCGCCGCGATAGCCGACCTCGCGAAGCGCCGCGATGATCGGCGGAAAGTCCATCGTCCCCTCGCCGAACATCAGGTGCTCGTGCACGCCTTCGACCATGTCCTCGATATGGACGTTGGCGATCCGGGGGCCCCACGAGTTGATGTGCTCGGCAACGGGCCCGCGCTCATTGCAATGGACGTGCCCGACGTCGACGGTCAGGTCGAACAGTGGGTGCGACACGCGCTCGTCAAGGCGGGCAAAGCGGTCGAACGTGTCGATGAACATGCCCGGCTCGGGCTCGAACGCGAGCCGGACTCCCTTCGCCTCGGCGTGCTCGATCACGGGCCGGAGCGCCGTGGCGAGCCGATCCATCGCCGCTTCCTCGGACGAGCCGTCGCGAAGGATTCCCGACCAGAACGAGACCGCGCCGGCGTCGAGGGCCGCGGCCAGGTCGATCGCCCGACGGAGGAAGTCGACCCGTAGGGCTCGTTTGACCGGGTCCGGGTCCATCAGGGTCGGGTCGTGCTTCATCCTGGGGTTGAGCAGGAACCTCGCGCCAGTCTCCACCACCCGCTCCAGCCCCAGGGAGTCGAGCAGGTCGCGGATCGCCGTCGTCTGGCGGGCGAGAGTCGCCGGCTCCTCATAAGGATCCAGCGCCGCGGCGTCGAGGGTGATCGCGGCGCTCTTGAACCCTTCGTCCGCCATGAGGCGGAGGGCGTCGGACAGCCGGTGATGGGCCAGGCCGTTGGTGTTGTATCCCAGGAGCATGGGGCGTCCTCGTCAGGTGGCGTACAGTCGACGCGCCAAGAGATAGGCCGGCGGCCAGATCGCCGCGACCGCCAGGGCGGCCGGCCCGCAGGCCGCGGCGACGAGCGCCACGTCCAGCCAGACCAGCGACAGCACGCCCGTCTTCACGGCCTGCTGGATCACCGCCGGGGACGCTTCGCGGATGGCGATCCGCCCCACCTGGACGACTTTGGCCAGCACCAGGACCAGCAGCAAAATCCCGACGACCGCGAACGGACCGACCGCTCCAAACGCCGCGGCGACGACGCCGAGAATCACCAGGGCGAGAACCTGGATCCCCAGGCCGATCACCAGGTTGCGCCGTTCGCCTCCCCAGGCCTCCGATCGGCTGATCCACGTCACGCCGGCCACGAACAGGGCGAACGCCCCCGCCGCGATCCAGGCCGCCGGAAATCCAGCCGACGACGCGGCGGCCATCCCCAGCAGCATGTTCAGCCCCCGGCAAGAGCCCATCGCCCAGGGGCCCAGGAACGTATGCTTCAGGCCGGAGTTATAGGCCAGGATCATCCCGGCGAGCGCGCAGGCCACGCCGAACGTCCGCTGGCCTCCCAGGGCCGCCAGCGCGATTCCCAGGGCCAACCCTCCCCAGCCGATCGCCGCGGCCAGACCGACGGGGACCCGGCCCGAGGGGAGGGGGCGGTTGGGCCGTTCCAGGCGGTCGACCTCCAGGTCGAACCAGTCATTCAGAGCCATCCCCGCGGCGTAGAGGCCCATCGAGGCCAGCGCCAGCGGCAGCCAGCGGGCCACGTCCCCCAGACTTCCACCGACGATCAGCCAGCCGGCGAGGCTGTCGGCGGCGGCGGTCAGGACGTTGGGGAGCCGGACGAGCTGGAGAGTGGATCGAAGGCGGCTCATCCGACGAGCGGCTTGAGGACCTCGAACGCCCGCTTCGCCGCGGCGTCGGGGTCGTCCTGGAACGGGTAGAGTTCCACGGTCAGCCAGCCGTCGTAGCAGGTTGACTTGATCGCGGCCACGACCTCGGCGAAGTCGATGACGCCGTCGCCGGGGATCATGTGGTGGTGGACCCGCGTCGCGGCGATGTCTTCCAGGTGGTAGTGTCGCGTCAGCGGCGCCAGGGCCTCGATCGCCCGGGGGAGGTCCTCGGACATGCAGAAGGCGTGGCCGACGTCAAAGTTCAGCCCCAGCGCGGGGGAGTTCACGCGCTCGTGGATCTCCACGTACTGGTCGGTCCGCTCCAGCAGAAGCTCGGGCTCGGGCTCGATGAGGAGCAGAATCCCCAGCTTCTCGGCGTGAGCGGCCAGCGGCTTGAGCGTCTCCACGAACAGGTCGACGGCCTGCGCCCGCGACATCCCCGGCGGGATCGGGCCGCCGGGCTCGGTCGTGATGTGTGGGGCGCCCAGTTCGGCGCAGAGATCGAGCGCCCGGCGGGTGTGGTCGATCCGGACCCGGCGATAGGCCTCGTCGGGCTCCAGGAACGACGGATGCCAGTACGGTTGGCGGTAGTCGGCCACCGCGTTCATCATGAACGAGTTGATGTTCGAGAACGCGAGCCCGTGGCGGCTCATGGCCTCGCGGATGGCCTTCTTGGGGCCCTCCAGCAGGCCGGCCGGCCAGGCGTGGGGAACGTCGGCCAGGAGTTCCAGGCCGTCGTAACCGGCGGCGGCGATCCGCGCCGCGGTCTCGTCGAAGGGGTGCTTCAAGTACGCGTTCGAGCTGAAGGCGAGTTTCACGGCGGCGTTCTCAAGGCGGCGGGGGGATCGGGAGGACGGCCTTCCCCGCTCGCGGGGGAAGGTGGCCCAAGGGCCGGATGAGGGGGCGATCGGTTCTGCGTTCAGGACGATCGTCGGATGTGCATCCGACGGCGGTCGTCCCCCTCATCCGACCCCTGCGGGGTCTGCCTTCCCCCGCGAGGGGGGAAGGCGTCGGAAAGCCCATTGTTCGACCTTCCACGACAGCCATTCAAGGCTAACGGGCCCCATCCGCCGCGTCCACGCCAAACCCCGCTGCGCTCGCTTCCGACGGCCGGGTCTCGGGCATCGCCAGCGCGAAGAAGACCGCCCCCACGGCGGCGATCGCGGCGAGCAGGACGAAGCCGGCGTCGAAGCCCGCTTCCTTGACGACGAATCCGGCGAGCACGTTGCTCAGCCCCGCACCCAGGCCGGTGGCCGTCGCGAGCGCCCCTTGAGTCAGGTTGAACCGACCCGTCCCCCTCGTCAGGTCGGCGATTACCAGCACGGAGACCACCCCGAAGATCCCCGCACCGATGCCGTCCAGCAACTGCACGGCGACGAGGTAGGCCGGGTTGACGCTCAGGCAATAAAGCAGGCCTCGCACCGGCAGGACGGCGAATCCCAGCAGGAAGACCGGCTTCCTCCCCCACGAGGCCGCCAACCGGCTCGCCGCCAGCGAGACCGGGACCATAACCATCTGCGCGACGATGATGCAGGCCGACATCACGACGGCCGCCCCTTCCTTGAGGCCGTCGCCCGACTTCTGCCCCACCAGCGGCAGCATCGCGGCGTTGGCGAAGTGGAAGAGCACCGCCGAGGCGATGAAGATCAGGATCCGCCGGTCTCGGAACAGCTCGCCGACGCCCAGCGCCTCGCCCCCTTCGTCCTCGCCGCGGGCCAGGTCGTGGTCGATGTCGTCCTCGCGAATCATCATCACGACGAAGGCGCTGGCGACCGCCATCCCGGCAACCAGGATGAACATCGCCCCGTAGCCGAAGAAGTACGCTCCGCCGCCGGCCAGAGCCGCGGCGACCACGTTGCCGGCGTGGTTGAACGCCTCGTTGCGGCCGGTCCGCCTGGGCATCAGGGCCCGGCCGACCAGCCCGAGCGACACCGCGGCGATCGCCGGCGGGAAGATCGTCGCCGCCGCCCCCATCAGCGTCTGCGAGGCGACGACGACCGGAAAGGTCGGAACCAGATACAGGAGGATGCAACACGCCGCGACTAGCACCGCGGCGACCGCGACGGCAAACCGCTTCGCCCGGGTGCGGTCAATGAGCGCCCCCGCCGGCGTCTGCGCCAGCAGCGTGCCGATCTGCGAGGCCGCCATGGCGATGCCGACCCGCCCCGGATCCCATTGATGGTCGGTCCGGAGGAACGTCCCCAGGAACGGCCCCATCCCGTCTCGGACGTCCGCGAGAAAGAAGTTCAGCCCGTCCATCGCCCGAAGGCTGGTGGACGAAGGGGCGTTCTTCTCCGATTCGACGGCTTTCTCGGCGACTGTATCGATCATGGTTCGTAGGTGTATTTCAATAGTGGACGAGCGAAAGCCAGGCGACGCCCACGAGGGTCGTCGCGATCGTTAGGGGGACGCCGACCTTGAGGTACTCGACGAACCCCAGATGCGTGCCGGCCCGACGGGCGTTCTCAACGACGATGAGGTTGGCGACCGACCCCAGCACCGTCAGGTTCCCCGCCAGCGTGCTCGACATCGCCAGGGCCAGCCACGCCGTTTCCTTCTGCGGCATGACCTCCATCAGCGGCTTGAACAGCAAGACCGCCGGGACGTTCGACACGAGGTTCGATAGCACGACCGACAGCCCGCTCACCATCACCACCGGCGACTGAAGCAGGGCGTGCCAGCGCTCCAGTCCCCAGGTGTGGACGACGGTGACCTCGAAGGCGTGCACGACCACGAATAGCCCCGCGAACATGACCAGCAGGGGCCAGTCCAGCGAGCCGTAGATCTTCTCAGGGCGGACCCGGTCGAGCATCAGCACCCCCGCAGCCGCCAGCGCCACGAGGGCGATCGGCTGGCCCAGGAAGAACAGCGCGACCGCGACGAGCGTCACGGAGACGCTCTTGGCCAGCAGGCCCGTGTGGACGCGTGGTCGGGTCGGCTCCTGCTCAATCGACCCGTCCTCGACCTTCTGGGCGAGCGTCCGGCGGTAGACCAGCGCCACCACGGCGAAGTTGATCGCCAGCCCGATCACCGCCACCGGCGCGAGCTTGGCCGCGAATCGCAGGTAGGGTATCTGAGACATCGAGCCGATGATGATGTTCTGGGGATTCCCCGTGATCGTTGCCACCGAGCCGATGTTTGAGGCCGTCGCCAGGCCGATCAGGTAGGGGATCGCCGGCCGCTTGAGCCGCTCGCAAAGGTGAAGAACGAGCGGGGTCATCGCCACGCAGACGACGTCGTTGACCAGGAACGCCGAGAGGACGCCCGACATGACGATCACGACCGCCAGCAGTGAATAGGCCCCCGAGAACCGCGCGGCGATGCCGTCGGTCGCCAGCGCGAAGAAGCCGGCGAGTCGGAGGTAGGAGACCACGATCATCATGCCGAAGAGCAGGACGATCGTCTCATAGTCCACGGCCCTGGCCGCCTCGTGCATGGAAAGCACGCCCGCGGCGAGCATCGCGGAGGCCCCCACCAGCGCGATCCCCGCCCGGTCGATCCGCAGGCCGGGGATCTTGCCGACGGCCAGCGCCAGATACGTTAGGCCGAAGATCGTCGAGACCAGGGGTATGGAAGCCGAACTCGTCGACACGGGGACAACTCCTACGAGGCGGTCAAGAAGCGGGAAGCCGCAGTATCATCGTCAAGGCACGGCCGAAAGATCAGACGTCGTGGCCATCGGATCGACCATCCCGCCTTCGCCGACTTCCCGATGACGAGAGAGGGTCTCGGGGACGAGGAAGATCACGACGGCCGTCGCGATCGCGCCAAGGGCCGCCAGCGCGGCGAACAGACCGCGATAGCCGAGCGGCCCGACGAGACAAGCGGCCGCCGCCGGGCCGAGCGCCGAGCCCAGCACCAGGCAGGAGCCGACGAGCACCTGGGCTTCGCCCGCACGGCGAGGGTCGGCCAGGCGGTCGGTCACCCAGGCGGCGGCCAGGACCGCGAACAGCCCGTTGCCGATGCCGTCGAGCGCCTGGTTCGCCACGGCCAGCCACGGCGAATGGATGACGGTGAGGAGGAGCAACCGCACGGCCATGATCGCCCAGCCGGCCACCAGCAACGGCTTGCGCCCCCAGCGGTCCGCCAGCCAGCCCGCCGGCCAGACCACCAGCGTCCAGGCGACCATGCTCACGATGAACGCGTACGCCAGCATCCGCTCCGGGGCGTGCAGGTCGCGCTTGAGGAAGAGCCCCAAATAGACGCCGCCCGGGGCGTTCGCCGCGTGGTAGAGGACCATCGCCGCGACGAACGTCCAGAGGGCTGGGTCTTTCGGCAGCCACTGGATGTTGTTCGGCCTGTCGCCGGCCTTCTCGGCGACGGGTTTCTTGTCGTGCGGTTCGTGGATCAGGAGGGCCGCGACGACAGCCAGCGTCTGGACGACCGCCAGCGGCCCGAGGATCGCGGCCACGCCGAAGCGTTCGGACATCCAACTCCCCAGCAGGGCCGTCAGCACGACGCCGACCGGCTTCCAGAGCCGAAGCGCCCCGAGCGCCGCACCGACTTCCCCCTGCCGTGCCAGCGCCGCGGCCTCGGCCCCGGAGAGGCTCTCGACCACCGCGCGGCCGATCCCGTTCTCCGCGAACAGCAGGACCAGGAAGCCGAGCCAGACCGTCCCTTCGGCCCCCCGCAGGAGCCACGTCGAGACGGCCACGGCGGCGAGCGCCGCGACGATGAAGGGCTTGCGCGAGCCCAGGCGGTCCGACCAGATCCCCACCGGGAACTGCGCCAGACTGGTGAGGGCTGCGAGCGTCGAGACGACCCCGATGGCCGAATCCGACAACCCCCGCTGCCCCAGGAAGAGCGGCAGATACGGCAGGGTGAAGCCAATGCCGGCCATCCCCAGGAAGTAGGAGCCGTAAAGCCCGATCCGATTCCGCATGTCCATGGTGCGTGGAGGCTCCGAGATAGCGGCTCAGGCTCGTGATGGAGCTGGAGTCTGGAGATCCAAAGAGGCGACCACAACGGCCTTCCCCCCCTGGAGGGGGAAGGTGGCCGAAGGGCCGGATGAGGGGGACGACAGGTGTGGAGTGTATGACCAACGAGGCGTTCTCAATCCCGCGCCGGTCATCCCTCCCCCTCATCTGACCGCTTCGCGGTCTGTCTTCCCCCTCCAGGGGGGAAGACGTTTTTTCGTGGTCACGGTCAGGGCAGAGGAGGAGGTAACGTGCGCTCGCCCCTGGCATCAGGCGCCGGGGCGAATTCATCGCGCGGGCCGGCCTTCTTCTTGGGGTCGCCCTTCTTCTTGGGTTCGGGATCGAATTCCTTGCCGGCCGGCCCGTCGTCGGGGTCGTCGACGGTGGCGTGGCTGAGGTGTTCGGGGACGTGCGTCATGGCCTCGGCGGCGCGGGCGAGTTCGCCGGCTCGTTCCTCGCGTCCGGCCTCCATGTCGCGGCGGGCGGCGTTGTAGAGGTCGCGGGCACCGTCGAGATAGAATTTCGCGTCGGCCTCGGGGCCGTATTCCGGGGCCGAGCGGATCCGCTCGTAGGCGCGGAAGAGGTCGCGGCGAGTGCGCTCGCCGACGTCTTCCGGACCGGCGCTTGCGGGCGGGGGCGGAAGGTCAGGATCCGGCCGATCCAGCCGAGCGGCGTTGCGGGCGTGGTCGACGGCCCGGGCCAGGTCGTGGGCCGCGACGCCGATCTCGCGGCCCCGACGCCGGTCGCCGTCCTCCGTCGCCTTGACGGCCTGCCGGTAAAGCTCGGTCGCCCGATCGGTCCAGTCCTTGATGCGTTCCTCGGTCCGGACTCCCCCCCCATCGGCGCGGACTTTTCGCAGCAGGTTGTACGACTTCCGCAGCTCGTCGCCGGCGGCCTTCTTTTTCGGGGGCGGGGGCGGCTCTTCTCCCGGAGGGCCCGGAGGACCCTGGTAAATCCCGGCCAGCCCGACTCCCAGCAAGCTCGACAGACCCAGCGCGATTGGTTTCAACATGACATCCCTCCCATGATCATGAACCTCCGAACAAACGCTGAGGGCCGATCGACTCGGCCGCGATCGACGAGCCAAAGCACGGGGGATGCCAAAGCCTAAAACGCCTTCATTTCCGGGTTTTGCCGGTGTTTTCGCCCGAGGTTGGGCGGAATCCCCCCACACCTATGCGGGGGGATTCCGCCCAAACAGGGCCTGTGAACCATCGATGAACAGCGAGTGGCCTGAATCTCGCCGACTGGTGGAGCAAGCGGGCTTCAGGCGCGACAATTGCCGGGGCCTGTTGGGTGCCGTCGAACAGTCGAGGAGAACCGTGGATGGACCGATCCCGATGGGTTTCGCCTTTGGCGGTCCAGATCGGCGTTGTGCTGGTCCTGTTCGCCGCTGCGCTCGGAACGCTCTGGTACACGAGCACGGCCGTCGTCGAGCGAGAGCAACGCCGGGCTCGGGCGAACGAGCGACTCAAGGAGGCCAGCGATCAACTCGACGTTCAGGGGAGGGACGCCCTGGCCGGCATCCGGCGCTTTCCCGATTTCATGGACGCCGACGACTGGACGGCCCTCGACCGCCGGCTTTCCCAGGAGGCCGAACGGATCCAGCATCGCTTCCCGGGCCTGGAGGCGGGCTATTACGTCCCCTCGCGTCCCGAACGGCCGTTCCTCCCCGCGCTCCCGAACGAGGTCCGCGAGGCCTCCGACTCCGGCGAGGCGGCGACCGCCCCGCGCAATCTCTACGACTACGTCGACACCCAGGTCGACGCCGCCTTTCGCAAGCGGCACGACCTTTCGGTCGTTGAAGACGTCCCGCCGTACACCATCGCCATCCGAACGGCCCCCGTCCGGGTGAACGACCGGGTCGTGGCCGCCACCTGGACCATGACCCGGCTCGTCGATCCGATCTACATCGACCAGTCGGCGCGGGGATACCGCTGGTTCGCCGGCCTGGCCCTGACCGGGATCCTCGGCTCGCTCGCTCTGACGGTCCGGCTGGCGCGCACGGTTCGTCGCCAGGGGGAGGAACGCGAACGACTCCGGACCGAGCTGCGCCGCAGCGAGCGGCTGGCGGCGCTCGGGAAGCTTCTCGCCGGGGTCGCCCACGAGGTCCGCAACCCCCTGGCGGGGATTCGGAGCATCACCCAACTCTGGCGGCGGGGGCTCGGCATGGGCGAGGAGGGATTCGACCACCTGATCGACGAGGTCGACCGCCTGGAGGGGATCGTCTCGCGCCTCTTGCAGTTCTCCCGGGCCGACGCTCAGGATCTAACGCCGGGGGACCTGAACTCGGTGGCCGTCGAAGCCGCCCGACTGGCCGAGGATCGGGCCCGCGAGCAGGGGGTTCACGTGGAACTCGACCTGGAGCCCGGCCTCCCCCCCGTCGACATGGCTCCCCCGGCGCTCGTGCAGGTGTTCCGCAATCTGACGACCAACGCCCTTCAGGTCATGCCGAAGGGGGGCCTCCTAAGGGTCGAGACCCGCCGCGATCTGGCGCGGGGGACCGTCGCGGCGACGGTCTCGGACGAGGGGCCGGGGCTCTCGACGGAGGCCCTGGCCCACCTGTTCGAGCCCTTCTTCACGACCAAGGCGGAAGGGACGGGGCTCGGCCTGGCCATCGCTCGGGAGATCGCCCTGGCGCACCGTGGCGACCTCTCGGCCGAGAACCGCCCGGCGGGGGGCGCGGCGTTCACGCTCACGCTTCCCATCGCCCCGAACGGGGCCTCGAAAGGAGACCGGGGATGAGCATGTCCTCGACGCCGAGCGCGAAGATTCTCATCGCCGAGGACGATCGGGCGATCCGGTTCAGCCTCTCCCATACCCTGAAGGCGGAAGGCTTCCAGGTCATTGAGGCTGGCGACGGCGACGAGGCCCTGGCCCTGATCGAGCAAGAGGGGCCGGACGCCGTCTTGCTCGATCTCAAGATGCCCAACCGCGACGGTCTGTCGGTCCTGGCCGAGTTGGGTTCGCGGCTGGCCGAGCTTCCGGTCATCGTCATCACGGCTTACGGCGGCTCGGCCGCGGCGATCGAGGCCATGCGCCGGGGAGCCTACGATTACCTCTCCAAGCCGTTCGACCTCGACGAGGTGCAGTTGACCCTGCAACGGGCCCTCCGCCAGCGGGCGTTGGCCTTCGAGGTGAAGGCCCTCCGCGCCCGGACCGAGACCAGCGACGAGCCGGCCGAAGACGACGCCGAGCCCGAGTTGGTGGGCCGCAGCGCCGCGATGCGCGAAGTGTTCAAGGCGATCGGTCTGGCCGCCGCGACCGACGCGCCGGTGCTGATCGTCGGCGAGAGCGGCACGGGGAAGGAACTCGTCGCCACGGCGCTGCACCGCCATTCCGACCGCGCGGCCGGCCCGTTCATTCGAGTCAACTGTGGGGCGCTGCCGGAAGGTCTGGTCGAGAGCGAGCTGTTCGGCCACGAGCGCGGCGCGTTCACCGGGGCCGACCGTCAGAAGCCCGGCCGATTCGAGCGGGCGGCGGGGGGCTCCATCTTTCTCGACGAGGTGGGCGAGTTGCCGCTGTCGGCCCAGGCCAAGATCCTCCGCGTGCTCCAGCAGCGGGAGTTCGAGCGCGTCGGCGGGACGGAGACCCTGCGGAGCGACGCCCGGGTGATCTCGGCCACGCACCGCGACCTGGCGAAGGAGGTCGCCGCCGGTCGGTTTCGCGAGGATCTCTTCTATCGACTGAACGTCGCCCGGATCGTCATCCCGCCGCTTCGCGACCGTCCCGAGGACGTTCCTCCTCTCGCCGAGGCCATCCTCCGACGGGTGGAACGTCGGCACGGCTGGGGCGAGCTTTCGCTTTCGCCGGAAGCCCTGGCGGCGATCCGCGAGCGTCCCTGGCCAGGGAACGTCCGGCAGTTGGAAAACGCCCTGGCGCGTGCGGCGATCGCGGCGCGTGGCCGGACGATCCTGCCGGAACACCTCGACGCCGAAGAACCCCTCGACCCGGCGATCCCGGCCGTCGCCGAGGCGTCCGAATCGCTGCCGCTCCGCGCGCTGCTGGCCGAAGTGGAGCGGCGGGCCATCCAGCAAGCTCTGACGGCCTGCAACGGCAACCGGACCCGGACGGCCGAGCGCCTGGGCATCAGCCGTCGGCAGCTATTCGACAAGATCCGCGAGTACGACCTTAACCCTTAGGGAAAGAGAAGGCGTCTCGAAGGAGAAAGCGAGGGGGGGAGGGTGGCTGACGGGATTCGAACCCGCGATATCCAGATCCACAATCTGGTGCCTTAACCGCTAGGCCACAGCCACCATCGTACGGGAGAAAGACACGATAATCCCGGGGTAGGGTTCGCGTCAAGGCGAGCGAATCGGAAAGTCGTCGTGAAGGGAAGTGGGAAACGCGTTGCGCAGCGGGTCGCGCGGGGGTCGAGAAAATCGCTACAAGGTCTTGACTCGCACCGATAAACTCATGACGCTGTCCGATCGAATGGGCAGCTGTGGAGGGGGATGTTTCGGGGGCGTTTCGGGGCGACGAGAGACATGGCGAATTCCTTGCTGCGGATCGGGGTCGCCGGGTGCGGCCAGGCCGCGCGGATCCACGTCGAACGGCTCCTGAAGGAGTCCGACGTCCAGATCGTCGGCTGCGCCGACGCGGTGAAGGAGTCGGCCGAATCCCTGGCCGAGGCCATCGCCGCCGCCGGCGGGTCGAAGCCGGCGACCTTCGTCGAGTTTCGCGGGCTGCTGGACCAGCGGCCGGACGCGGTGGCGATCTTCACGCCCCACCTGTTGCACTATCGCCAGGCGATGGACGCACTCCAGGCCGGCGTGCACGTCTTCATTGAAAAACCACTCTCGACCAACGCCCAGGAAGCTCACGACGTCGTGAGCCTGGCGCGCGGGCGACGCCTGAAGGTGGCCGTCGGCCACCAGTTCCGGCTCCGCCCCAGTCTGGCCGAGGCCCGCAAGCGGCTGGCGGCCGGCGCCGTCGGCCCCCTCCGCCTGGTCACCGCGACGCTCGCCCAGCCCTGGCTGGCCCGCCAGCAGGAGCGGGGGAGTGAAAGCTCCTGGCGGTTCGACCCCAAGATGGCCGGCGGCGGTCTCCTGGCCGACGCGGGCGACCACCTGGTCGACGCCCTCCTCTGGACGACCGGCCGAACGGCCCTGGAGGTCTTCGCCGTTCAGAGCCGGCTGGACTCCGGTCTGGACGTCGTCACCGCGGCGACGATCCGGCTGCAAGGGGACGTGCCGGCCACCCTGGCGCTCTCGGGCGTCTCCCAGGGGACCCTCTTCGAGTTGAACTTCTTCGGCGAGCAGGGGCGCATCCACGCCACCGATTCCCTGCTGGAGATCGACCCCGGCGACGGCTCGCCTCCGCGTCGAGTCGATTTGCCGGACGAGGCTCCGTCGATCGACGCCGATTTCGTGGCGGCGCTCCGCGGACTGGGCCCGCTGTCGTGCTCCGCGGAAGACGCGCTGGAAACCGTCCGTCTCAGCGAGGCCGTCGCTCGATCGGCCGCCACTGGGCAGGTCGTCCCCCTGGTATGAAGGCAGGGCGGCCGGGTCGTAGGGAATTTCCGGAGGGTCGCTTGAACCGGCCGGCTCATCCGCCTACCACTCTCTTCAAGGCGTCGACGAGGTCATGCCGAACAATCGGGAGTAAGCGCCCCGCCGCAGCGGCCGCCTCCGACCGCCGCGACGACGAGGCCCAAGACAACCAGCCAAGTTTCCCCACACTGATCGACCTGCGGAATGGATCGACGCGCCGAGACCCGAACGTCCGTCGCGCCGGCCTTTCCGGGACTTCCCTGGCCTGAGGAACGGATCCATGTTCGACCCTGAGACGACGTCCACCGCCCTCCTGGACCCCCTCGCGGCTCCTGAAGAGCCGCGCTTCGGCTGGTCCACGCTGGTCTCCTCACTCGACGCCCGCCACCCCGGCGACGAGGACGAGGACGAGATCGACGAGGACATCGAAGGCGATGACGAGGAGGACGACGACTTCGACGATGAAGACCTCGACGACGAAGACGAGGAGGACATCGACGACGACTTCGACGAGGATGACGAGGACGACATCGACGCCGAGCTGGACGAGGAACTCGACGACATCGACGTCGACGAGGACGAAGAGGACTTCGACGACGACGAGGACGACGACGACGAGTTCGACGACCTCGACGACGAAGATGAGGACATCGACTGACCCTCGTCGCATCTTTTTCGCCAGAAGCGAAACAAAGGCGGGCCTCCGGGCCCGCCTTTCGGCGTTACGGGCCGGACCCGCGAGAGGAACCGATCGTCGCACCGGCGCGAATCCCCATCCCACGAGGGATGCGCCTTGCCGCAAGCCGTTCCTTGAGGCTATTCTAGAAGGGATCGCCGGCCCGACCGCTCTCTCTCGGCGCAGCGGGGGGCGTGATCGTCCATGACGGGGGATCGGCAAGAAGGGGGATGCTGTGATGGGCGGATCGAACGACTGGATGGGTGATCCCAACGGAGATCGACCGGCTCGCGAGACTTCGACCCGGCGCGTCCGCGAGCAATCCCAGCGCGACTTCGAGATCGAGTTCCTCGGCGGCGTCCTGGAGCGCGATCCGTACTTCGTCGAGGCGATCCGCGTTCACGCTAACAACCTGTCGGCCAAGGGGTTGTATTCGCGAGCCAACCAGCTTGACCGGCGGCTCGTCCGGCTGATCCCGGAAGATTGCGTCGCCTGGTACAACCTGGCCTGCAGCTACGCGATGCTGGGGATGATCGACCCCGCCTTCTCCGCCCTCCAGAGGTCGCTTGAGTTGGGCTATCGCTGTCAGGAGCGACTGCGGCATGACCGCGACCTGAAGTCGCTCCGCAACGACCCCCGCTTCCACCGCCTGATCCGCCGCTTCGAATTCATTCTTTGAAGACGGAACCCTCGCGGTCCCGTCCCACGATGAAAAGGCGGGCGCGGGCCGCCGACCACCAGCCGGTCGGCGGCCCGCGCCCGCCTTTTTGCGAATCTCTCCCGAGGATGCCCGAGCCGATGACCCATCACGACTGGGAGCACGTCCAGCAAGCCGCCGAGGTCGTCCGCTCGGCCTGGTCTGGAAGCCCGAAGATCGGCCTGGTCCTGGGGACCGGCCTGGGAGCCCTGGCCCGAGAAATCGAATCCCCGGTCGCCATCCCGTACCCGGAGATCCCCCACTTCCCGCGCTCGACGGTCAAGAGCCACGCCGGCCAGCTCGTCTGTGGCACGCTCTGCGGCCATCAGGTCATGGCGATGGAAGGGCGGTTCCACCTGTACGAGGGTTACACGGCCGCCCAGGTGACGTTCCCGATCCGCGTGATGAAGGAACTCGGCTGTGAGCTGTTGATCGTCTCCAACGCGTGCGGCGGGCTGAACCCGCAGTATCGCAAGGGCGACCTGATGGTCATCGAAGACCACATCAACCTGCTCGGGGCCAACCCGCTGATCGGCCCCAACGACGACCGCCTCGGCCCCCGCTTCCCGGACCTGATCGAGCCCTACGACAGCGAGCTTCAGGATCTGGCCCTCCGCGTGGCGCTTGAGGCGAACATCGTCGCCCAGCGCGGCGTCTACGTGGCGGTGACTGGTCCTAACCTGGAAACCCGGGCCGAATACCGGTTCCTCCGCGCCATCGGCGCCGATGTCGTCGGCATGTCCACGATCCCCGAGATCCTGGTGGCCGTGCACGCCGGGATCAAGGTGCTGGGGTTCTCGATCATCACCGACATGTGCCTTCCCGACGCGCTGGAGCCGGTGGACATCGACAAGATCCTCGCCGTCGCCAACGCCGCCGAGGCCAAGCTCCGCACCATCGTCCGGGGCGTCTTGGAACGCCGGCCCGTCTGATTTGATTTGATCGACTGGGCCCGTCCGCCCCGCATCGCCCGAACCGATTCGATCCCAACGAACCGCGAAGCCGACATCATGTCCACGAACGCGAAGCCGTACAAAGAGACCCTGAACCTGCCCGTCACCGAGTTCGCCATGAAGGCGAACCTCCCGACCCGCGAGCCCCAGATTCAGGCGAACTGGCGCGAGCAGGACCTCTACGGCCAGCTCCGCACAGCCCGCAAGGGCTCCCCCGTCCGCGTCCTCCACGACGGCCCGCCGTACGCCAACGGCGACATCCACATGGGGACCGCGCTCAACAAGATGCTCAAGGACTTCGTCGTCCGCTCGCTCAGCATGCGAGGGTTCGACAGCCCCTACGTCCCGGGCTGGGACACCCACGGCCTGCCGATCGAGCACAAGGTCATGAAGGACCTGGGCTCCAAGGCCGCGACCCTCGGCCGCCCCGAAGTCCGTGAGATGTGCCGCGTCGAGGCCATGAAGTGGGTGGACGTCCAGCGCGACCAGTTCCGCCGCCTCGGCGTGATGGGCGACTGGGAAGACCCGTACCTGACCCTCGACCCCCGCTACGAGGCCGGCATCGTCGACGTCCTGGCCGACCTCCTCGACGGCGGCTTCGTCTTCCGCCAGCTCAAGCCGATCCACTGGTGCACCTCCGACCAGACGGCTCTGGCCGAGGCTGAGCTGGAGTACCACGACGAGACCTTGCCGAGCATCTACGTCAACTTCCCGATGGTCGCCGGCGTTCCCGCCGACTGGCTTGCGTTCGACGGCGGATCGAAGCCCGAAGACTGGCGGGCGATGATCTGGACGACGACCCCCTGGACGTTGCCGGCCAACGTGGCCATCGCCGCCCACCCCGACCTGACCTACGCCGGCGTCCGCTACACCGACCCCGACACCGGCGCGACCGTCCGCACCATCCTCGCCGCGGACCTCGTCGAGAAGGTGATGGGCCTGCGCAAGATCGCCGATCACGTCGAGGTCGGCCGCTGCAAGGGCCGCGAGCTGGAGCACGCCGAATACCATCACCCGTTCCTCGAACGGGTCTCGCCGATCGTCCTGGCGAACTACGTGAGCGCCGAGGACGGCACCGGGTTCGTCCACACCGCCCCCGGCCACGGCGGCGAGGACTACCAGACCGGCAAGGCCTACCAACTCCCGGTCCTCAGCCCCGTCGACCCGGCCGGCCGGTTCACGGCCGAGGCCCCCGAGTGGCTCGTCGGCCAGTACGTCTTCGCGGCCAACCCGAAGGTCGTCGCCAACCTGAAGGAGTCGGGCGCGCTCTACCTGGAAGCGCCCCTGACGCACAGCTACCCGCACTGCTGGCGGTGCAAGAAGCCGGTCATCTTCCGGGCGACCGAGCAGTGGTTCGTCGGCGTCGACCGCAACGACCTCCGCGGCCGGACGCTGGAGCAGATCCGAGACGCCGTGAAGTGGTACCCCGAATGGGGACAGGCCCGGATCGAGGCCATGGTCTCGCTCCGTCCCGACTGGTGCATCAGCCGGCAGCGGTCGTGGGGCGTGCCGATCCCCGCGCTCGGCTGCACCTCGTGCAATGCGCAGCTTCTGACGGCCGAGACCGCCCGCCACTTCCGCGACCTCTTCCGCAAGGAAGGGGCCGACGCCTGGTTCAACAAGCCCGTTGAGGAGATCCTGCCGCCGGGGGCGAAGTGCTCGAGCTGCGGTGGGACGAGCTTCCGCAAGGAAGGGGACATCCTCGACGTTTGGTTCGAGTCCGGTTCCAGCCATCGCGCGGTGCTGGCGGGGGGCTTCAACCTGGGCTTCCCCGCGCACATGTACCTGGAAGGATCCGACCAGCACCGCGGCTGGTTCCAGTCGTCGATCCTCACGGCCGTCGGCACGACCGGCAAGGCCCCGTTCGAGAGCATCCTGACCCACGGGTTCGTCGTCGACGACAAGGGCCAGAAGATGTCGAAGTCGCTGGGCAACGTGGTCTCGGCCGTGAAGGCGACCGAGCAGCACGGGGCCGACGTCCTCCGGCTGATGGTCTCCAGCATGGACTACGCCGACGACGTCCGCATCAGCGAACGCTCGATCAAGGAGGCGTCCGAGGCCTACCGCAAGATCCGCAACACGTTCCGCTACCTGCTGGGGAACCTGGAAGATTACGCCCACCTGGATCCGGCGACCGTCGACCTGGCGACGCTCCACGAGATCGACCGCTGGGCGCTGGGGCAGCTCAACCAGGTGATCCGCGACGCCGTCTCGGCCTACGAGCGGTTCGAGTTCTACCGGGTCTATTCGCGGATCTACCAGTTCTTCTCGGTCGAGCTGTCGAGCTTCTACCTCGACGTCCTCAAGGACCGACTCTACGCCGAGGCCCCTCGCGGCCCCGAGCGTCGCGCCGCGCAGTACGTTTTGTTCCGGCTCCACGAGGCCCTGACGCGGCTGCTGGCCCCGATCCTCCCCCACACGGCCGAGGAATCGTGGGGCTACATGCCGCACGGCCAGGGCTTCCCGGCGAGCGTCCACCTGGCGACGTTCCCCCAGCCCGACCCGCGCTGGGACGACCCCCAACGCGACGCCCGCTGGGCCGTACTCGCCGACGCCCGCAACGCGATCCTCAAGGCCCTGGAAGGGCTGCGCAAGGACAAGACGATCGGCAGCGCCCAGGAGGCGTCGGTGACGATCGCCGCGCCGGCCGCCGACCTGGCGATCCTCCAGGCCGACCGCGACCTGCTGGCGACGATCTGCCTGGTCTCGACGATCGACGTCCGCGAGGGGGGCTCGGCGACGCCGGGGCCCGGCGAGGAGCGGTTCCAGGTGACGGCCGCGAAGTCGACGTTCGGCAAGTGCGAGCGTTGCTGGAACTATCGTGAGGATGTCGGCGGCAACGCCCAGCATCCGACCCTCTGCGGGCGCTGCGTCCGCGTGGTGTCGGCGACCGCCGGAGGCGTTTCCTGATGGCCGCCCCCGTTCGGCTGGCCGTCTGCGTCTCGGGCGGCGGGACGACCCTGCAGAACCTGCTCGATCGGATCGACGCCGGGACGCTCAACGCCCGGGTCGTTCAGGTCGTGGCCAGCCGTCCGGGGATCGCGGCGATCGCCAAGGCGGAGAAGGCCGGCCTCCCCGTCGCAGTAGCCGACGTCTCGAAGCGGCGGACGGACCTCGACGCCTTCAGCGCCTCGGTCTTCGACCCGGTCCGCGAGACCGGCGCCGACCTCGTGCTGCTGGCCGGATTCCTGGCCCTGGTGAAGATCCCGGCCGATTTCCGCGGCCGGGTCATCAACATCCACCCCGGCCTGATCCCCTCGTTCTGCGGCAAGGGCTATTACGGCGAGCGCGTCCATCAGGCGGCGCTCGACTACGGGGTGAAGATCAGCGGCTGCACGGTCCACTTCGCCAGCGACGAGTACGACGAGGGCCCGATCATCCTCCAGAAGGTCGTCCCTGTCCTCGAGGACGACGACGCCCACGCCCTGGCCGCCCGCGTCTTCGCCGCCGAGTGCGAGGCCCTCCCCGAAGCCGTCTCCCTCTTCGCCGCCGGCCGCCTCAAGATCGAGGGCCGCCGCGTCCGCATCCTTCCGGCCGACTGAGCAATCGGGGAACCGTCACATGAGCCGCGAGCCCATCATCTCCGTGTCGCCCAAAGGCCGGACCATCGGTGTCGTCGGCGACGTCTATCGCTTCCTGGCCACGGGGGCCGAGACCAACGGGAAGTACACCCTGTTCGACGCCATCATCGGCCCCGGCGGCGGGCCTCCGCCGCACGTCCACAGCCGGGAGGAAGAGGGCTTCTACGTCCTCGAAGGCGAGGTCACGTTCACCATCAATGGCGAACGGATCGTCGCCAAGCCCGGGACGTTCGCCAACGTCCCCGTCGGCACGCTGCACAGCTTCAAAAACGAGAACGACACGCCGGCCCGGATGCTGATCTCGGCCGCCCCCGCGGGCATCGAAGGGATGTTCTTCGAGATCGGCGTCCCCCTGCCCGAAGGATCGACAGACGCCCCGCCGCCGAGCCACGAGGACGTGGAAAAGCTCCTGGCCATCGCGCCGAGATACGGGATCGAGATCCGCATCCCCGGCGCATGACTCTCCGGCGTTAGTTCGTGGTTCATTACGGATTGAACGTCGCGAACCGCGGCTGCACTATCCGCGCAATCAGATTCTTTCGCCGTTGAGGCGTCGCAAAAGTCTCGATAATCGGAATCGTCTCGCTCGTCGTGCGGATCGTCCCTCCCAGGTGACATTCCCGCCGCGACGATCGAGGAGACTCCGCCATGGCCGCCACCGAGGCTCAGATCCGCGCCAATCGCGCGAACGCGCAGAAATCGACCGGGCCGAAGTCCGACGCCGGCAAGGCGCGGGCTCGGATGAACGCTTTGAAGCATGGGATGCGGTCGAAGAACGGGCCGGTCTTGCCGCACGAGGACCCCGCCGAGTTGGAGGCTCGCGTCAATCTCTGGGTCGAGGATTGGGAGCCGCAGAACGCGATCGAGCGGGAGCTGGTCGAGAGGGCGGCGAAGGCTTCGTGGGCGCTGGAGCGAGCGGAGCGGCATGAGGCGGCGCTGCTGGCGAAGCGGGTGCGGCGGGCGATGCTGACCTCGCGGGCGAAGGGGGCGGCGAAGGTCGCCGCGCTGGGGCGGAGGCTGTTCGCGATCGTCGGCAGCTTCGCTTCCGGCAAGGCGGCCCCGCCGCCGGGGGACGAGCCGGCGGCGATCGTCGCGGCGCTGGAGGACTCGCCCGAGGGCGTGCGCTGGATGCTCGACCGCTGGGGTGAGATCCGCTCATTGATCGACGGCGAACATGTGTTCACATATTGCGATAAGTACAGGTTCGTCCGGCTGCTGGGGAAGCAGGCGGGCGACTCCGCCGAGGATCCGGCCCTGAACGCGATCTTCCTGGCCTGGGATGCGCTGGAGGAGGACGGCGGCGTCGGGTTTTGGAAGCGGTTGCGGCGGGACTCGCCGTTCCACGACCCGACCTACAGCCAGTGGCAGCATTGGCGCGAGCTGGCCCCTCCGCCGGCCGACGAGGACGAGGCGCGGGCGACGTTGCGGGCGGTCGTCGACGGCGAAACCGAGCGACTGAGCGAACGTTTGGCCGAGTTGGAGGAGGTCGAAGGGGACGACGCTCTAGAGCGAGCGGAAGCGGCCTCGTTCCTGCCCGGCGTCGAGGGTGAGCGGCTGCGGCGATACCAGTCGGCGCGGGCGCGCGAGCTGTTCCGGGCGGTGCAGACGCTGACGAAGATGCGGAAGGACGCGGCCTCCGATCGAGACCA